>JASBUD010000038.1 GCA_030148105.1 Microbacterium sp. | reverse complement strand
CTGACCACCGCCCTCGGCTGGTGGCTGCCGTTCATCACCCTCGCGCTCTTCGGCCTCGGCTTCCTCATCGCCCGGCGACGCAGCACGGCGATCCTGGGCTCCGGCATCGGCTTCGCGATCGGCGCGGCCACGCTCGTGGCCGGCCTGTCGGTCGGCACGGCGGTGGTGGCCACCGTCGCGGGCGACCTGGATCTCTCACCGGCGGCGCTGGACGCGATCTACCAGCGCATGGTCGGCGCGATGCAGCAGACCGCGCTCGTCGGCGTGCTCCTGGGCGCACTGATCGCCCTGGTGGGATGGCTCATGGGCCGCTCGAAGCCCGCGCGCAGCGTCCGCTCGACCGCGGAGGCGCTCAACGGGTCCGCCCGCCGGCAGTTGGCGGCGCGGGGCCTGGACACCGGGGCCTTCGGAGCGTGGCTCGGCCGCTACCGGGTTCTCGTGCGCACGATCATCGCCGTCCTCGCCGTGCTGTGGCTGTTCGCGCTGCGTCCGCTCACGGTCGGCGACATCCTCCTCGTCGTGGTCGTCGCACTCGTGGTCGGCTGGACCCTCGAACTTCTGCAGCGGCGGGACGACGCGGTCGTTCCCGCTGCCGCGGACGACCTGTCCCCCGCATCTGACACCGTCGGCCCTGCGGACGTGACAGACACGACGGTCGTGACCGACGGCCCGACCACGGCACGGTGATCGAACCGGTCGTCGTCAGTTCACACGCGATCGTGCCGGCCTGACACCGAGCCGCGATGTCATCCGTGCGGCGTCATCGTGCGGCGGCCCACAGGGCTCGTGGCCAGCAGGTCGGCTTCGCGCAGCACGGCCAGCACGGTCTCGTGGTTGTTGAACGCGTACAGGTGGACGCCGGGCGCGCCGTGGTCTGACACCTCGCGGGCGAGCTCGGCGGCGTGGGAGATGCCGATCCGTGCCTGATCCTGCGGGGTGCTCTCCCGTGCGAGCGCTTCCGCGAGCGCGCGCGGCCGCGCTTCGCCGGTCAGTTCGAGAACGCGGTTCAGACGCGCCGGAGAGGTGATCGGCATGATGCCGGGGAGGATCGGCATCGTGACCCCCGCGTCGCGCGCCTCATCGACGAAGCGGAGGTAGTCCTCCGCGTCGAAGAAGAGCTGCGTGATCGCGAGCGTCGCACCGGCCGCTTCTTTCGCGACCAGCGCGTCGATGTGCTCACGCGGATGCCGGGAGCGCGGGTGCCCGTTCGGGAACGCGGCTACCGCGACCTGCGCGGGCCGGCGGCGGTTGACGCCGACCGCACCCGGCAGCCCCGGGATGCCGTACTCGGTGTACGGCGAACGCTCCGCCTGGACGCGCCCGATGAGCTGCGTCAGCTGGGCGGCGCTCTCGAGATCGCCGAGGAACTCGTCGCCCTCGGCCGCGCCGGCGGGCGGATCGCCGCGCAGGGCGAGGAAGCTCAGGATGCCGGCATCCAGGAATTCGCGGATGAGCGCGGTCGCCCCTTCGTAGGTGTTGCCGACGCACGTCAGGTGGGCGAGCGGCTCGACGTCCGTCTCTCGGCGGATGTGCTTCAGGACCTCGAGCGAGCGCCCGCCGGTGGACCCGCCCGCGCCGTACGTGACGGAGATGAACCGCGGGCCGACCGCGGCGAGCTGCCGGATCGTTTCGTGCAGGGCCGCCTCGCGGGCATCGGTCCGGGGCGGGTAGAGCTCGAAGGAGAAGGGCACCACGGGCGCGCTGCCGGTGGGCGCGGGTGCAGTGAGGTCGAAAGTCATGGGCGTTTCAGATCGAGTCGGTGGGCCGGACGGCCGCGATACGCGCACGGGCGCGTCTGCGTCGCGGGCGGGTGCCGGGCTCGGCTGTCGCTCCAGCCCGGGCGGTGCCGGGCGATGATGCTCGACCGTATCGGATCGGGAAACGCGCCGCGAGGCCGTGTTGCGGTCTGTGTCGGCACCGGACTCGCCCGCTGCGCATCGGGACCTGCAGCCGGCGCGGATACCGGCCTACGGTGGAGGCATGACCCAGACCCTCCCCTACGGATCCTGGCCCTCTCCGCTGACCGCCGCCGAGGTGTCGGCCGCGACGCCCCGCATCGACGGTGCACGCTTCGTCGGCGCGGACGTGTGGTGGGGCGAAGGCATCGCGGACCAGGGCGGGCGCACGGGTGTCCGCCGCCGCGATGCGTCCGGTGCGGTCGTGGACGTCCTGCCCGCACCGTGGAGCGCGAGGTCCCGCGTGCACGAGTACGGTGGCGGCGCGTGGACGGCGACGCCGGACGGTGTCCTGCTGTTCGTGGAGCGATCCGATCAGCGCGTCTACGCGCTGTCGGCGGGCCAGGAGCCGCGACCGCTCACTCCCGCGGGCACCGGCGACCGCTACGGCGGATTGTCGTGGCAGGACGGCACGCTCCTCGCCGTCCGCGAGACCCACGACGGCCGCCCGGTGCCGACTCGCGCGATCGTCGCGATCCCGACGGACGGTTCCGGACCGACCGAGATCGTCGCCGACAGCGACTTCGTCGCGCACCCGGCGCTGTCCCCCAGCGGGCGCCACATCGCGTGGATCGCGTGGAACCATCCGAATATGCCGTGGGACGCGTCCGAAGTCCGCGTGGGCCGCCTGGATGACGGCGTCGTCGCCGAGTGGGCGACGATCGCGGGAGGTTCGAGCTCGCCCGTGCAGCCCGTGTGGGTCGGCGATGACGACCTGCTGTACGCCGACGACACCTCGGGCCGCTGGAACCTGTGGCGCGAGCACCTGTCGGCGGACCTGCCTCGGCGGCCCGTGGCGCCCGCAGATGCGGACACCGGCGGACCGATCTGGGTACTGGGCACGCGCTGGTTCACCCCCGTCGAGGGTGGCCGCGTCGTGGCGGTGCGCACGCACGGCGACGATTCCCTCGTGCTCATCGACGCCGACGGGACGGTGCGCGAGCTCGCGGCATCCCTCACCTCAGAGGTGTGCGTCGAGGACGTCCGCGGATCGCGCGTGCTCGTCTCCGGCTCCTCGGCCACCGCGCCGAGCGAGCTGCGGATCATCGACGTCGACGATCCGTCGGGCGGCCTCCTCGTCCACGGCGGCGCACCGGAGTGGGCCGGCGAATGGATGCCGCGCCCCCGCCCCGTGACGTTCGACGGGCCGACCGGCCCCGTCCACGCGTTCGACTACCCGCCGAGGAACCCCGGCGTCCAGGCATCCGAGGACGAACGCCCGCCGTACGTCGTGCTCGTGCACGGCGGACCGACCGCGCACCGTGGGGGTGCGGCATCCGGGCGGATCGCGTACTTCACCAGCCGGGGAATCGGCGTGCTGGACGTGAACTACGGGGGCTCCAGCGGCTACGGGCGGGCATATCGGGAACGGCTGCGAGGGCAGTGGGGCGTCGTGGACGTCCAGGACGTCGCCGCCGCTGCCCACGGCCTCGCAGCGACCGGAGCCGCCGACGCACGCCGGATGGCGGTGGCCGGCGGGTCCGCCGGCGGCTGGACGGTGCTCGCCGCCCTCGTGAGCACCGACACGTTCGCGGCCGGGATCTCGCGCTACGGCGTCGGCGATGCCCGGACGCTCGCGACCGACACGCACGACTTCGAGGCGCGCTACCTGGACGGACTCATCGGCCCGCTTCCCGAGGCGGAACAGCTGTACATCCAGCGCTCACCGCTGAGCAGACCCGAGCGGTTCCGTGTCCCCCTGTTGCTCCTGCAGGGGGACGAGGACCCGGTGGTTCCGCCCGCGCAAGCCGAGGCGATCCGCGACGCTCTGCGCGCGCACGAGGTTCCACACGCGTACATCCTGTTCGAGGGCGAGGGTCACGGGTTCCGGCGGGCGGAGAACGTCATCCGGGCTCTCGAGAGTGAGCTGGCGTTCCTCGGCGCCGTCTTCGGGTTCGACACGCCCGGGGTCGCGCGGCTCGAGCTGGACTGACGGGTCAGAGCGCGAACGCCGCGAGCTCCGCCGCCAGACGCTCGGACACGTGCGCGTGCAGGGCCGTACCGCCCTCCTCGTGCGTCTCGGAGACGATGATGCCGCTCTCGTGCGCCGCCGACACCAGGTCGCCGCGGTCGTAGGGCACGAGCGCACGGATCTCCACCGCCGGCAGCGGCAGCGCCGCCTCGATCGCCGCGCGCAGCTCATCGATGCCCTCACCGGTGCGCGACGAGGCGAACAGAGCACGCGGCTCGAGTCCACGCAGCACGAGGCGGGTGTCCTCGTCGACGAGGTCGGCCTTGTTGAAGACGACGATCTCGGTGATGTCGCGCGCACCGACGTCGCCGATCACATCGCGGACCGTCTGCAGCTGCGCGGCGGGATCGGGGTGCGCGGCATCCACGACGTGGACGATCACGTCCGCCTCGCCGACTTCCTCGAGGGTCGACCGGAAGGCCTCGACGAGCTGGTGCGGCAGATTGCGGACGAAGCCGACCGTGTCGGTGAGCGTGTAGACGCGTCCGTCGGATGCCGCGGCACGGCGCACCGTCGCATCGAGCGTCGCGAACAGGGCGTTCTCGACGAGGACTCCCGCGCTGGTGAGACGGTTCAGCAGGCTGGACTTGCCGGCGTTGGTGTACCCGGCGATCGCGACCGAGGGGATCGTGTGGCGTTTGCGCTCGGCGCGTTTGGCATCGCGTGCGGGAGCGAAATCACGGATCTGTCGGCGCAGCAGGGCCATTTTGGTGCGGATCCGCCGGCGGTCGAGCTCGATCTTCGTCTCACCGGGACCGCGTGAACCCATTCCCGCGCCGCCCGCGCCCACCTGGCCACCGGCCTGGCGGCTCATCGAGTCACCCCAGCCGCGCAGGCGCGGCAGCAGGTATTCGAGCTGGGCGAGCTCGACCTGGGCCTTCCCCTCGCGGCTCTTCGCGTGCTGGCTGAAGATGTCGAGGATCACCGTCGTGCGGTCGATCACCTTGACCTTCACAACGTCCTCGAGCGCGCGACGCTGGCTCGGCGCGAGTTCGGTGTCGGCGATCACGGTGTCCGCACCCACCGCGGCGACGATGTCCCGCAGTTCCGCCGCCTTGCCGCGCCCGACGTACGTGGCCGGGTCCGGGTGCGGTCGGCGCTGCATGACACCGTCGAGCACGACGGCGCCGGCGGTCTCGGCGAGAGCCGCGAGTTCGCGCAGGGAGTTCTCCGCGTCCTCCTGCTCGCCCTGCGGATGGACGCCTACGAGCACGACGTTCTCGAGGCGCAGCTGCCGGTAGTCGACCTCGGTGACGTCCTCGAGCTCGGTGGACAGCCCCGGCACCCGACGCAGGGCCGCGCGCTCCTCGCGGTCCCACTGCTCTCCGTCCGTGTCGGACGAGGTCGCGGTCGCGGTGTCCTGCAGCGCCTGAGCGGCACCGAAAACGCGGACGCCCGCGTGGGACTGCGCTCGGTCGAGGACGCGCTGCACCGGGTCGACCGCCTCGTCGACCTGCACAGCGTCCGATTTCGTGGTGTCCGTCATGGGTTCCTTCCGTGATGCCCGTAAACTCTAGCTCTTGCTCCCCCGGGTGCTCTCTCCGCTACGCTCGCAAGCATGTCGGGGGACCACTACTTCAGCGCGTCGCCGGCGAGTGCAGAGAACCTCCGCCGCATCCGTGCGACCCTCGCGGGTGCCGAGGTGGAGCTCACCACCGCGGGCGGGGTGTTCAGCCCCGATCACGTGGACTCCGGCACCGCCGTCCTTCTGGCCAACACCCCTCCGCCCCCGCCCGGCGGTCACCTGCTCGACCTGGGCAGCGGATGGGGTCCGATCGCGCTGTCGCTGGCGATGCAAGCGCCGCACGCGACGGTGTGGGCGGTCGATGTCAACGACCGGGCGCTCGACCTCGTCAGACGGAACGCCCACGACCTCGGTCTCGTGAACGTCAACGCTGTGCGCCCCGACGATGTTCCCGAGGACGTCACGTTCCGGACGATCCGCTCCAATCCCCCGATCCGGGTGGGTAAGAACGAACTGCACGGCCTTCTCGAGCGGTGGATCCCGCGCCTGGACGAGCGCTCCGACGCGTGGCTCGTCGTGCAGCGCAACCTCGGATCCGATTCGCTGCAGCGCTGGCTGGCAGCGTCCTTCACGCCGGGCTTCAGCGTGCACAGAACGGCTACGGCGCGCGGATTCCGCGTGATCAAGGTACGCCGACACGGCTCTCCGCCGACGAGCGAGATCGACGTGATCTGATCGGCGGTCAGGCCAGCGCGACCTCGCCGGAGTAGACGAGGGTCGCGGGCCCGGACAGCAGCACGTGCAGCTCGCCCGCCACCGGGACCATCCGCACGCCCAGCACACCGCCCGGCACCTCGACCGACCAGCGGTCGGGCGCGGCGACGCCGGCCCAGTCGCGGACGGCCAGCGCGGACGCGGCCACGCCCGTGCCGCAGCTCAGCGTCTCCCCCACACCGCGCTCGAAGACCCGCATCCGGATCGAGCCCACGCCTTCGCGCACCAGGGGATCGCTCGGCACCACGAATTCGATGTTCGCGCCTTGCGCCGGCTCAGGGTGCAGCTGGGGACGGACGGTCAAATCCAGTGCGTCGAGCTCGCCGTCGTGCGGCAGCGCGACGACGACATGCGGGTTGCCCACATCGATCCCGAGGCCGGGCCGCGGCACGTCGAGTCCTTTCGCGCGCACGAGCACCTCCGCGTCCTCGACGCGCCATGCGCCCAGGTCCACCTCGAACCCCAGCTCGCTCCGGGTGACGGACTTGATGCCCGCGCGCGTCCCGATCCGCACCGGGGCGTGATCGATCGGGGCGAGCCCGGCATCGGCGAGGTAGCGGGCGAACACGCGGATGCCGTTCCCGCACATCTCGGCCGCAGACCCGTCCGCGTTGCGGTAGTCCATGAACCATTCGGCGCCCGCCGCGACCGCTGCTTCCGCGTGGTCGCGCGTGCCCCCAGAGGACGTCTCGGCCAGCGCAGCCGAGCGGACGACCCGCAGGATGCCGTCCGCGCCGATGCCGAACCGGCGATCGCAGAGCACGGCGACCTGGTCATCGCTCAGGTCGAGCGTGCTGTCCGCGTCGGGGATCACGACGAAATCGTTCCCGGTGCCGTGACCTTTGGTGAACGAGACGGTCTGCGGCATACGGCCAGTGTAGGGCGAGC
>JASBUD010000015.1 GCA_030148105.1 Microbacterium sp. | reverse complement strand
GGCCACGCCGTCGCGGCCGACGTAGTCCACGCAGACGTCCAGCAGGTGCGCGCCGACGCGGATCTGCCCGCGCGCGATCTCGACGCAGTCGTCCCACCGCCCCTCGAGCATGGCCTCGCGGAACGCCTTGGATCCGTTCGCATTCGTCCGCTCGCCGATCGCGAGGTACGCGGCATCCTGCGCGAACGGCACGTGCTGATACAGCGACGCGACGCCCGGCTCGGCCGCGGGCGTGCGCGGAGACGGCGCACCGACCGGTCGCAGCCGATCGACCACGGCCTTCAGGTGCGCGGGGGTCGTGCCGCAGCATCCGCCGATCAGACCCAGCCCGAACTCCCGCACGAACTGCTCGTGCGCGGTCGCGAGCTCGTCGGGCGAAAGCGGGTAGTGCGCGCCGTCTGCGGTGAGCACGGGCAGTCCGGCGTTGGGCATGCACGCGACGGGCACGCTCGAGTGCTTCGACAGGTGCCGGAGGTGCTCGCTCATCTCGGCGGGTCCGGTCGCGCAGTTCAGGCCGATCGCGTCGACCCCGAGCGGCTCGAGGGCGGTCAGCGCCGCACCGATCTCGCTGCCCATGAGCATCGTGCCGGTGGTCTCGACGGTCACCTCGACGAAGATCGGCAGGCGGATGCCGCGCTCGACGATCGCCTGCTTGCAGCCGTTGACCGCGGCTTTGGTCTGCAGCAGATCCTGCGAGGTCTCCACGAGGAACGCATCCGCCCCGCCGTCGATGAGCCCGACCGCCTGCTCGGCGAAAGTGCGCTTCAGGTGGTCGTACGTCGTGTGCCCGAGGCTGGGCAGCTTCGTCCCCGGCCCCATCGACCCGAGCACCCACCGGACGCGTCCGTCACGGCCCTCGGCCGCCTCGACCCGCTCGCGGGCGATGCGGGCGCCGGCTTCGGCGAGCTCGGTGATGCGGTCCTCGATGCCGTAGTCGCCGAGGTTCGACCAGTTCGCCCCGAACGTGTTCGTCTCGACCGCATCGACGCCGACCGCGAGGTAGGCGTCGTGGATCGCCCCGATCATGTCGGGGCGGCTCACGTTCAGGATCTCGTTGCAGCCCTCGAGCTGCCGGTAGTCCTCCAGCGTCGTGTCGTGCTCCTGCAGCTGCGTGCCCATCGCGCCGTCGGCGATCACGACGCGCTCGCGGAGGGTCTGCAGCAGCAGTTCGGCGCGCTCCGTCCGCGGAATCCCGTCGATGTCGAGATCGAAGCGGGGCGCAGCGGATCGGGCGGTCACCCGCGCGATTCTATCGGCGCCGATGACGCCGTCTCGGGGCCGGCGTCACACGGCGACCGCGTCTCAGCCGTTCTTCGCGTCCCGCCATGCGAGCCAGCGACGGATCGCGTCGTAGTCGAAGTCCGGCCCGGGGAAGCCGACCGTGAACAGGCGCACGCCACCGTCGAACAGTCGGTCGGCGAAAGCCTGGTCGCGGTCCTTCAGCTCGTTCGAGAGCACGAGCTCGGACGTGTCGCGGCCCTCCTGGTCGGCCCACTTCTGGATGACCGAGAGCTTGTGCGGCAGCTCTTCGGGAGTGACGAAGCTGTGCCAGTAGTCCGCGTAGCGGGCGACGAGCCGCAGGGTCTTCTGCTCCCCCTTGCCGCCGATCAGCACCGGGATCTTGCGGGTCGGCGCGGGGTTCAGCACGTCCCAGCGGGCGTGCACACGCTCGAGTCCTTCGGCGAGGTCGTTCAGGCGCGAACCCGCGGTTCCGAACTCGTAGCCGTATTCCGCGTAGTCCTTCTCGAACCATCCGGACCCGGTCCCGAAGATGAACCGGCCTTCACCGCCGTCCTTCGCGCTGATGTGGTCGATCGTGCGGGCCATGTCGGCCTGCAGGTCGGGGTTGCGGTAGCTGTTGCAGTTGACCAGCGCACCGAACTCGACGCGCTCGGTCTGCTCCGCCCACGCGGCGAGCATCGTCCACGACTCGAAGTGCAGGCCGTCGGGGTCGCCGTACAGCGGGTAGAAGTGGTCCCAGTTGAAGAGGATGTCCACCCCCATCTCCTCCAGACGCAGGACCGCGTCGCGGATCTGCGGATAGGTGACGTGCTGGGGCTGGATCTGGACGCCGAGGCGCACCGGAGTGTCGAGAAGGGGCATCCCCTCAGCCTAGGAGCCATCGCGGCGGCCGCGGCGCCCGGACGGCGAATCGGATGCCGTGATCCGGCGCGACCGCCAGGCCTTGAGGCCACCGTCGACGATGTCCCATCCGGCGATGCCGATGATCGCGCAGCCCGTGACGACCGCGGTCACCCGGAACACTTCAGCCGACGAATCCGCCGGGATGACCTCGTGGAAGAACGCCGGGTTGAGCAGTTCGCCCTGCAGGAGCAGCAGCAGCGCGGGAGCCGCGAAGGCCAGCGCGAGCACGGCGTTCGTGACCGCGAGGGCGAAGGTCCAGCGCCGCGCACGGTGCAGAACGACCGCGAAGATCGCCTCGGCCGCAATCAGCACCAACAGGAACGCGATGCCCCACGGCCAGAGGTCGGGGTTGAGAACGGGCAGCGGCGCGCTGTCCGTGCGGACGAAGCCCACCAGCTGGTCCCAGACCGCCGCGATCGCGGCGATCCCGAGGAAGACCAGCGAGGCCACGAGGTCACCGACGCCGAGGCCCGCCGGGCGGGGGTCGGGCAGCTGCTCGAGCGTCCACTGCGGCCACGGCGTGCCACGTACGCCACGGTCTGCCCGTGCGGCGGCATCCGGGCTGCGCTCGAGGATCGCGAAGACGAGGGTCGTCCAGAAGCAGACGTGCAGCGCCACCGCGAGCGCGCCGACAGTCGCGCCGGCGAAGATGTCGCCCACGCCGGCGCCACTCAGCACCTGCCCGAGCGCGATACCGAGGGCGGCGATCGGCACGACGACCCAGAGCAGGAGCTTGAGCAGTCGCCACCATTCGAAGTAGTACCGCGGTCCGATCAGGTACGCGGGACGGTCGCTGAACCCGGCCGCCAGCTTGTCGGGGTCGCCGAGTTCGAGGAGGACGGCGCGCTCGGCCGTGCGCAGATCCTCGCCGGAGGCGGCACGATCGTCGATCTGGTCGCGGATCGAGGCTCGCAGCTCGTCGGCGACGTCGCGGCGCTGACGCTCGGGCACGCTCCGGGTCGCGGCGTAGACGTAGCGGTCGATCAGGTCGGTGTCGTTCATGTCAGTCCTCCGGAAGGTCATCGATCGCCGCGGCGATCGCGTGGAAGTCGGTGGCGAGGGCTGCGGCAAGGCGCGCTCCCGCCTCACTCGTGCGGTAGAACTTGCGCGGTCGCGCGTCCTCGGTGTTCCACTCGCTGGTGAGATGCCCCTGCTTCTCGAGGCGACGCAACAGGGGGTAGAGCGTGTTGGCGTCCGTCTCGAAGCCACGGGTGCTCAGCTCCTCGAGGAGCCCGTACCCGTATCCGGGCACGTGCAGCAGCCGCAGGCAGGCCAGCACGACGGTCCCCCGCCGCAGCTCCTGCAGATGCGTTTCGAGTGCCTCGGTTTCGCTCATGCCCCACACGGTACTGTGCGTCACACACTATCGTCAAGCACACACTCGGAGGCTCTCAGTGAGACGGGCAGGGCGGGCAGGGCATGATGGTCGGGTGAGCACCGACGCCGCCCTGCCCCCGCTCGCCGACCTGCTGGAGAGCGCACGCGTCGTCTCCCTCCCGCTCGTCACCCGATTCCGCGGCATCCTCGAGCGCGAGGCCGTGCTGTTCGAGGGACCCGAGGGGTGGACGGAGTTCTCGCCGTTCGTCGAGTACGACGACGCCGAGGCGGCGACCTGGCTCGCCGGCGCGATCGATTACGGGT
>JASBUD010000308.1 GCA_030148105.1 Microbacterium sp. | reverse complement strand
CCGGCCGGCTTGCCCTTGCCCCCGGCGGCGGCATAGCGCTCGGCCGCGGCCTTGCGCTTGCCCGCCGGGTGCCACGCGCGGTCCTCGGCCTTCGGCGTGGGTCCCCGACCTTCGAGCGAGCGCTTGTTCTTGCCGCCCGTGCCCTTCGTGGGGCCCTTCTTGCCCTTGCTGGCGCCTGGGCGCCCCGGCTTACCGGCCATGAATACTCCAATGGGTCTGATCGTTCGTGTCTTCGAGCGTGATGCCCGCAGCTGTCAGCGCGTCGCGGATGCGATCGGCCGCAGCCCAGTCCTTGTCCGCCCGAGCGGCGGCGCGCTGCCCGATCAGGCTCTGCACGAGCGCGTCGAGCGCGAGAGCCTCAGCCCCCTGCGGGGCGTTCCACGTGGCATCCAGCGGGTCGATCCCGAGGATGCCGGTCATCACGGCGACGTCGGCGAACGCCGTCCGCGCGACGTCGAGGTCGCGGTCGTCCAGCGCGGTGTTGCCGGCACGCACCGTCTCGTGCAGCACGGCCAGCGCCTGCGGCACCCCCAGGTCGTCGTCCATCGCGATGGCGAAGCGCTCCGGAACCGCGGCGTCGATGCGGAGGTCCTCGGACTCGTCCTGCAGGGCGCGCACCGCACGCTCGAGGAACGCGCGGATGCGTCCGAGGGCTGCTTCGGCCTCGTCGAAGGAGGAGCCGGAGAGGTCCAGGCTCGAGCGGTAGTGGGCTGCGGCGAGCGCGTAGCGCACGACGAGCGGGTCGCGCGCGGCGAGCACGTCGTGGGCGAGCAGGAAGTTGCCGAGCGATTTCGACATCTTCTGGTCGCCGACGGTCACGAGACCGTTGTGCACCCAGTAGCGCGCGAACGGGTCGCCCGCGGCGGTGGACTGCGCGAGTTCGTTCTCGTGATGGGGGAAGCGCAGGTCCAGCCCCCCGCCGTGGATGTCGAACTCCGCGCCCAGGTAGCGCCGCGACATCGCCGAGCACTCGATGTGCCAGCCGGGCCGCCCGGGTCCCCACGGCGATTCCCACCTCGCACTGTCGGGCTCGTCGTCCTTCGCACCCTTCCACAGGGCGAAGTCGCGTGGGTCGCGCTTACCGCGGGGGTCGGCATCCGCCGCCGGCTCCATCGCGTCGAGCGATTGGCGCGTGAGGACGCCGTACCCGCCCCACGAGCGGACGTCGAAGTACACGTCGCCCTGTGCGGCGTAGGCGTGGCCGGCGTCGATCAGCCGCGTGATGAGCTCCTGCATCTGCGGGATCGAGGCGGTGGCGCGCGGCTCGTACGTCGGCGGGAGGATCCCGATCGCAGAGTAGGCGCGGGTGAACTCCTGCTCCATGCGATAGGCCAGCGCCCACCAGGGCTCACTGTCGGTCGCGTTCGCGAGCACCTTGTCGTCGATGTCGGTGACGTTGCGGACGAACGTGACGCGCCCGAATCGGTGCGCGAGCCACCGGCGCAGGAGGTCGAAGCTCAATGCGCCGCGCAGGTGCCCGATGTGCGGGCCGGACTGCACGGTCGGGCCGCACACGTAGACCGTGACGTTCGAGGGGTCCATCGGCACGAAGTCGCGCAACGCCTGCGTCTTGGTGTCGTAGAGCCGCACGGGCCGGGTACCGGGTGTCACCGCACCAGCCTACCGGCGGGGCCTGGGCATGCCCCGGTCGGCACAGGGGTCGCTTCACGATAGAACTGGAGGGTGCTGCACGTGTTCGCCGTCCTCGCCGCCGCGCTGCTGTTCGGCACCACCGGCACGTCCCAGGCGCTCGGACCGGAGGGCACGACTCCGCTCTCGATCGGCGTCATGCGGATGGTGATCGGCGGCACCGGCCTCGCGCTGATCGCGTTCACGCTCGCCTGGCGCCATCGCCGACGGACGGATGCCGCGCCCGCGCCCCGCCTGACAACCGGCGCTCTCGGCCTCATGGTGCTCACCGGGGCGTGCCTGGCGCTGTATCAGCCGCTGTTCTTCCTCGGCACGGCCCGCAACGGTGTCGCGGTCGGCACCGTCGTCGCGCTCGGCTCCGCGCCGATCCTCGCGGGTCTTCTGGAATGGGCGCTCACCCGGCGGGTGCCGTCGCCGACGTGGATGCTCGCGACCGGCCTCGCGACGCTCGGTGTCATCCTGCTCGGCTTCGGCGGCGAAGCGGGCGGCGTGGGCGGCACCGACCCGATCGGGCTCCTCGGCTCGGTGGGCGCGGGAGCGTCGTTCGCCGTGATCGCGAACGCGCAGCGACGGCTGCTGGATGGCGGGTGGGATCCCTTCACGGTCGTCGGCGCGATGGGCGCGAGCTCCGCGGTCATCTTCGCGTTCTTCCTGCCGTTCGTCGACGTCTCCTGGCTCGGCACGACCGCGGGGGTGGTGATGGCGCTGTGGCTGGGCCTGGGCACGATCTCGGTCGCCTATGTGATGTTCACATGGGGCCTGAGCGGGCTCACCGCCGCGACCGCCGCGACGCTCACCCTCGGCGAGCCGCTCACGGCCGCCCTTCTGGGCATCGTCGTCCTCGGCGAACGCCTCTCCGTCCTCGCGATCGCCGGGCTCATCGTCCTCGGCGCCGGCCTGGCACTGCTGGCCTGGGGCTCGCGAGCACGGGATCCGAAGCCGTTCGCCGTGGAGGCCTGACGTGTCGCCGTTGCGAATCCGCGTGGACGATCTGTCCGGCGACGCGACCCGCGCCCTGATCGCCGCGCATCTGGACGGCATGCACGACAGCTCACCGCCCGAGAGCGTGCACGCTCTCGACATCGACGGGCTGCGGCATCCGTCGATCACGTTCTGGTCCGCCTGGCGAGACGATCGCCTCGCGGGGATCGGCGCGCTCAAGACGCTCGACGCCGAGCGCGGCGAGATCAAATCCATGCGGGTGAGCGATGCGTTCCTCGGACAGGGCGTGGGCCGGGCGCTTCTGCGCCACATCGTCGCGGCCGCGCGCGATCGTGGCATGAAGACGCTCTGGCTGGAGACCGGCAGCCCGGCGGATTTCGAGGCGGCACGAAGGCTCTACCTCAGCGAGGGGTTCACGCCGTGCGGACCGTTCGCGGACTACCGCGAAGACCCGTACTCGGTCTTCATGACCCTGACGCTCTGACCCCGCTCAGGCGCGGACGATCAGCGCCGTCGCGAACGCGGCGACGCCCTCCCCGCGACCGGTGAATCCCAGCCCGTCCGTCGTCGTCGCCGACAGCGACACCGCGGCGCCGCCCAGGGCTGTGGACAGGGCCGCCTCCGCCTCGGCACGCCGGGCGGACATCCTCGGACGGTTCGCCTGCACTTGCACGGCGACGTTGCCGACGCGCCAGCCGGCTTCGCCGAGGAGACCGACCGTCCGGGAGAGGAACGCGTCGGCGTGGGCCCCGGCGTACTCGGGGTGGTCGGTTCCGAAGTGCAGTCCGATGTCGCCGAGTCCCGCGGCGGACAGCAGCGCGTCGACGATCGCGTGCGCGACGGCATCCCCGTCGGAGTGACCCGACAGCGCCGGCTCACCCGGCCAGTGCAGGCCCGCGAGCCAGAGCTCCCCGTCTCCTCCGAAGCCGTGCACGTCGGTCCCGACGCCGACGCGGGGAACCGGGAAGGGGTTCTCCAGGTGCGCGTGCGACGCGCCGAGCGGATGCCGCGCCACGAGCGATCGGGCGCGGTCGAGGTCAGCGGGGGTGGTGATCTTGAACGAGAGCGCGTCGCCGTCGACGACTGCGACGGTGTGCCCCGCGGCGGCGACCAGCGCGGCGTCGTCCGTGAAGTCCTCCGCCGCCGTCGCGTAGGCCGCGACGAGGACGTCGCGGCGGAAGGCCTGCGGGGTCTGTGCGGCGGAGAGCTCGGATCGGTCCACGGCCGCGACGATCCGGCCGCCGTCGACCCGCTTGATCGTGTCGATCACGGGCAGCACAGGGATGGCTCCGTCGCTGCCGGACTCGATCGCCTCGATCACCCGTTCGAACACGGGTGCGGGCGCGAGAGCGCGCGCGGCATCGTGCACGAGCACGATCTCGACGTCTCCCCACAGCGCGTCCAGACCGGCCGCGACCGAGGCCTGACGGGTGGACCCGCCCGTGACGACACTCACCAGCTCACGACGATCGCCCGCCGCGGCGAGGGCATCGGTGACGGCATCCCCCTCGTGGCCGCTGGGGGCGACCACCACGATCTGCGCGGACGGGCCCTCGAGCACGCGGGTCAGGGCATGCCGCAGCATCGAGTGCTCGTCGATGCCGACGAACGCCTTCGGAAGATCCGCACCCAGGCGGGTGCCGGAACCGGCCGCGACGACGATGACCGCGATGCGCGGAACGGGCGTGATGCTCACGCCCTCACGCTATCGCGCGATCAGCTCGCGAGAACCTCGTCGAGGATGGCGCCGGCCTTCTCCTCGTCGGTCTTCTCGGCCAGCGCGAGCTCGGAGATGAGGATCTGCTTCGCCTTGGCGAGCATGCGCTTCTCTCCGGCCGAGAGACCGCGGTCCTGGTCACGGCGCCACAGGTCGCGCACGACCTCGCTCACCTTGATCACATCGCCGGACGCGAGCTTCTCGAGATTCGCCTTGTAGCGGCGCGACCAGTTGGTCGGCTCTTCGGTGAACGGTGCCCGCAGCACCTCGAAGACGCGGTCCAGGCCCTCTTTGCCGATGACGTCGCGGACGCCGACGAGGTCGACATTCTCCGCGGGGACTTCGATGATGAGATCACCCTGGGTGACGTTGAGCTTCAGATATTTCTTGGTCTCACCCTTGATGACCCGGTCCTTGACCTCGATGATCGTCGCGGCCCCGTGGTGGGGGTAGACGACCGTTTCGCCAACCTCAAAAAGCATGGAGTTATGTCCTTTCGGCAACCTCCAGGATACCACAGGCGCAGATGCGGTAAGGTTCGCCGCCCGCCCCACCGACGCCCGCTCCACGGCACCGACGACGCACCCCTAGAATGCTAGAGATGTCGTCGTCCGGCCCAGGAGGATCCGTGAAATCGCGCCTTATCGCGTCGCTCGCCCTGAGCACCCTCGTGGTTCTGGGAACCAGTGGCTGTGCTCTGCTGTCCACGCAGGCGACCACGATCCCCTACTCCCCGTCGGACGGCGTGAACATCCCCGACTCCGGTCCGCTGCAGGTGCGCAATGTGCTCATCGTCAGCGATGAAGAGGGTGTCGACGGCAACCTCGTCGCCGCGATCGTGAACGCGACGAACGACCCCCACACGCTGAACATCGAGTGGGGCGAGGGGTCGTCGAAGTCGTCGGAGGAGATCCGCGTCCCGGCCCTGAGCACGGTGAGCCTCGGCACCGCCGAGACCGATCCGCTGCCGCTGGAGGGCATCGACACCAAGCCCGGCGCGAACCTCCCGATGTATTTCCAGTCCGGGGACGGCGAGGGCATCCTCTTCGACGTGCCCGTCCTGGACGGCGCACTGCCGTACTACGGCGACCTGCTCCCCTGATTCAGGGCGGGCCCCCGCGGGCCATCACCCCTCGAAGCGGTAGCCGAGCCCGCGCACGGTCATGAGCATGGTCGGCTCGCTCGGGTGCTCCTCGATGCGCGAGCGGATCCGCTTGATGTGGACGTCGAGCGTCTTGGTGTCGCCGAAATAGTCTGTCCCCCACACCCGGTCGATCAGCTGCCCGCGCGTCAGCACCCGGCCGGCGTTGCGCATGAGGACTTCGAGGAGCTCGAACTCCTTGAGCGGCATGTTGATCTCCCGGCCGTTCACCGCGACGGTGTGGCGGTCGATGTCCAGAACCACGCGACCGCCGTCCAGGACGTGGTCCGCCAGGTCGGTCTCGGTGTCGGCGAGGCGTCGCAGCACGGCG
>JASBUD010000300.1 GCA_030148105.1 Microbacterium sp. | reverse complement strand
CGAACGCCGCGAGAGGGAACACCCGCGCCGCCCACACGTCGACACCCGTGCCGAGCCGCACCTGAACCCGGTCGCCGCCCTCCGGGTCCGTCGTCGACACCACAATTGCGCGCTGGATCGCCATGCGGACACGCTAGCGCGGCCGGTCTCGAGGACCGCGCGTGCACAACTCCTCAGATTCGCGGCGAAATCGGCCCGTGAGGTGCCTTTCGATCCGCCGACGCAAACGGAACTGAGGAGTTGTGCACGCCGCAGCCGGAAGAGCGCCGTGCAAGACTGAGCCGATGCGCCCCCGCATCGCCGCCCTCCTCGCCTGCGCGCTGTTCCTGACCGGGTGCAGCCTCCTCGGCGCCGCGCCGTCGCCCGTGACGACCTACACCGACGCCACCGGCGAGAGCGTGACCGTGGACTGGGCGGACTACCCCGCCGCATCCTGGATCGACGGCGAGCTGCTGCTCGAGGCCCCCGACGAGAAGGAGCTCGAGCCGACCGCGCGCGGTCTGGTCGCCGCGGTGAACGACGCGATCGCCGAAGCCACCGGCATCCGTCTTGAGCCGCTGCGTTCCGAGTCGACGTGGTTCGACGAAGACAACTCCTACCCGCAGCAGGGCAACGGCTACGGGGGCGAGTCGATGCTGACGACGATCAACTGCTGCGAGCTTCAGGCCGACCGGGTGCCGCCGCAGGGCGAATGGCAGGCCGTCGTGGATGCCGCGTCCCGCGCCGCAGCCGAGTTCGGGCTCGGGCCGCTGCGGTTCGATGAGATCGACGGGGACTGCAACGGTCGAGAAGGGTGCTGGCTGTGGAGCGCGACCGCCACGGATGGCGTGCAGTGGCTGGCCCTGTCGATCAGTGACGCGGAGCGGGATCCGAGCGGCCAGGCGCAGAAGGACGTCGAGCAGTTCGGCTGGCCGCCGCGCACGGTGTCGATCAGCTACGGCGCCACGGTCGTGCGCGCGGGCGCGAAGGTCGGGTTCGCCGAAGCGATGCAGCCGTTCCTCGGGCTCGAGCGGCCGGCCGCGACCACGTCCGATTGACGACCGGCGATCAGCGGAGCACCTCGGTGCGCACAACTCCTGCATTCGGCAGCTGAGACACGGCCGGACGGGCCGATTCGGCCCATTCCGCAACGGATTGCGGGAGTTGTGAACAGCGACCCGCGCCTAGGGCAACCGCAGGCCGGCCATCCCGCCGTCCACTGCGAGCAGTGTGCCGGTCGTCGAAGACGACAGCGGCGAAGCGAGGTACACGATCGCGTGCGCGACCTCCGCCGCGCTCACCAATCGCCCCATGGGCTGACGCGCACGCAGAGCGGATGCCGCCGCCTCGCGATCATCCGCGGCGTCCAGCAGCCGCCCCACCCAGGGAGTGTCCGCCGTGCCCGGAGTGACCGCGTTCACCCGGATGCCCTCGCGGACGTGATCGGCGGCCATCGCCAGCGTCAGCGCCGACACCGCCCCCTTGCTCGCGGAGTACAGCGCCCGGTTGGGCACGCCGACGGTCGCGACGACCGACGAGGTGTTGACGACCGCCGCGCGAGCGGAGCGCCGCAGATGCGGCAGCGCTCCGCGGGTCACCCGCGCGATCCCGACGACGTTGACATCGAGCACCCGGTGCCACTCGTCGTCGTCGTTCGCCGACACGTCGCCGGCCGCGCCGATGCCCGCATTGTTGATCACGATGTCCAGGCCCCCGAAGTGCGCGGCGACCGCGTCCACCGCGATACCGACCTGCCGCGCGTCGGTCACGTCCGCCTCGACCGCGAAGTGGGGCACGCCGGCGACGTCGCGGTCCAGCACCGCGACTCGCGCGCCGCGCTCGGCGAGCAGCGCCGCGACCGCCTCCCCGATGCCGCTCGCACCGCCCGTGACGACCGCGATCGCCCCGTCGAATTCCGTCATGGCCAGTCCTCCCGAACCTCAGTGCGACTCGCGTGCGACATCCGGGCCGCTGGACCCGACGAGGAAGTCGAGATCCGCACCGGTGTCGGCCTGCATGACGTGATCGACGTACAGCCGCGCCCAGCCGCGCACCGGGGCGGCGTAGGCGGCTTCGGTCGACGCGCTCGCCCGACGCTCGGCGAGCTCCTCATCGCTCACGGCGACATTCAGCATCCGATTCTCGACGTCGACCGTGACGAGGTCTCCGGTGCGGATGACCGCGAGCGGCCCACCCGCCGCGGCCTCCGGGGCGACGTGCAGGATCACCGTTCCGTACGCCGTGCCGCTCATCCGCGCATCGCTGATGCGCACCATGTCGCGCACCCCCTGCGCGAGGAGCTTGCGCGGCAGGGGCATGTTGCCGACCTCCGGCATGCCCGGATAGCCCTTCGGGCCGCAGCCGCGCAGGACGAGCACGGAGTCGGCGGTGACGTCGAGGGCGGGGTCGTCGATGCGCGCACGCATGTCCTCGATCGAGTCGAAGACGACGGCCGGTCCGGTGTGCTGCAGCAGCTCAGGCGTCGCGGCGGCGGGCTTAACGAGGGCGCCGCGTGGAGCGAGGTTGCCGCGCAGCACCGCGATGCCGGCATCCGCCATGAGGGGCTCCTCCCGCGGACGGATGACGTCCGCGTCGTACACCGGCCGGTCGTCGAGGTAGTCCACGAGCGGGCGCCCGGTGACCGTGATCGGATCGGCGCGCAGCAGGTCGCGCACCTGCGCGAGCACGCCGAGCACTCCCCCGGCGCGATAGAGGTCGTCCATCAGGTACGCGCCGCTCGGCTGCAGGTTCGCCATGACCGGCACTCCCGCGCCCGTCGCGTCGAAGTCGTCGAGGGTGAGGTCGACCCCGAGCCGTCCCGCGATCGCGAGGAGGTGCACGACCGAATTCGTCGATCCGCCGACCGCCGCGACCGCGACGATCGCGTTGAGGAACGCCTCCCGCGTCATGATCCGGCTCGGGGTGCGCTCGGCGGCGACCATGTCGACGATGAGCTTCCCGGTCTCGTGCGAGAGGGCGAGCAGCCGCGCATCGGCGGCGGGGGTGCCGGCGAACCCGGGGATCGTCATGCCGAGCGCTTCGGCGACGACGGCCATGGTGGATGCCGTTCCCATCGTGTTGCAGTGTCCCTTGCCGCGGATCATGGACTGCTCGGACGCGAGGAACTGCGCGCCGGTGATCTCGCCCGCGCGGGCTTCTTCGCTCAGTCGCCAGACGTCCGTGCCGCAGCCGAGCGCCTGCCCGCGGAAGTACCCGGTCATCATCGGTCCGCCCGGGACGACGACGGCGGGGATGTCGACGGATGCCGCCGCCATCAGCAGTGCGGGAATCGTCTTGTCGCAGCCGCCGAGCAGCACGAGCCCGTCGACCGGATTGGCGCGGAACATCTCCTCCATCGCCATCGCCGCCATGTTGCGCCAGAGCATCGCGGTGGGCTTGACCTGCGTCTCGCCGAGCGAGACGACGGGCAGGTTGTACGGCACTCCGCCGGCGGCCCACACCCCGTGCTTCACGCTGTCGGCGACCTCGTTCAGGTGCATGTTGCACGGCGTGAGATCTGACGCGGTGTTCGCGATCGCGATCTGCGGCTTCGTGCCGTCGAGCGCGTCTTCGGGGTTCCCGCGCCGCATCCAGGCGCGGTGGATGTAGGCATTGCGGTCGGCGCCCTCGTACCACTCGGCACTGCGGAGACGGCTCATCGGCGACCCTGACGCGGCATCTTTGCTTTCCATCAATTCGAACGCTGCACTAACATTCTGAATCATGCCATGCGCGACCGCTTCCTCCCAAGGTCTTCGATGACCCTGCGCGCGGTCCCCGCGACCGACGCGGCATACGAGTTGGCCGAGGGCGTCATCTGGGACGACCGCGCCGAGCTCGTCCGCTGGGTCGACATCAACGCGGGGCGCGTGCTGCGCGGGTCGCTCCGCGGCGAGCGCATCGTCGACATCGCCGCGACCGACCTCGGGCCGAGCGCCGGCGCCGTCGCCCTCGCCGAGGACGGCGGTCTGCTGGTCGCGGCGGCCCGCGGACTCGCGGTGATCTCCCCCGACGGCGCCGTGTCGTTCGGTCCCGATCTGCTCGGCGAGCGACGCGACGCGCGCCTGAACGACGGTGCGGTCGACCCGCAGGGCCGGTTCGTCGTGGGGACCCTCGCCCTCGGCGCGGAGACCGGCGAGGAGGTGCTCCTGCGCGTCACGCCCGACGGCGACGCGGAGACGCTGCGCAGCGGCATCCACCTCTCCAACGGCGTCGGCTTCGCGCCCGACGGCGGCACGGTCTACCACGTCGACACGCTCGCGAACACGGTGTCGGCTCATTCGTACGGCGACGGCGCGTTCGATCACGACGAACCGTGGATGCCGATCCTCCGGGACCTCCCCCACTTCCCCGACGGCCTCACGGTGGACGCCGAAGGGATGCTGTGGGTGGCGCTGTGGGGCGGGGCGAGCGTCCGCCGCCACGCGCCCACGGGCGAGCTGCTCGAGATCGTCGAGGTCGATGCCGCCCAGGTCTCGTGCCCGGCGTTCCTCGGTCCCGAGCTCAGCACGCTCGGGATCACGACCGCCCAGGAGGGTCTCGCGAGTTGGCCCGATCAGGCCGGCGCCCTGTTCACCGCCGACGTCGGCGTCGCGGGACTCCCCGTGCCGCGCTGGCGCGGCAGCACGACCACGCCGTACTGGCAGAAAGCAGAGCAATGAGACTCGTCCGCCTCGGCCCCGCGGGGTCGGAGATCCCCGCCGTGCTCATCGACGACGACACGTTCGTCGACGTCTCCGACGTCACTGCAGACTTCGACGAGGCCTTCTTCGGCTCGGGGGCGCTCGCGACGCTCGGCGATGTCGTCGCCGCGAAGGTCGCCGCGGGAGCCGCCCAGCCCGTGGCCGGTCGCCGGTTCGGAGCGCCGTTCGCGCGCCCCCATCAGATCCTCTGCATCGGACTGAACTACCGCGACCACGCCGCCGAGACCGGGCAGGCCGTTCCCGAGGAGCCGATCCTCTTCACGAAGTCGCCGAACACCCTGATCGGACCGGACGACGACGTGCAGATCCCGCGGGGGTCGCGCAAGACCGACTGGGAGGTCGAGCTCGGGATCGTGATCGGCCGGCACGCGTCGTACCTCGCCGACGAGGCGGAGGCGGCGGAGGCCATCGCCGGGTATGTGCTCGTGAACGACATCAGCGAACGCGAGTGGCAGATCGAGCGGGGCGGGCAGTGGTCCAAGGGCAAATCGGCCCCCACGTTCAACCCGGCGGGCCCGTACCTGGTGACCCCCGACGAGGTCGGCGACGTCCTCGACCTCGCCATGCGCCTCGAGATCGACGGGGTCGTCCGGCAGAACGGGTCGACCGCGACGATGATCTTCAGCCCGGCGTACATCGTGCACTACCTGAGTCAGTTCCTCGCGCTCGAGCCGGGCGACCTGATCAACACGGGCACCCCGCCGGGAGTCGGGCTGGGCCTGAAGCCCCCGGTCTACCTGCACGGCGGCGAGACGATGACCCTGTCGATCCAGCGGCTCGGCACCCAGACGCAGCGCGTGATCGCCGACCCGACCGCGGCCGGCTGATGCGCGCGCTCGTCGTCACAGCGCCACGCGAGGCGGCGGTGCGCGAGGTGCCCGACCCGGTCCCGGCTGCCGGCGAGCTTCTCGTCGACGTCGAGCGCGTGGGCATCTGCGGCACCGACGTCGAGCTGTACACGGGCGAGATGGCCTACATCGAGCAAGGTCACACGCACTTCCCGCTGCGGCTCGGCCATGAGTGGACCGGCCGGGTGACCGGCGTCGGCGACCCCGCCGACGAGGCCTGGATCGGCCGGCGCGTCACGGGCGACACGATGCTCGGCTGCGGGCAGTGCCGCTTCTGCCGCGCGGGCGTGCACCACGTGTGTCCCGACCGGTTCGAGGTCGGCATCCGCGACGGCTGGCCGGGGGCGCTGGCCGAGAAGCTCCTGATCCCGACTCGCTTCGCGTACCGGATCCCGGAGAACGTGAGCGTGACCGCGGCCGCGCTCGTGGAACCGGGCGGCAACTCGCTGCGCGCCGCCCGGGCGGCCGCGATCTCACCCGGCGACGCGGTGCTCGTGCTCGGCTCGGGGACGATCGGACTGCTCGCCGCGCAGTTCGCTCTCGCCGCCGGTGCGGAGGTGCACGTCGGCGGAGTGCGCGAGGGCTCGCTCGCGCTGGCCCGCTCCCTCGGCGTGCCGCACACGTGGCAGCTCGACGAGCTCGAGGGATCGGCATCCGATCGGTTCGACGCGGTCATCGAGGCGACGAGCAACCCGGCGATGCCCGCGCTGGCGGTGCGTCTCGCGCGGCCTGCCGGACGCGTCGTCTACATCGGTCTCTCATCGACACCGAGTCTCGTCGACACCCGCGACATCGCCCTGAAGGACATCACGGCGGTCGGCATCCTCTCCGCCTCTCCGGGCCTCGCCGGGGCGATCGCGCACTTCGCGGACGCGTCGGTGGTGCCGGATGCGATCGTGAGCGAAGTGGTCGCGCTCGAGGACGTTCCGTCGCGCCTCGAGGGCCGACGCGGAGCGGATGCCGGGCCCGGGCCGAAGGTGCACGTCGACCCTCGGCTCCTCCCGTGACCGATCGTCTCGTCGGGGCCGACCGCGTGATCGCGGTGCTGACCGAGCTCGCCGAGCACCCCGCCGGTGTCACGCTCGACGAGCTCGCGAGCACGCTGCAGAGCCCCAAGCCGACCGTGCACCGGGCCCTGGCGACGCTGCGCCGCGCCGGACTCGCCGACACGATCGGGCGGGGGGTGTACATCCTCGGCGACGAATACCTGCGGCTGGCGTTCCGCAACCTCGACGGACGGCCCGAGATCGCGCGCATGCAGCCGCTCCTTGAGGATCTCGCGTCCCGGTTCGGCGAGACGGCGCACTACGCGGTGCTGTCCGGCAGCGACATCGTGTATCGCGCGAAGATGGACCCGCCGCAGGGCGCGGTGCGGCTCACCTCGGTGATCGGCGGGCGCAACCCGGCGTATCGCACCGCAGTCGGGAAGGTCCTGCTGAGCTCGCGGGTGCGCCACGTGGACGATCTGACGGCCGTGTTCGGTGCGTTCCCCCTCGAGCAGAAGACCCCGCACACGCTCACCACCGCAGACGCACTGCTCGCCGAGCTGGAGGCGACCCGCGCACGCGGCTTCGGCATCGACGACGAGGAGAACGAGGTCGGCATCGCCTGCGTCGCCGTGCCCGTGGTCCTCGACGGCTCCGCGGTGCCGACCGGCGCGGTCAGCGTGAGCGCGGTGCGGTTCCGCTGCCCCCTCGAACGACTCGTGGATGCCGTGCCGGAGATCCGGCAGGCGATCACCGACCGGCTCGGGCCGGCCGCGCTCGGGTAGGCCGCGGGGCCGGGTTCGATGTCGCCACCCGGTGCGACGATGCGTCCACAGGGCGGACGAACACGGAGGGCGTCATGCGGGGCGAGGCGACCGTGCTGCACGCCGACCTCGACGCGTTCTACGCCTCGGTCGAGCAGCGCGACGCACCCGAGCTCCGCGGGCGGCCGGTGATCGTCGGCGGCGGGGTGGTGCTCGCGGCGAGTTACGAGGCCAAAGCCCGCGGCGTGCGCACCGCGATGGGCGGGCGCCAGGCCCACGAGCTGTGCCCCGACGCGATCGTCGTTCCCCCGCGGATGGACGCGTACTCGCAGGCGAGCAAGGACGTCTTCGAGATCTTCCGCGACACCACTCCTCTGGTCGAGGGCCTCTCGATCGACGAGGCCTTCCTCGAGGTCGGGGGTCTGCGCCGGCTCGTGGGCAGCCCCGAGGAGATCGCCGCGAGGCTGCGCGCACGCGTGCGGACCGAGGTCGGGCTGCCGATCTCGGTCGGCGTGGCGCGGACCAAGTTCCTGGCGAAGGTCGCGAGTGCCGTCAGCAAACCCGACGGGCTCCTCGTGGTGGAGCCCGATCGCGAGGAGGAGTTCCTCCTGCCGCTGCCGGTCGAACGGCTCTGGGGAGTCGGCGCCGTGACCGCCGAGAAGCTGCACAGGTTCGGCATCCACACCGTCGGCGAACTCGCGGAGCTCGAGACGGCGACGGCCGAACGGATGCTGGGCCGAGCTGCGGGCGCGCACCTGCACGCGCTCGCC
>JASBUD010000293.1 GCA_030148105.1 Microbacterium sp. | reverse complement strand
CAAAGATTCGTTCGGGCCAACATCCCCTTTGTCGATATCGAACCCGGAGAACTCCCCTCGGATAAGCAATGGGCGCGCGTGCTGGCAGCGGTGTACCTTGGCTATCAGGATCTCGAGGACATGACGATCGAGGAGGATGAGACCGAGAACCTCATCCAGGCGCTGGAGGCCGAACTCCTGCGACGCCGGTTCGGCCCGCCGATCCGCCTCGAAGTCGGCGACGACATGGACGACGTGACGCTCGACCTTCTGATCAGCGAGCTCGACATCACCGCGCAGGAGGTCTACCGCCTGCCCGGATCGCTCGACCTGCGCGGGCTGTTCGACCTCGCCAAGATCGACCGTCCCGATCTGCACTATCCCGCGCACGTTCCGACGACGGCGCTCGCCTTCCAGCCCCGCGAACAGAACGGCCGGTCGGACATCTTCACCGCGATCCGTCGAGCGGACGTCCTGGTGCACCACCCGTATGAGTCGTTCGCGACGAGTGTGCAGGCATTCCTCGAGCAGGCCGCGAAAGATCCGCATGTCCTTGCCATCAAGCAGACGCTGTACCGGACCTCGGGCGACAGCCCGATCGTGCAGGCGCTCATCGACGCCGCCGAGGCGGGCAAGCAGGTGCTGGCCCTTGTCGAGGTGAAAGCACGGTTCGATGAAGCCAACAACATCGTCTGGGCCCGCAAGCTCGAGAAAGCCGGCGTCCACGTCGTCTACGGTCTCGTCGGGCTGAAGACCCACTGCAAGCTCGCGCTCGTCATCCGCGAAGAGGACGGCCTGCTCCGCCATTACAGCCACGTGGGCACGGGCAACTACAACCCCAAGACGAGCCGCATCTACGAGGACTTCGGCCTCTTCACGGTCGACGACCAGGTGGGGCGCGACCTGACCCGCCTGTTCAACGAGCTGAGCGGCTACGCGATCGAGAAGAAGTTCAAGCGCCTGCTGGTCGCTCCCCTCCACTTGCGCAAGGGGCTCCTGCGCCTGATCGACAAGGAGCGCCGCAACGCGCTGGACGGCAAGCCCGCCCGCATCCGCATCAAGGTGAATTCGATGGTCGACGAGCAGATCATCGACGCGCTGTACCGTGCCAGCCAGGCAGGCGTTCCGGTCGAGGTCTGGGTTCGCGGCATCTGCTCCCTCAAGCCGGGTGTTCCCGGGGTGAGTGAGAACATCAGGGTGCGCAGCATCCTCGGCCGCTACCTCGAGCACTCGCGCATCTTCATGTTCGACAACGACGGCGATCCGCAGGTCTACATCGGCAGCGCCGACATGATGCACCGCAACCTCGATCGCCGGGTCGAGGCGCTCGTGCGCGTCGTCGCCCCGACCCACCTCACCGAGCTCTCCGAGCTGTTCGACCTCGCGATGAGTGACGGAACGAGCTCGTGGTGGCTCGGCTCGGAAGGCGAGTGGACGCGTCACAGCGTCGACGCCGACGGCAAGCCGCTCGTGGACATCCAGGATCGGACGATGGCCGCGGTGCAGCGTCGCCGCCGCTCGCGGGCGGTGCGATGACCGAGACCGCCGTCTACGCGGCGGGTGGGGTGCTGTGGCGCGTCGTCGACGACAAGCTCCTCGTGCTGCTGATCCACCGCACCCAGTACCGCGACGTCACGCTCCCCAAAGGCAAGGTCGACCCCGGAGAGATGCTCGCGGAGACCGCGAGCCGTGAGATCTTCGAGGAGACCGGCATCCGGGTGAGCCTGGGTGTACCGGTCGGCGTCTCTCGATACCGGATGCCGAACAAGCGGCAGAAGATCGTGCACTACTGGGCGGCCGAGGCCACGGACGCCGCCATCCGGGCGTCCGCGTTCGTGCCCAACAAGGAGATCGCCGCCCTCGAGTGGGTGCCGCTGAAGAAGGCGGCCGGGCGCCTGAGCTATCCGGTGGACGTGGAGATCCTCGAGCACTTCGCCCGGCTCGTCGATGAAGGCGTGCTGCAGACGTTCCCGCTCATCGTGCTCCGCCACGCGAAAGCGCTCCCCCGGGAGGAGTGGGACGCCGCGGACGCCGCGCGACCGCTCACCGGACGTGGCAAGAAGCAGGCCAACGCGATCGTCGGTCCCCTGCTCGCCTTCGGTGCCCGCAAGATCATCTCCAGCCCCGCGACCCGGTGCGTCAAGACCGTCGCCCCGATCTCGGCTGCGCTCGGGCGGAAGATCGAGAAGACGGCGCTCATCAGTCAGGACGCGTGGGAGGAAGGCACTTCGGACGCCCGCACGATCGTCGGACAGCGCGTGCGCGCGCGCAAGCCCGTCGTCCTGTGCAGCCACGGCCCGGTACTGCCCGAGATCCTCACGGAGATCGCGATGGCCACGGGGACCCTGCGTGGCTCCTATCTCGGCAGCGCGTCGGCGTTGGAGCCTGCGGCGTTCTCCGTGGTGCATCTCTCCGTGAACAATCCGGGCTCGGGGATCGTGGCGATCGAGACGCACGCGCCGAAGGTCTGACGCCCGGCGCATCCGATGCGCCCGAATACATCCTCGCCGTTCACCTTCCGTTCACCATCCGAGCGCACTCTCTTAAGAACCCGCGCCTACGGTCAGTGCGGGCCCTGCACCGGGCTCACATCCCTGACACGTGAAGGATTCACACAGTGAGAATCTCCCGCATCGCCCAGGTGGGCGCTGTCGCCGCCATCGCGGCCCTCGCCCTCGCCGGCTGCGCCGCAAACGAAGGCGGGTCGACCACCCCGTCCGAATCCGCCGGTCCCGCCATCTCGGGCGAGATCGCCGGTGGCGGCGCCACCTCGCAGGAAGTCGCCGTCCAGACCTGGACGGCCGGCGTCCAGGAGGCCAACCCCGACGTCACGATCACGTACGACCCGGCAGGCTCCGGCGCCGGTCGCGACTCCTTCATCGCCGGCGCGATCCAGTTCGCGGGCTCGGACCGTGCGTTCAAGAGCGACGAGATCGCGGACAGCACGTTCGCCGCGTGCGTCGAGGGGACCGACATCGTCGAGCTGCCCCTCTACATCTCCCCGATCGCCGTGATCTTCAACCTCGACGGAGTCGACTCGCTCGACCTGGACGCCGAGACGCTCGCGAAGATCTTCGCCGGCGAGATCACGACGTGGAACGACCCGGCGATCGCCGACCAGAACCCGGACGCGACGCTCCCCGCGACCGCGATCACCCCCGTCGTGCGCTCGGACAAGTCGGGCACCACCGGCAACTTCACCGACTACCTGTCGGCGAACGCCGAGAGCATCTGGACGTTCGGTTCGGTCGAGGAGTGGCCGGCGACCGCCGTCACCCCCGAGTCGGCGCAAGGCACCTCCGGTGTCGTCGCCGCTGTCGAGGGCGGACAGGGCACGATCGGCTACGCCGACGCCTCGCGCGCCGGCGACCTCGGCACCGTGGCGATCAAGGTCGGCGACGAGTACGTCGCATACTCGCCCGAGGGCGCGGCCAAGGCCGCCGACGTCTCGACCATGGAAGAGGGTCGCGGCGCCGGTGACCTCGCGATCAAGATCGACCGCACGACCACCGAGGCCGGCGCCTACCCGCTGATCCTCATCAGCTACAGCATCGCGTGCGAGCAGTACAACGACGCCGCGGTCGCCCCGGTCGTCAAGGCCTACCTCTCGTACGCCGCGTCCGCCGAAGGCCAGGACGCCGCGGCCGCCGCGGCCGGCAGTGCGCCGATCTCCGACGCCCTGCGCGAGCAGATCACCGCAGCGATCGACCTGATCGTCACGGACTGATCCTCCCGCCCGGCCCGGCGGATCCTCCGCCGGGCCGGGCATTCCTCCCCACCCCTCCCACCACGAACGGGACCTCATGACGACCACCACCGCGCGGCCTGCCCGAACCGTGCAGCGAGCCGGCGACCGTTGGTTCTCCCGCACCGCGCTGTTCGCCGGATCCATGATCCTGGTGACGCTCGCGGCGGTAGCGATCTTCCTTTTCGTGCAGTCCATCCCCGGCGTCACGGCCACGAACGAAGACGCGTCGATCATCACGACGAACTTCTGGGACTACGTCTGGCCGCTCGCCTTCGGCACGGTCTGGGCCTCCATCCTGGCGCTGATCATGGCGGTCCCCCTCGCCGTCTGCGTCGCGCTCTTCATCTCGCACTACGCACCGCGCCGGCTCGCCCAGACGCTCGGCTACATCGTCGACCTGCTGGCCGCGGTCCCCTCCGTCGTCTTCGGCCTGTGGGGCATCCTCGTCCTCGCCCCGGCGGTCCAGCCCGTCTACGCCTGGCTCGTGGAGAACGCCGGGTGGTTCCCGCTGTTCGGCGGTCCGGTCTCGGCCACCGGCCGCACGATCTTCACCGCCGCGATCGTGCTCGCGGTCATGGTCGTCCCGATCATCACCGCGATCTGCCGTGAGATCTTCCTGCAGACCCCCGTCCTCCACGAAGAAGCCGCTCTTGCGCTCGGGGCGACCCGCTGGGAGATGGTGCGCATGGCCGTCTTCCCGTTCGCCCGCAGCGGCATCGTCTCGGCATCCATGCTCGGACTCGGCCGCGCGCTCGGCGAGACGATGGCCGTCGCGATGGTGCTCTCCGCCTCCGGCGTGATCACCTTCCAGCTCTTCACCGCCCGCAACCCCTCGACGATCCCGGCGAACATCGCCCTCACGTTCCCCGAGGCGTACGGCA
>JASBUD010000290.1 GCA_030148105.1 Microbacterium sp. | reverse complement strand
TAGAGCGCGAGGTCATGACCCGGCTGAAAGGCGGCTGAAGTGGCAGAATCCGACGACGAGCAGAGCCCGCAGGACCAGTTCCAGGAGCTCATCCGGCAGCTGTTCGGCGGGTCCGGAGCCGAGATCGATCCCGAGCAGCTGGCGAGACTGTCCGGCATGGGCATCGACCCGGCGATGATGCAGACCGTCATGCAGCACCTCCAGGGGGCGTTCGCCGCCGGTGACGAATCGGGCAGCGGCATCTCGTGGGACATGGCCGCCCGGCAGGCTCTGCACATCGCCAACCAGGACGGCCTCGGCATCTCCGCCGGAGAGCGCACCGACCTCGACCAGGCGTTCGCGCTCGCGACACTGTGGCTGAGCGAGGCGACGACGATCTCCGATCTGTCGTCACCACCGCGCACGCTCACGCGTGGCGCGTGGGTGGAGGCGACGCTGCCCGTCTGGCAGGAGCTCGCGGAGCCCGTCGCGACCAGTATCTCGGACGCCCTCACTGCGGCGCTCCAGGAGCAGGCACCCGAGGAGATGCAGGCGCTCGTCCAGGGCGCGGGCCGGTTGATGCGGACCGTCGGCGGCTCGCTGTTCGCGTCGCAGCTCGGCCACGTGGTGGGCAACCTGTCCAAAGAAGTCGTCAGCGGCGGCGACGTCGGCATCCCCCTGCTGCCGGCGGGCGAAGCCGCGATCCTCCCCCAGAACTTCGCCGACTTCGGCCGCGACCTCGAGATCCCGCAGGACCAGCTCGCGCTGTACATCGCGACCCGCGAGCTCGCACACGCACGACTGTTCCGCCACGCCCGCTGGCTGCGGCTGCACGTCCTGTCGCAGATCACGGACTTCGCGCGCGGCATCCACGTCGACACCGATGCACTCGAAGAGCTCGCGACCCGCTTCGACCCCTCCGAGCCCGACGAGCTGCGCCGCGCCCTCGAGAGCGGCGCGCTGCTGCCGACGAGGTCCGATGCGCAGAACGCGGCTCTGACGCGACTCGAGAACCTGCTCGCGACGATCGAAGGCTGGGTGGACGTGGTCACGGAGGACGCGACCTCGCGGCTGCCGTCGGCGGCGCGGATCGCCGAGGCCGTCCGGCGCCGGCGCGCGGTGGGAGGACCCGCCGAGCAGGCGCTCGGCTCGCTCGTGGGACTGGAGCTGCGGCCGCGGCGGATGCGCGAGGCGGCGGCCATGTGGCGCGCGGTGACGGATGCCGTGGGCGCGAGCGGCCGGGATGCGCTCTGGGATTACCCCGATCTCATGCCCGCCGCGGAGGACATCGACGATCCGGGAGCGCTCGTGGCGCGCCTGCAGGCCCGCTCCCGTGGCGAGGAGCCGGTGCGCGACGAGATGGACGACGCCCTCGAGCGCCTGCTCGCCGGCGAGGATCCTGGGCAGCCCCCCGCAGATGCCGAGCCGGAGGATCCGCGCCCGGTCTGACCGACCGCATCGACTTCTCCCCAACCTCGCTACGGGAGCATCCCGCGCAGTGGCCTGTGGAGAACGCGCCGCGCGCGGGTGCGGTCTTGCAGAATCGGCCCATGCTGCTCCGACTGGACCCGGCTCACCCGCCGCTGTGGCGCTCCGCATCCACGCTGCAGTTCGGTGCGGACGCCGTCGCTGTGATCGAGGAGCCCACACGCTGGCAGCAGCGTCTGATCGCGGAGCTCGAGCGCGGCATCCCGGACGGCGCACTGGATCCGGTGGCGATCGCGCTCGGTGCGCCGGAGCGCGCCGCCGCGCCGTTCCTCCGCCGCATCGCCGCGGCTCTGTGCGCCCCCGCGGCCGCGTCCCCGCAGCTGCGCGTGCAGATCCCGTCCGGGCTCGCGATCACGCACGCGGAGACGCTGCTCGACGCCTTCGCGCAGACCGGCGCCGAGTGCTCCCGCAGCGAATGGTTCGGCGCACCGGATGAGACGGTGAAACCCGGTCCGCCGGTCGTCGTGGTGGCCTACCACCTGGTCGAGCCCCGACGCATAGCCCCTCTCATGAGCGCCGACGTCACGCACGTCCCGCTGATCCTGACCGGCACGGGTGCGCAGATCGGGCCGGTCGTCGTGCCCGGGCGCACGGCGTGCCTGGCGTGCGTCGCCGCCCATCGCCGGGACGCCGACGACGCATGGCCGCAGATCGCGGCGCAGCTCCTGGGTCGGCCCGCACCACCGGTGTCGACGCCGATCCTCGCCGAAGCGGCGTTCGCGGCCGTGCGGATGATCAGTGAGCCCGTCCTCGATCCGGGCGCGATCCCGTCCACGTCGCTGACCCTCCACGCGCGTTCCGCGCTCCGCTCGACGCTGCCGCACCGGCCGCACGCAGAGTGCCGCTGCCGATCTCTCGGAGGAAGCGCGACGGCTGCCGGTCGCGAAGTCCTCTCGACCACGACATCGTCAGGACTCGGCCGGCCCGCGTGATGCCGACGTATGCGAGGCGCCGTTCTTCGTCCGCCTGTTCGAACGTGGTCGCGTAGCTGATCGGCAGCAGCCCCTCGGCGAGGCCGAGCAGGTGCACGTACGGCCATTCCAGCCCCTTGGCCGCGTGCAGTGTCGCCAGGGTGACGGTGCGCAGCGCAGGCTCGTGCTGGGTGCGCGCACGCGCCTGCAGCTCGTCGGTGAACTGCCGCAGACTCGTCCCGGCCGGCGACTCCTGGGCCAGACGGAGAATCGCCGCCCGCGCCTCCCAGGCGTCGCGCAGGGCGCCGCCGGCCTGGGGTGGCTCGTCCGTGAACCCGAGCGAGCGAAGGACGTCGCGCACTGCATCGATGAACCCGCTCTCCAACGGCGCCACCGACGCGCCGCGCAACGCCATCACTGCCTGCCGGACCTCCGGCATGTCGAAGAACCTGCGTCCGCCGAGCACGCTCGCGGCGATCCCGCGCTCTGCGAGCGCGCGGACGAGTTCCGGCGACTGGGAGTGGGCGCGGTACAGCACCGCGATCTCGCGCGGGTCGACCCCCGCGGCGATCCGGGCGGCCACGGCCTCGGCCACCCCCGCCGCCTCGGCGGCATCGTCCTCGTACGCCGTGACCGTCGGCGGTTCGGGTCCGCGTTCGGCGCGGGCGGGCGCCAGCTCGAGCGCTCCGGGACGTCCGCGCATGAGTTCGTTCGCGACGGCCAGGATGGCGGCATCCGATCGGTAGTTGGTCTCCAGCCGCACGACGCGCGCGTCGGGGTGGACAGCGGCGAACTCGAGGAGGAAGCGCGAGTCTGCGCCGGCGAACGAGTAGATCGTCTGGCTCGCGTCGCCGACGACGCAGATGTCGCGGCGGTCGCCCCGCCAGAGCTCGAGCAGACGATGCTGCAACGGCGAGACGTCCTGGAATTCGTCCACCGTGAAGTGGCGGTACTGCTCGTGCACGGAGGCGAGCACGCGAGGTTCGGCCTCGAGCATTCCGGCGCACGCCAGGAGCACATCCTCGAAGTCGAGCTTGCGGCGCTCGTCCTTGAGCTTCTCGTAAGCACGCTGCAGGTCCACCACGCGCGAGACGTCCAGTCTGCCGACGCCCGAGGGTCGCGCCGCCGCGTACTGGTCGATGCTGAGCATCGACACCTTGCGCCACTCGATCTCCGATGCCACGTCCCGCAGGGTGGCGATGTCGGGTTCGAGTCCGATGCCGTCCGCCGCGTGCGCGAGCAACCGCACCTTGTTGTCGACGATCGACGGGGCGGTGTCCCCCGCGACCGTCGGCCAGAAGTAGTTCACCTGCGCGAGAGCCGCCGCGTGGAAAGTGCGCGCCGCGACACCGTCGACGCCGAGCGCGCGGAGGCGACCACGCATCTCGCCGGCCGCTTTGGCGGTGAAGGTGACCGCCATCACGCGGCCGGGCGAGTACGCGCCGGTGTCGACGCCGTGGGCGATACGGTGCGTGATCACCCGGGTCTTTCCGGTTCCGGCGCCCGCGAGGACGACGAGGGGTCCGCGCAGCGTCGTCACGGCCTCGCGCTGACGCTCGTCGAGTCCGGCGAGAGCGCGATCGCTCATGCCGAGCCTGCGTACCACTCGGAGATGAGGCGGTGCGCGATCGAGGCGGGACCGGGGAGCAGCAGCTCGCTGCGGCCCGCCAGACCCGCCCCGATTTCGTCGCGCCCGAACCAGCGCACCGCGAGGATCTCCTCGCCGTCCGCCTCGGCGGCGGAGTCGTCGGCGGCCGTGGCGAGGAATCCGAGCATGAGCGACCGCGGGTACGGCCACGCCTGCGACCCGCGGTAGCGCACGTCGACGAGATCGACACCCGCCTCTTCCCGCACTTCGCGCGCCACCGCGTCCTCGAGGGACTCGCCCGCCTCGACGAAGCCCGCGAAGCACGAGAACCGCTCGCCCGCCCACATCGCATTCGATCCGAGCAGAAGCCGATCCGGATGCCGAGCGCTCGTGATCGCCACGATCACCGCGGGATCCGTGCGCGGGAAGTGCTCGCGACCGCACGACGGGCAGTGGCGCGCCCACCCCGCCGAACGGATCTCGGTCGACGCTCCGCACGCCGGGCAGTGCGGTGCCTCGCGCAGCCAGCGGCCGAGACTCAGAGCCGTGACGAACGCCCCCGACTCGGGGTGTGAGAGTGCACCGCCGACAGCACGCAGCGACGCCCACCCCGCAGGAGCCGGAAACGGATCGTCGTCAGCGCTCGCCAGGACCGCCGTCAGCAGCGCCGCTCCGTCCTCCGCGCGCCCGAGGAAGGCCCACTCCGCGCCCCCGGGAACGGCGGCCGGGCTCACCCAGTGCAGAGCATCAGCGTCCGACAGCGGCGCCCGGTCGCCCTGCAGCACGAGCACGCGGCTGCGCTCATCGGCGCGCGCCGCCTCGAGGAAACCGGGCACGGCACGCTCTTCGGCCGCCCGATCCAGCCCGACGGCTCGTGTGCTCTTTGACGGCGTCATGACCGATCCTCTCCGCCGTGATCCGATGTGCAGCGTGCGGGCGCGCAGATTGTCGTGCGGTGGATGCGCGACGCCTCATCGCCGCGGGCGACAAGCCGGGCGTGGCGCGGGGGCGCAGGCCCTCGGCCGACCTACCCTGGGCTCATGGCACGCTCACCCCTCACTCTAGCCGCGTCCGTGACCTCGGCTCTGCCCCGAGTGGGCGTGATCGGCGTCGGTGTCCTGACCGAAGGAACCGCCGGCCGATACGATGCCGCCGTCGCCGATCTCGACGACGGGCGGAGAGTCGTCGTCCGCGCGGCGTCCGACGCGGATGCCGATGCCGAACTCGCCGCCCAGGCCCGAGCGCTGCGCGCGCTGACTCCCGGTGTCCGCGGTCTCCTGCCCTTCCGTGCTCCTGAGCTTCTCGGCGAGACGGGCCTCGGCGACGCACGGGCGCTCGTCGTCGACTTCCTCCCGGGGTATCGGGTCGACGCCGCGCACCTGCCCTCGGGCCGCGGGGCAGCCACCTCGATCGGGGAGGCCCTCGCCGCACTGCACGCCCTGCCGCTGTCGATCGTGCGCACGGAGGGCCTGCCGGTGCGCACCCCACAGCAGGTGAGGGACGACGTCTCGCGTCTGATCGATCGCGTCGAGCACACCCGCTCGGCGCCCGTCAACCTCCTGGCACGGTGGCGTCGCGCTCTGGACGACGAGCGGCTGTGGCGCTTCGAATCCGCCGTCGTCCTCGGCGGCGCCGGTGCGGCGTCGTTCCTGTTCGAAGACATCGCCGACGAACCGCGCGTGACCGGGGTCCTCGAATGGCACGGACTCTCCGTCGGCGACCCGGCGACCGACCTGCAGTGGCTCGCCTCCGCGCCCGCGGCCGCGGAGGATGTCTACGCCGCTTACGTGGGTCACAGCGAACGCGCCCCCGATCAGCTCGTGCGGTCGCGAGCGCGTCTGTACGCCGAGCTCGAGTTCGCCAAGTGGCTCGTGCACGGGCACGACACCGGTCGCCAGGACATCGTGCAGGATGCGGTGAATCTGCTCGAGTCCCTCGCCGCCGGCGTGAGCGACGACGACATCGTCTCCGCGTCGGCGCTCGGGGTGGACGACGCGCTCGCGCTGTTGGATCGGGTTCCCGACGCGCAGGCGACGACGCTGGACACCTCGATGCACACCGACGCGTACGATCCCGAGGAGCTCGCCCTGTGGGTGAGCGCCGAGGAGGACTCGGCGGACACGATCGAGGTCGACGCGGTGCAGCTCGGCGAGGATCCGGAGCCCGATCGGCGTGGCGCCGACGGGACCCCGACGACGCACGATGACACTTCGACCGCACCGATCGACATCGGCGCATTCCGCAGACCCGCCGCCGACGACGGTGACGACGGGGGCGACACGGACGCGCAGGCCGACGCGGAGCGCGCCTCCGACGCGGCGCTGCGTCGCTGGCTCTCGGACTGATCTCCGGGTCTAGGCCCGGAGCACGAGATCGTGCGCGACGTAGTAGAGCGCGACGTCGATCTCGTCGAGGGCGACTCCGTGCTTCGCGTGATATGCCCGTCGGTACAGCTCGAGCTGCAGCATCCGCTCCTGCGTCTCGGCGGCTGTGCGCGGCGGAGCGCCCGTCTTCCAGTCCACGATCTCGATGCGTCCGCCGCGGTCTTCGCGCCGGTACACCGCATCGAGCTTGCAGATGATGACGTGCGGCCGTCCGTCCAGCGTGTCCGTCTCGGTGAAGTCGATCTCGGTCTCGACCTCGATCGGTCGCAGCCCACCCCATTCGGACGCGGCGAACGTGGCCTGCAGCGCTGCCAGGAGTGCAGCGTCTGATTCGGGCGAATTCTCTGCCTCGTCTTCGCCATCGGCCTCCCACAGCGCGTCATCGAGAGACCCGGCGGTGCCGACGAGTCCGGACCGATGCTCGACCCACGCGTGGAAGAGCGTCCCGAGGCGCGTCTGCCGATACGGCCGCTCGGGTAGCGGTCGCGCGAGTTGCGCGACGGTCCCGTTGTAGTCCGAAACGAAGTCCTTGTACCGCGAAGCGGCGATGCGTGTCGGGGCGCCTTCCCGCGGCGGATGCTGACGCGCCTCGCGTTCGGCGAGCAGGAGCGCCGCATCCCGGTCGGGTTCGGCGGGCGGCGCGTCCGAAGCCGCCTCGACGGCGCTCACCGCTCGCCCCACGGCCGCGCGGCGCGCGCCGAGCGGATCGATCGGCCACTGCAGGACGCGCCGCTCGCCGAGGTACGGATCCTCCCCCGGCTCGTCCTCGGAGACCTCGACCTGGAGCGCAGCGGCGATCTCGTCCCAGAACACGCTCCGCGCCCGCGGGCGCTTCGTCCCGGACCAGCTCGAGCCGCTGAGGAGCAGATGATCACGGGCGCGCGTGACGGCGACGTACGCCAGGCGCCGGTCCTCGGCGAGCTGGCGCGCCCGGTTCGCGGCGGTGAAGTCATCGATCGCAGCCTTGAGGTCCTGCTGCGTCGGCGCGGCATCCCGCTCCCACTGCAGCGCAGGCAGCCAGCGCGCGTCCCCCCGGAAGGAGTAGGGCAGGATGCCGAAACCCAACCAGCCTTTCGTGTCGCGCGGCGCGCTGGGCAGCTCGTCGCGGACGAGCCGGACGACGGCGACCGCGTCCCACTCGAGGCCCTTCGACCCGTGGATCGTGAGCAGCTGCACCACGTCGTCCTCGGGGGGTTCGGTCCGCGGCGCGAACTCATCCCGCTGCTCGGCATGGTCGAGCCAGGCGAGCAGGTTCGCGATCGAGCCCGTTTCGTCGGCCGCGAGGAATCCGTGCAGCTCGTCCACGAACGCGCGCAGCTGCGCTGAGGCGATGCGGGCCGGCCCCCGCGACTCATTGGCGGCCAGCTCGATGTCCAGCCTCAGCTCCAATTCGATGAGTCGAACAAGGTCGGGAACGGGAAGACCCACCGCGCGGCGCAAGCCGCTGAAGACGGATGCCGCCTCCCGCAAGCGCTCGCGCGCGTCTGGAGTGAAGCCCTGCAGCCACCCGTGATCCTCACGGTGACGCAGGAAGAAGTCCAGAGCGTCCGGGAGGGACCCGCCATCGTCGTCGGCGCTGGAACGGATGCGCTCGACGACCTCCGGGGCCAGCGGCTGCAGCGCCGCGTCGTGCCGCGCGAGACGGCGCGCGAGCGCGGCGAGTTCGCGCAGATCCGGCAGGCCGATGCCCCACCGCGGCCCTGCGAGGAGCCGGATCAGCGCGGACCCGGCCGACGGGTCGCTCAGCACGCGGAGCGCGCTGACGACGTCGACCACTTCCGGGGTGGACAGGAGCCCGCCGAGTCCGAGGATCCGGTGCGGGATGCCGCGGCGTCCGAGCGCATCGCCGAAACGCACCATGTGCTTCTTGCTCCGGAACAGGATCGCGCCGGTCGTGCTCCGGCCGCGGCGGCCGCGCTCGGTGCGGACGTGCGCGAACCACGCGGCGACGCGTTCGGTCTCGGCATCCAGATCACTCTCGAAGACGAGTTCCACCTCGCCGTCCGGTGCACCCGGCCGCGCGCACAGCTCGTCGACCGAGACCGCGGCGGACGCCGCGAGCGGCGCCAGCACGGCGTTGGCCGCCCTGAGTACCTGTGCGCTGTTGCGCCAACTCGTCAGCAGCGAGTACTGCGCGCACTCCCCCGCGGACGCGAATGCAGAGGCGAAGCCGCCGAGGTTGCCGGCGCTCGCCCCCCGCCAGCCGTAGATCGCCTGATGCGGGTCGCCGACCCCCATGACCGCGGTGTCCGCGAACAGGGTCGCGAGCAGCTCGGTCTGGATGACCGAGGTGTCCTGGTATTCGTCCAGGAGGACGACCCGGTAGCGCTCGCGGAGCTCCGCGACGACTGCCGGGTGCGCACGGATGACTTCGACCGCCCCCGCGACCTGGTCGGAGAAGTCGAGGACGCCGATACGGCGCTTCTCCTGCGCATACTCGCGCGCGAGGCCAACGAGCATCTCGAGGGCGGCCACTTTGTCGTCCGCTTCGGCGACGTCGGCATAGACGATCGTGCCGCGGCGCACGGACGGGCGGTCCACGACGTCGTGGAAGCGCGCGGGGAAGGCGGCGAGGTCGTCGAAGGACACCAGGTTGTCCACACCGTCCCGCGCGATGCGCAGCGCCGCATCGATGATGCTGCGGATCGCTTCGGTCCTCGTCTCGAGCTGAGGATCGTCGGAGGCGAAAACCACGCGACGCATCAGCAGCCACGCCGCGGACTCGGACAGTATCACCGCGTCGGAGTCGCGACCGATGCGGACGGCGTGCTCACGGACGATCTGATCCGCGAAGCTGTTGTAGGTCGAGACGACGGGCCGATGGAGGAGGGCGTCCTCGTCCGGAGCCTCCGGTCGCGCACCGACCTCCGTGGCGAGCTTCGCCATGATCTCCGCCCGTGCGGCGACGGCTTTCGCACCGTGCGCTCCGGAGCGCTCGAGTTCGCCGAACACGTCGAGACGCCCGGCGCCGTGCAGCTGCGGAAGCGCCCCCAGCAGCCCCCATCGCTCGAACTCCGCGAGTCGCTGCAGCCGCACCTGGATCCGCTCCGCAAGCTCGCCGGCGGCTTTGCGGGTGAACGTGAGACCCAGGATCTCGTCGCGCCGCACCAGCCGGTTCGCCACGAGCCAGACGACCCGACCGGCCATCGTCTCGGTCTTGCCGCTGCCCGCGCCCGCGACGACGAGCGCCGGCTCCAGCGATGATTCGATCACGGCGGTCTGCTCGGGTGTGGGCGGGAACTGGCCGAGCGCCGCGGCGATCACCGCGGCGGACAGCGACGCGGGCGCGACCGGCGCCGGAGCGGTCGAGCCGCTCACGAGGCGCTCACCGCGGCGATCGTGTGGATGCGGCACAGTCCGTAGGAGTGCTCGTCGCGGCAGTGCTCTTCGTAGGCGGCCGTGAAGGACGTCCCGCGCATCACCCCGATCGCCGCGCGCAGACGCGTCAGGAATGCCGCGCGGCTCTCATCGTCGAACGGTGCCTGCCAGGGCGTGGCGTAGTCCGCCCGCGCTGCGGTGGGGCGCAGGACGAGGAGCTTCGCCCCGCCGGCCGGAAGCCCTGCCGCCGAGGGGATCGCGCCCGCCTCGAAGGCGAGCTGATACGCCGCGAGCTGCGGGTTGTCGGTGACCTTCGCGTCCGTCTGCGGCTCGCGCTTGCCGGTCTTCAGGTCGACGATCACCACGCTCCCCTCCGGCGAGCGCTCCACACGGTCGATGTACCCCGAAAGGATCGCGCCGTGCGCCGTCGGCTCCTCGTCCTCCAGAGGGATCGGGACCTCGAAGTGGGGCTCCGCGCCGATCAGAGTGCCGCCCGCCGCGTCGAACCGCCGCAGGTAGAGGTGGAGCCGTCGTATCAGGTCCCGGGCCCGCGCCCGCTCGGCGCGATCGCGCCACTCCGCCTCGAACGTCAGCTCACCCCACCGCGATTCGACTTCGGCCCACAGCGTCGACTCGTCCGTGTCCGACGCATGTTCGAGCGCAGCGTGGATGATCGTGCCGAGACCCGCCGTGGCGCCACCCGGATCGCCGCCCAGATCGCCGATCACCCAGTTCAGCTCGCACTCCTCGAGCGTGTGCAGGCGCGAGGGCGAGACCCGCACGTCCTCGACCGCGAGATCGCGGAGCGGTCCGGTCGAGGTGGGCGGAGCGACACCGAACCATTGCGACGGGGCGGCACCCGCGACCCCGGCATCGGCGAGCACCGCGAGCTGCTCCGCCGCGTGGACTGCGCGTGATCCCGTCGGCGCGGTCGTCAGGGTGCGCCGATGTGCCGCCACCAAGCCGCGCAGCGACAGCGGGTGCTCCACGGCGTAGGGCTCGGGATCAGGCAGCAGCTCGAAGAAGACGCTCGGTCCGGTGTCGTCATCGTCGACGGCCGTGACGACCACTCGCGCACGCGCACGGGAAAGCGCTCGGGCGAGGAGCCGCAGCTCGTCGTGCATGGCCTGACGACGTCGGTCCAGGCTCGACGCCGCCCCGCCATCGGCACGGGTGGCGGCATCCACGAGTCGCCACGTGTCCAGAAGCGAGCCGCGCAGACGGGTGTTCGGCCACACCCCCTCCTGCATCCCGGCGACCACGACCGTGTCGAACTCCGTTCCCAGAGCACCCGCGGGCGTGAGAACGCGCACGACCTCACCTCCGAGCGGGGCGTCCAGGCGATCCTCGGCGACGGTGCTGTCCAGGATGCTGCGCACGAAGACCCGGGGATCGGCGTCCATCGAGCGCTCCGCGAAGCGTTTGGCGGCTTGGAAGAGCGCGACGACGGCGTCCAGATCGCGGTGCGCCTGCTCGGCGAGCGGACCGAGTCCGGCGGCCGTCTGGCTCCAGGCACGCTCGAGACCGCTGCGCTCCCATGCGGTCCACAGCAGTTCGTGGGCGCTCGCCCCGCGCGCGATCTCGTCACGCAGCACCGCGAGCGTGCGGGCGAGCACCGCGGCGCGACGGGCTTCGCGCGTGTCGACGAGATCGAACTCGATGGGGTTGCGCATCGCGGACAGCAGCAGGTCGCGCCCGGACGTCGCCTCAGGAACGCCCTCCTGCGCCCGGAGTGCGACGTGACGCAGTGCCGAGCGCACCCGGCGCAGCTCGATCGCATCCAGACGAGTGGTCATGCCCCCGAGCGCGTCCGCGACATCCTCGAACGTCCACTCGTCGCGCGCGGCGAGGTCGAGAAGTCTCAGCAGATCACGCGCGGGGGCCAGCGTCCCCAATGGCCGGCCCGGCCCGCTCGAGCGCGTCGGAACCTCCCGCGCGGCCAGTTCGGATTCGAGCTGGGTGATCTGGCGCGTGTCGTGGGCGATCACGGCGCACTGCGACCAGGGCACGCCGTCGTGCACGTGGCGTTCGCGCAGCAGTCGCGCGATCGCGTCGATCTCCTCCGCCGGTGAACGCAGTGTCAACGCGCGGACGGACGTGTCGGCGACGGCATCCGAGGCCGCCCGCCGATGGGCGACGACTCCGACGGCACCGATGCGCTCGGTCACCCGGCGAACAGTCTCGGCCTGCCACGCTGTGCCACGGTGCACGTGGCGCAGCACCGAGACCGGCCCGAGGCTCATCGCGAGACGCGAGAAGTTCTCGGCCGTCGCTCCTCGGAAGGCTCCCGAGCCGACATCGGGATCACCGAAGGCGAGCACCGCGATGCCCCGCGCCCGACAGGCCTCCAGCAGCTCCACGCCACCCAGCGTGAGCTCTTGCGCGTCGTCGACGAGGATGACGCGCTGAGGCGGGACGAGCGCGGGCTCGGCCGTGCGGACGACGCCCACCGCCTCGCGCACGAGGCTCGCCGCATCCCGGTGAGCCCCGCGCATGTCGGCGCGCACCTGCAGGTAGTCGGCGTAGAAATCCGCGACCGCCGGCCACGCCTCCACGCGGTGCGCCGCGCCGAGCGTCCGCAGCCGGGCGGGGTCGATCCCGAGTGTCGTGCACTCGGCCATGAAGGCGCGCACTTCGGCGCGGAAGCCGGCCGTCGACCGCACGGCGGCCGGCAACGCGTCCGGCCAGCGGATTCGTCCCGCGGCTTCGTCCTCCGCGTCGCCGTCGAGCAGATCGTGGATGATCTGGTCTTCGTCGCCCCCGGTGAGCAGCTGCGGAGGGGGGTCCCCCGCCGCGACGGATGCCGCTCGGACGAGCTGGAACGAGAAGGAGGCCACCGAGCGGGCCATCGCGCCCGACGTCGCCTGCCCGACGGCGATCGCGAGACGGTCCCGCAGCGCGGTCGCAGCCTGCCGCGACGGCGTCAGGACCAGGACGGAATCCGGATGCAAGCCGGCGTGGACGAGGGACGCGAGCCGGGCGATGATCGTGGCGGTCTTGCCGCTGCCGGGGACGCCGACGACGACTCCCGACGCCGTCGCGGGAAGCCCGATCACCGCGGCCTGGTGCGGATCGGGATCGAACGCCGCGCGCTCACCCGACCTCTGCTCCATGCCTTCGACGCTAACCGGAACCGCCGACACCCGGCGTTCGCCGAGAGCGTGTCGACCACGGCCGGACGGGGTGGGGCCGTGTCGTAGAGTTGCCATGCGCGCCGGGGTTCCGGGCGCACGAGGCCACGGGGCACGGCCCCGCCGCAGGAGGTTATTCACGTGGAGATCCGCATCGGCATCACGAACACCGGCCGTGAGCTCAACTTCGAGACGAACGAAAGCGCGGCCGACGTGAAGAAGGCCGTCGCGACGGCTCTGGATGCGGGTGCGACGCACCTCACCCTCGTCGATGCGAAGGGCACGAGCTACATCGTCCCCACCGCGAGCCTGGCTTACGTCGAGCTCGGCACGGAAGAGACCCGTCGGGTCGGCTTCGTCGCCTGATCGTGCAGATCCTCCTCGCCCTCATCGTCGGCGCCGCGATCGGCACGGCCGCGCACTTCCTCGCGTCCGATCGGGCCACTCGGGGCACGGCTCTCGGGCCCGTGCTCGGCGCACTCGTCGCCGGCGCCGCGTGGATGATCCTCACCTGGAGCGGTCTGGGCCTGGACAGCGTCTGGCTCTGGCTCTCGGCGTTCCTCGTGCCCGCCGTGGTGGTCTACCCGGTCCTCTCGCTCCTCGCCCGCTCGCGGACGACGCACGACGCCCGTGAGCGGGCACGATTGAAGATCGGCTGATCCGGTCCGGCCTCAGGCGGCCAGACCCATCGCGTCCATCCGGCGCGAATGGGCGCCCATCAGATCGGTGAACACCGGCTCGACCTTCTGCTCGTCGGCGATCCGGAGCGTCGTGGGTCGCAGCGCCGCCCGCGCGATCAACAGGGTGTCGCCGACGAGACGTCGTCCCCACATCGCCAGAAGCGACTTCCACTCCTGGTCGCTCGCGATCGTCGCGCCGATGATGTCCACGATCGCCTGTCGGTCATCGTCCGCCTGCAGGATGCGGGCGACCCGCCGACCCGTCTCGCCGTAGCTGGCGGACAGCGCGAGATAGAAGTCGTCGAGCATGCCCGCGGTGATGTGCACGGACAGCATCGTCTCTTGCGGACGCACTCCGTGAGTGGCGCGGCGGAAGGCGTCCAGCGGCTCCCGGAAGGGAAGCATGATGCTGGTGGGATCGTCGCCGCGCTCCCGGATGAGGGCGACGATCTCCTCGTGCTTGCGCAGCGCCGCGCCGGCAGCGCGCGACAGCGACTCCTTCTCGGCGAGCTCGGGAGTGGAGGCGATGAGCTCGGACAGCGTCTCGAAGTACCCGAGCTGGAGGTAGGCCGCCTGTCCGAGGAACGTGTCGATCTCGGGCGCGAGCTCTTCGAAGTCCACGCGATGCGCATCGCCGACCTGGTCGCGAGATCGCAGCTGGAGCTTTCGCGCAGCCGGGCGCTGCTGCCAGAACCACTTCACCACCCCCTCAGCATAGGTGTGCGGCATCCTGCGCGCGGAGGTGCGCTGCCCCGCGAGCGGTGAATACGGCATCCGCTCACGCGAGCCGGTATCCTGGACGTCGTCCCCGGCATCGGATCGGGGCTCCCGCGCCTGTGGCAGAGAAAGGGCGTGGATCCCACCCCCGCCCGCGCGGCGAATGATCCCGCGCCCGGGCACCACGAGGCAGCATCTCACTGCCGGACAGGCCCACATCGTGACCACGTTCGCCGAACTCGGCGTCGACCAGGACATCGTCCAGACCCTCGCCGAGAAGGGGATCGTCGACGCGTTCCCCATCCAGGAGCAGACGATCCCCCTCGGACTTCCCGGCCAGGACATCATCGGCCAGGCCAAGACCGGCACGGGTAAGACCTTCGGTTTCGGCATCCCCGTCGTGCAGCGCCTCGGACCCGACCCCGCGCACGGTGTCAAGGCCCTCATCGTCGTCCCGACGCGCGAGCTGTGCGTCCAGGTGTACGAGGACATCGACATGCTCACGCGCGGTCGCTCCACGAGCGTCGTCGCCATCTACGGCGGAAAGGCCTACGAGGGTCAGATCGATCAGCTGAAGGCGGGCGCGCAGATCGTCGTCGGCACCCCCGGGCGACTGATCGACCTGAACAACCAGCGCCTGCTCGACCTGTCGCACGCCACCGAGGTGGTCCTGGACGAGGCAGACAAGATGCTCGACCTCGGCTTCCTCCCCGACATCGAGAAGATCTTCTCGAAGGTCCCGGCGATCCGTCACACGCAGCTGTTCTCGGCGACGATGCCCGGCCCGATCGTGGCGCTCGCACGCCGGTTCATGACGAACCCGATCCACATCCGCGCGACCGATCCCGACGAGGGTCTCACGCAGGCCAACATCAAGCACCTCGTCTACCGCGCGCACTCGCTCGACAAGGACGAGGTGATCGCGCGCATCCTGCAGGCCGAGGGCCGCGGCAAGACCGTGATCTTCACGCGCACGAAGCGCGCGGCGCAGCGCCTCGCGGACGAGCTCGGCGACCGCGGCTTCAATTCCGCCTCCGTGCACGGCGACATGAGCCAGGAGGCGCGCGAGCGCTCGATGGCCGCGTTCAAGGCCGGTAAGAAGGACGTCCTGATCGCGACCGACGTCGCCGCACGCGGCATCGACGTCGACGACGTCACGCACGTGATCAACCACACGATCCCGGACGACGAGAAGACCTACCTGCACCGAGCCGGACGCACGGGCCGGGCCGGCAAGACCGGCATCGCCGTGACGTTCGTCGACTGGGATGACCTGCACAAATGGGCGCTCATCAACCGCGCCCTCGAGTTCGGCCAGCCCGAGCCGGTCGAGACCTACTCGTCGAGCCCTCACCTGTACACCGATCTCGACATCCCCGCCGGCACGAAGGGTCGCCTCGTCACGGCACCGCGCACGCAAGCGGTCAAGACTCAGGATGCCGCTCCCGCCGCGTCGGGCGACCGCGACGGCGCACCGCGCCGCCGCCGTCGCCGTGGCGGTCAGGGCGGCGAGGCGGACCAGGCACGCACGGCCGAGTCCGCTCCCGTCGTCCCCGCCGAGCACGGTGCGGACGACGGTGCCGACGGGCAGGGCACGCACGACGGCGGCGGCAGCGAGCACCACGACGGCAATGCGGCGCCGCGACGCCGCCGTCGCCGCCGCGGCGGCTCCCGCCCGAGCGGCGCGCCCGCCGGCGCCTGAGCCACGCGCTAGTGTGATCGGCGCGGCGACCGTGCCGCATACCTCGCACGAAAGGCAGCAATGAGAATCATCGAAGCAGTGGAGTACCAGGGATTCTGGGGCTCCATCGGGGACTTGATCTGGTGGTTCCTGTGGGCGTTCGTCTTCTTCACCTACCTGATCGCCCTGTTCGCCGTGGTCGGCGACCTGTTCCGCGACCACAAGCTCAGCGGGTGGTGGAAGGCCGTCTGGATCATCTTCCTGATCTTCGTCCCGTTCCTGACCCTGCTGGTGTACCTGATCGCCCGCGGCAAGGGCATGCAGGAGCGCGGCGCGGCGCAGGCGCGTGAGTACAAGGCCGCTCAGGACCAGTACATCAAGTCGGTCGCGACCTCGAGCCCGGCGGAGGAGATCGCGAAGGCCAAGGCGCTGCTGGATTCCGGAGCGATCACTCAGGCGGAGTTCGACAGCATCAAGACCAAAGCACTCGGCTGACCCCAGCCCGTCCACGAAGGTCCCGTCGCATCGCGGCGGAACCTTCGTCGTCCATCGGAGGGCGGCAGTTCAGGCGTAGACCGGTGTCGTCCCGCGCGCACGGGCGATCAGGCGTGCCACCATGTCGTCGCTCGTGGTGTGCTCCCCCGGCCGGTTCGGCTTCCCGAGCCCGTGATAGTCGCTCGAGCCGGTGACGATCAGGTCGCGTTCCTCGCAGATCCTGCGCAGGGTCCGGATGCCGGGCTCGAGGTTCTCGCGGTGGCCCAGCTCGAATCCGCCGAGGCCGGCATCCAGCATCCGCTGCATCACGCCCTCAGGCAGAAGGCCCGCGCGCCCGGCCGGGTGCGCGATGATCGGCACGCCGCCCGCGGCCACGACGGTTTCGACCGCCAGCACCGGATCGGGGGCGTACAGCGCCACGTAGTACTCCCCGCGCGGGCTGAGGATGTCCTCGAACGCCTCGGTCCGGTCGCGCACGTGCCCCTTCGCGATGAGGGCGTCGGCGATGTGCGGTCGCCCGATCGTCGCGCCGTCGGAGGTCTGGGCGAGGATGTCGTCCCAGTGCAGGTCGAAGTCGCGCGAGATGCGATCCGCCATCGTCCGGGCGCGATCCGTGCGGGACGCGCGGATCCGGTCGGTCATGGCGCGGAGCCCCGCGTCGTCGGGATCGAACAGGTAGGCCAGGACATGGACGCTCCGCCACTCGTGCTTCGCCGACAGTTCCATACCGGGGATGAAGGTCATGCCCAGGGACCCTGCCGCCTCCGCGGCCTCGGACCACCCGGAGGTCGTGTCGTGGTCGGTGAGCGCCGCGGTGCGCAGGCCGTGCGCGTGCGCGGCCGCCATGACCCCCGCCGCGGACTCCGTGCCGTCGGAGTGGATCGAGTGCAGGTGCAGATCGCTCGGCCCCTCGAAGCGTCGCGTTCCCGGCATCCTTGAAGCGTAGCGCGGGCGGCCGGACGCGAGCCGCTCGCGCCGACCTCTCAGACTGCTGACATAGAGTCGCGGGGTGCTGCGCCTGCTCGGGATCCTCGCGACCGTGATCTTCGCGATCGCGGCGGCGATCCTCACCTGGCCGGCCTTCTTCCGCCTCGAGCGGACCTTCCCGATCGCGCAGATCGTGTCCTTCCGCGGTTTGCTCGCGGTCGCGTTCGCGGTGATCGCCGTCGTCGCGCTGCTGCTCGCGATCGCGCGCCCGCTGCGCGCGCTCGCCCTCTCGGTCGCGGTCATCGCGCTCGTGGGCGCGGTGGGCAACGCCGCGGTCCTCACCTCCCGCGGGACCGGCACGGACGCCCTGCCCGCCAAGACCGAGAACACGATCCGGGTGATGACATGGAACACGGCGGGCTCGGCGACCTCCGCGGACACCGTCGCGCAGATCGCGGTCGCGATGGATGCCGACATCGTGACCCTGCCCGAGACGACGATCGAAACCGGAGGGGCCGTCGCCGTCGCGATGCGCGAGCTGGGGCACCCGATGTGGGCGCACTACACGGACTACCCCGAGACGCAGTGGGATGCCGGCTCGACGACGCTCCTGATCTCGCCGGAGCTCGGTGACTACGCCGTGATCGAGTCCTCTTTGGACGGGTCGAGCAACACCTCCACGGTCCCGAGCGCGGTCGCGATGCCCACGAACGGCGACGGGCCGATCGTGGTCGCCGCGCATGCCGTCGCCCCCCGCCAGAGCTACATGCAGTACTGGCGATCCGACCTGCAGTGGCTCGCCGACCAGTGCGTCGACGACAACGTGATCATGGCGGGCGACTTCAACGCCACGATCGATCACATGACGAACCTCGGTGTGGACGGCGGCACACTCGGACGGTGCCTCGACGGCGCGAGCGAGACCGGCAACGGCGGAGTAGGGACGTGGACCGCGCAGATCCCGGCTCTCGCCGGAGCGCCGATCGATCACGTCATGGCCTCCAGCCACTGGCGGGCGACAGGATCCCTGGTCCTGCAGTCCATGGACGCATCGGGCAGCGACCATCGCCCGCTGATCGTCCAGTTCGAACCGGTCGACTGAGTCCCACCCCGGTGCGAGACTGGTGCGATGAGCACCGCAGGCGAGGCGACCGGCACGACCGAAGCCACTGAGACCATCCCCGCAGAATCCGGGCAGATCCCGGAGAACAGCACTGTGAACCGCCGCCAGGGCTTCGGCGACGGCTTCCTCGAGACGATCTCGGACGGCTGGGCCGACCGCCCCGAGGTGCTGCCCGCTCCGCGCGAGCAGGCGCCGTACGCCGCACGTCGGCGGGACGCCGTGTCCGCGGCGTTCCCCGGCAAACGGCTCGTGGTTCCCGCGGGGCCGTACCGGGTGCGCAGCAACGACACCGACTACCCCTTCCGTGCGCACTCGGCGTTCGCGCACCTGACCGGGTGGGCCTGTGATGCGGTGCCCGATTCCGTCCTCGTCTTCGACCCGCTCCCAGCGGGCGGCCACGACGTGACGCTGTACTTCCGCGAGCGCGCCGACCGCACCACGGCGGAGTTCTACGCCGACGCGTCCATCGGGGAGTTCTGGATCGGCCCCCGCCCCTCCCGGGCGGCTGTCGCGGCCGACCTGCAGATTCCGACCGATCACATCGACGCGTTCTCGGCATCCCCCGACGACCTCGTCGTCGATGCGGATGCCGACCTGACCCGGTTCGTCTCCGAGCTGCGCCTGCGCAAGGACGACTACGAGGTCGCGCAGCTGCAGCTCGCGGTCGATGTGACAGCCGACGGCTTCGACGACATCCTCGCCGACCTGCCGCGGATCATCGCCCACCCGCGCGGCGAGCGGATCGTCGAGGGCGTCTTCCACCAGCGCGCCCGCAGCGACGGCAATTGGGAGGGGTACGACACGATCGCCGCGTCCGGACCGCACGCGTGCTATCTGCACTGGACCCGCAACGACGGGGCCGTCCGCCCGGGCGACCTCATCCTGATCGACGCGGGCGTCGAGGTCGACAGTCTCTACACCGCCGATATCACCCGCACCATTCCGGTGAGCGGCACCTTCACCGACGTGCAGCGTCGCGTGTACGAGGCGGTGCGCGAAGCCGCCGACGCCGCGTTCGCGGCCGCCCGCCCGGGTGCGAAGTTCAGCGAGCTGAACGCCGCGGCGTGGCGGGTGATCGCCGAGCGCGTGCACGAGTGGGGCTTCCTGCCGGTCACGCCGGCGGAGTCGCTCGACCCGGCCACCGGTCACCATCACCGCCGCTACATGGTCCACGGCACGAGTCACCACCTCGGGATCGACGTGCACGACTGCGCACAGGCGCGGCGCGAACTCTACGCGGGCGGAACGCTCGAGCCCGGCATGGTCTTCACGATCGAGCCCGGTCTGTACTTCCAGATCGACGATCTGACCGTGCCCGAGGAGTACCGGGGCATCGGCGTGCGCATCGAGGACGACATCCTCATGACCGAGGACGGCCCGGTGAACCTCTCTGCTGCGATCCCGCGGACCGCGGACGAGGTCGAAGCGTGGATCGCTCGGCAGAGCGCGTGAGTTTCACCCCGCCCGAAGCCTTCACCACACGACCGACGCTCACCGGGACGTTCGGCATGTCCGCGTCCACGCACTGGCTCGCGACGGCGAGCGCCCAGGCGGTTCTGGAGCGCGGCGGCAACGCGTTCGACGCCGTCGTCGCGGGCGGTTTCGTGCTGCACGTCGTCGAGCCGCACCTGAACGGTCCCGGCGGCGATCTCGTCGGGATCTTCGTCACGGCGACGGACCCGGGAACGCCGGTGGTGCTCATGGGGCAGGGACCCGCACCCGCGGCCGCCACGATCGCGCACTACCGCGCCGAGGGCCTGGACCTCATCCCCGGGGCGGGAGGGCTCGCGGCGGCGGTGCCCGGCGCGGTGGACGCCTGGCTGACCCTCCTGCGCGACCACGGGACGTGGGAACTCGGCGACGTCCTCGCCTACGCGATCGGCTACGCGCGCGACGGTCACCCGCTCCTCGCGCAGGCCGCCGCCACGATCGCGCGGGTCGCCGACCTCTTCAGGACGCACTGGCCGAGCTCGGCGTCGCTGTGGATGCCGGATGATCGGGTGCCCGCCGCGGGCACGATCGTGCGCAATCCGGCTTATGCCGCCGTGCTCGACTCGCTCGTGGACGCCGGGAGCGGCATCCGAGGCGACGGTGAAGCGGACCGCGCGGCGCGCATCGACGCCGCGCGCCGGGAGTGGAAGACCGGCGCCGTGGCCCGCAGCGCGGCCCGGTTCCTGGCGGAGCCTCACCGCCATTCGGACGGCGCCGACCACGCGGCGGTCATCGCGACAGCCGACTTCGCGGCGTTCGACGCGGGCTACGAAGCAGCCGTCACCGTCAACGTCCGCGGTCACACGATCGCGAAAGCGGGTGCGTGGACGCAAGGGCCCGCACTGCTGCAGACCCTGCGCATCCTGGACGGGTACGACGAGATCGACCCGTCCACCGAACGCGGGGCGCACACGATCCTCGAGGCTCTCAAGCTCGCCCTCGCCGACCGCGACGCGTACTACGGCGACGGCGATCTCGCCCTCACCGAACTCCTCTCCGCCGACTACGCCGCCGTTCGCCGCGCACAGATCGGTGACGAAGCCTCTCGCGAGTGGCGTCCGGGGCACCTTCCCGGCCGCGCGCCCTTCCGTCCCCCGCTGCGCAGCACGGCCGGCGAGCCCGCAGCCGCGGGCGTCGGCGAGCCGACGCGCGGTGACACGTGTCACATCGACGTGACCGATCGATGGGGCAACATGATCGCCGTGACCCCGTCCGGTGGGTGGTTGCAGTCCTCCCCCGCCATCCCCGAACTCGGGTTCTGCCTCGGCACCCGGCTGCAGATGATGTGGCTGGATGCCGACTCCCCCGCGGCGCTTCGACCGGGCAGCCGCCCGCGGACGACCCTCACGCCGACGCTCGTCCTCCGGGACGGCCGAGCCGTGATGGCGCTCGGGACACCGGGCGGTGATCAGCAGGAGCAGTGGCAGGTTCCCGTCCTCCTGCGGATGATCCTCGGCGGTTATTCGGCGCAGCAGGCGATCGATGCGCCGTCGTTGCACACGACGGCGCTCGTGGACTCGTTCTGGCCGCGCGGCTGGACACCCGCCGGCGTCGTCGTCGAGGACCGCCTCGGCGACGCCGTGATCGACGGTCTGCGCGCACGCGGGCACGACGTGACCCGCGCCGGCGACTGGTCGCTCGGCAGGGTCTCGGCGGTCGGCCGGAACCACGACGGTCTGGTGTGGGCGGCGGCCAACCCGCGCGGGATGCAGGGCTACGCGGCGGGACGCTGACCCCGCAGCTCAGCTGCGCTCGCGCAGGAATCCCGCCACGAGCGGTGCGAGAGCAGCACCCACTTCATCCGCGGGGCGTTTGCGCCCCTTCACCTCGAACGAGTGTCCGCCGCCGTCGACCCACGCGATCTGCGCGTCCCGACACGACGCGACAGCCTCCTCGAGTTGGGCGTGCGGATCCACGAACGGATCCTTCGTGCCCTCCACGAACAACTGTGGCATCACCACTGCAGACAGGTGTGCGGCCCGCGACTTCGTCGGGTCACCCGGTGGGTGCAGCGGATAGCCCAGGTACACCAGGCCGCGGGGCGCGATCGCACCCTCGGCGGCCGCCATCGATGCCATCCTGCCACCGTAGGACTTCCCCGCCGCCCACACCGGCACACCCGGCGCATGGGCCTGCGCGTACGCCATCACGGCACTCCACGCGAGGACCGCGTGCGAGGCCGGACCCGGCATGCGCCTGCCCGCTTCGACGTACGCGAAATTGAACCGCACGGTCGACACGCCCTCGGCGCGCATGCCTCCGGAGAAGCCGATGAGGAACGGATGCCGGAAGCCCGCTCCGGCGCCGTGCGCGATCACGAGCGCCGCCCAGGGGTCTTCGACGGGTTCGTGGTCGACGGACACGTCCACCGGACCCGACGGCAGCTCGACGCGCAGGCGAGCCGGGTCGGGCCCGGTCAAGACTGTGCGTCCGGACGGCCGCCGGCCGGCGGCTCGGCGTCCGGCTCGCGCCGGTCGGCGGGCACGGTCGGCTCGGGCCGCTCCTGCGGCTCGGCCGGCGCCTCGACCGGCGGCTGCGGGCCGGAGGCGGCCGGCCGGATGCGCTCACCGTAGCGGGGCGGCTCGGCATCGGCATCCGGAACCGGCGCCGCGGGCGCCGCGGCGGGCGGAGCGTCGTCCGCGGATCCGCCCAGGACCTGCCGCGCGCGCTGGACGCTCGAGGCCGCGATCATGAGCTCGTAGTGGTCGGCGACGACCTGCATCACCGACGCGAAGTCGCGACGGCGCCTCACGAACGAGTACGTGACGATGCTGAGCAGCATGCCCAGGGCGATTCCGACGAAGATCACGCCCACGAACGCCTGGATCGGCACCGACGGCGAGCCGATCACGAGGATCGCGCTGAACAGGAGTCCGAGCAGCACACCGTTCGTGGCGCCGGCCCGCGCGGCGGTGGCGTAGCCGAGCTTGCCCGTCACCTTCTCGACCGAGCGCAGCCCCTGACCGACGATCGCGATGTCCCGCGCCGGAACCTCTCCGGCGATCAGACGCGAGACGGCCTTCTGCGCGGCCTCGTACGTCGGGAAGCTCGCCACGGTCTGCCCGAGATCGCCGACGCTCTGCGGAAACCGCCCACCGTTCATGCTCATGGCCCCATCCTCCCACCCGAACCTCAGCGGACCCTCTCTGCGTGCCGAGCGCACCGGGCTACGCTGGATCGTGTGAGCACGCAGAGGGTCTTCGTCGCACGCCTGTCGGGGTGCTCCGTCTTCGACCCCGCCGGCGATCGCCTCGGCAAAGTCCGCGACGTCGTCGTGATCTATCGCAAGGAGGATCCGCCGCGCGTCGTGGGACTCGTCGTCGAGATCCCGGGCCGCCGGCACGTGTTCGTCTCGATCGGCCGGGTCACCTCGATCGCCACCGGGCAGGTGATCACGACCGGTCTGATCAACGTGCGCCGCTTCCAGCAGCGCGGCGGTGAGGTGCGCGTGCTCACCGAACTCGTCGGGCGACGCGTGTTCCTCGCCGACGGATCCGGCACCGCAGTCATCGAGGACGTCGCGATCGAGCGCAACCGTCTCGGCGAGTGGGACGTCGGCCAGCTTTTCCTCCGGCGTCCCCGCACGAGCGCATCGCCGTTCGCGAAGGGCCCGACCACGTTCGCGAACTGGTCGGAGGTGCACGAGCAGCAATTGCCCGGCGAGTCCCAGTCCGCCGAGCAGCTGGTCGCCACGTTCTCCGACCTGCGTCCCGCCGACCTCGCGAACAGCCTCCTCGACCTGTCCGACGAGCGCATGATCGAGGTCGCCGAGGAGCTGTCCGACGAGCGCCTCGCCGACGCTCTGGAGGAGATGCCCGAAGAGGAGCAGGTGCACATCCTCGAACAGCTCGGCGACGAGCGCGCCGCCGACATCCTCGACGCGATGGAACCGGACGACGCGGCCGATCTCCTCGGCCAGCTCCCGGATGCCCGCTCCGAACAGCTCCTCGAGCTCATGGAGCCTGAAGAGGCCGAGGACGTCCGCGCGCTGCTGCAGTACGGACCCGACACCGCCGGCGGTCTCATGACGAGCGAGCCGATCGTGCTGTCCGCCGATGCGACGGTCGCCGAAGCCCTCGCGCTGATCCGCCGTCACGAGCTGCATCCTGCCCTGGCGGCATCCGTGTTCATCACCCTCCCGCCCTACGAGACGCCCACCGGGCGTCTGCTCGGGACGGTGCACTTCCAGCGGATGCTGCGGTACCCGCCGCACGAGCGGCTCGGGGCGATCATCGACGACACCCTCGACCCGGTGCCGGCCACCGCCACCGCGGCCGAAGTGGCCCGGATGCTGGCCAGCTACAACCTCGTCTCGCTTCCGGTGGTCGACAAGGCCCGTCGCCTGGTGGGTGCGGTGAGCGTGGACGACGTCCTGGACTACCTGCTGCCGGACGACTGGAGATCGTACGGCGGTGACGAACAGTCCGACGGGGATGACCCGCGTGTGCCGGCCGTGCCGGTGACGACGGCCGCAGTGCCGAGGAGGCGATGATGGCCCGCAGCTCACGTCTGCCCTCGCTCGACGCGCCCCGCGGCCGCACCGGGATGCTCAGCCGCAACCCGCAGCCCTCACGGGACCGCTTCGGCCGGTTCTCCGAGGCGTTCGCCCGCGGAATGGGCACGTCCGGCTTCCTGATCGGCATGACGGTCTTCGTGGCCGTCTGGCTCGCTTGGAACACGTTCGCCCCGGTGCCGCTGCAATTCGATCCGCGCTCGACGAACTTCACCCTGTTGACCCTGATCCTCTCGCTGCAGGCCTCGTACGCTGCGCCGCTCATCCTGCTGGCCCAGAACCGGCAGGACGACCGCGACCGCGTGCAGATCGAGCAGGACCGCCAGCGCGCCGAGCGCAACCTCGCCGACACCGAGTACCTCGCTCGCGAGATCGTGGCGCTGCGCATGGTGGTCGCCGACGTCTCGGAGGACATCGTGACCAAAGAGGTGCTGCGGAACGAGATCAAAGCGCTCCTGGAGCAGCTGGACGATCGCGCGGCGACCCCACGCGTGCACGCGGACACGACAGAGCGGTGACCATCGAACCGCACGCGTCTGCCCTCGAGGACGCCGTCCGACGCGCCGTCGGCGCCGTGAGCGATCCCGAACTGCGCCGCCCGCTCGCCGAGCTCGGCATGCTCCGCGACATCGCGGTCGACCGGGGTCGCGCCCGGGTCGGGATCGCGCTCACGATCGTCGGCTGCCCGGCCGCCGAGCGCATCGCCTCGGACGTGCGTGCTGCGGCGGCGTCCGTCTCGGGCGTCGACGACGTCGAACTCGAGATCGGGGTCATGTCACCGGCTGAACGACGCGACCTGACCGAGCGACTCCGCGAGGGGCGTCCCGCGCGGCAGATGCCGTTCGGCCCCGACTCGCTCACGCGCGTGATCGCGGTCACGAGCGGCAAGGGCGGGGTGGGCAAGTCCACCCTCACCGCGAACCTCGCCGTCGCACTCGCTGCGCGAGGACTCTCGGTGGGTCTGGTCGATGCCGACGTGCACGGCTTCTCGATCCCCGGACTTCTCGGGCTCGTGGATGCCGAGGGCGCGGTGCCGCAGCCGACCCGGCTCGACGACCTCATGCTGCCGCCGATCGCGCACGACGTGAAGGTCATCTCGATCGGCATGTTCCTGCAGTCCCGCGCGGGCGACGCGCCCGTCGGTGCCGTGGCGTGGCGCGGCCCCATGCTCCACCGCACGGTCACGCAGTTCCTCACCGATGTCTTCTTCGGCGACCTGGACGTACTGCTGCTGGACATGCCGCCCGGCACGGGTGACATCGCGATCTCTGTGGGACAGCTTCTCCCCCACGCCGACGTGATCGTCGTCACCACGCCGCAGAGCGCCGCCGCGGACGTCGCGGTGCGCAGCGGTCTCGTCGCACGCCAGACCGGGCAGCGCGTGATCGGTGTCGTCGAGAACATGGCCGCGCTCACGCTCCCTGACGGCACGGTGATGGACCTCTTCGGCTCCGGCGGGGGCCTGAGGGTCGCCGAGACGCTGTCGGATGCGGCGCACGACGTGCCGCTCCTGGCGTCCGTCCCGTTGAGTCCCGCGCTCCGCGCGGATGCCGACGACGGCCGCCCGGTGGTGATCGCACACCCCGACGACCCCTCGGCGCAGCAGATCGATGCCCTGGCTGCGATTCTCGCCGCGCAGCCCCGAGGGCTTGCGCGTCGCTCGCTCCCCTTCAGCGCGGGGTGAGCCGGATCAGGTCGCTTCGTCGTCGAACGGCGGCGGGTTCTCGGCGGTGAAGGGCATGATCGCGCTCTGCGGCTTGGTGAACGCCGCCGCCGTGGTGACGGCCGCAGCCGCACCGGCGGCGCGCACCGTCGGGACCGGCGCGTCATCCAGCAGCGCTTCGCGGATGATCCGGCGCGGATCGTACTGACGCGGGTCGAGCGTGCGCCAATCGACGTCGTCGAAGTCCGCGCCCATCTCGTCCTTCATCCGCGTCTTCGCGGTCGTGACGTACTCCTTCGCCTTCTTGGCGAACTTCGTCAGGCTCTCCACATAGCGCGGCAGCCGCTCGGGTCCGATCAGGAGCCCCGCGACCAATCCGATCAGCAGAAGCTTCTCGATCGTGAGCCCGAAGAACATGCACTCAGATTACCGCCGCGCCTGAGCGGTCGACGCCGCACCGGCCCGTACGCTGAGGGGGAAGGAGCACCTATGGCCGAGCACGACGCGAACCACCGCTTCGCCGCGGAGGCGACGGTCGAACCCGACCACATCGTCCGCGCCCGAGCACACGCACTCGAACTGGGGGCATCGCCGATCAGCGCGCCGGTCGGCGCGCAGTGCGCGGTGATCGCCGCCGCGTCGCGCGCCCTGAACATCGTCGAGATCGGCACGGGTGCCGGGGTGTCGGGGCTGTGGCTCCTGTACGGCTCGCCGCGTGCGACGCTCACGACGATCGACAGCGAACCCGAGCACTTGGGTGCCGCCCGGCAGTCTTTCGCCGAAGCCCGCATCCCCCCAGCCCGCGCGCGCTTCATCACGGGCCGCGCCGCGGATGTCCTGCCGCGCATGAACGAGGCGTCGTACGACATCGTGCTGGTGGATGCCGATCCCGAGGGTGTCATCGAGTACGTCGAGCATGGTCTCCGCCTCGTGCGCGCCGGCGGCACGGTGCTCGTGCCGCGGGTCCTGGGCAACGGTGCAGTGGCGGATCCGGTGCGGCGCGACCGCGTCACCGCCGCGTACCGGTCGCTCATCCACGAGACGCAGTCCTCACCCGCCGTGATCGGCGCGCTGTCCATCGTGGGTGAAGGACTCCTTCAGCTCACGACGCGCCCCTCGGAATGAGAACACGAACGGCCGGTCCGAAGACCGGCCGTCAGGCGTGAGAGATGCTCAGGCGGGGTTCACGACTCCGCCCAGCACGTCGTAGAGCTCCTTGGCCTCAGCGTCGTTCACGGAGACGACCAGGCGCCCCCCACCCTCGAGCGGAACGCGCACGATGATGAGGCGACCTTCCTTCACGGCCTCCATCGGCCCGTCTCCGGTTCTCGGCTTCATGGCTGCCATCGTGGCTCCCTTTCGTCGTAGTCTGCATGTCAAGTTTATCCCGCCGGTCGGACACGGGCTAACGCGCGCGTGTCCGCCGGCGTCGCATCGCCGTCAGGGAATCTGCCAGTACGTGTTGCCGAGTCCGTACATGTTGTAGATCCACCACCACTGTCCGAGCAGGCACAGCCCCAGGATCGACACCCGCCACCAGACCGATCGGGGCACCGCCACAGCACCCCACAGGGGCGACAGAGGCAGCAGGAGCCGGAAGATGCTCGACTGCGGGAAGAACACCGCCAACAGGTACAGCAGATAGGACGCCGACCACAGCCGGATCTCCGGACCCATCCGACGCACATGCGGCTCGAAGAGCAGCAGCGCGGCGACCGCGACGATCGATGCCGCGAGGGCGATGTAGCCGGTGATGGCTCCGAGACCCCACGAGGCGAACCAGAAGCCGGCGCCCTGCACGAATCCTTCGAAGGGCACGAACCCGGCGGAGGCCTCGCCCAACCAGTTGCGCCGCCACGCGAGTTCGGTGGCCAGGTACGCGCCGGGATCCCCGGTGACCGCACCGGCGATGACCTGCCAGGAGAACCCCGTCACGGCCGCAAGGAGCCCCAGCGCGACGATGTGGACGACCTCGCGGACGCGCAGGGGCTCCGAGCGCCGGGAGAACCACCGCCAGATTCCGAACAGGGCGAGGAACAGCGCGAATGCCAGCACCCCCGGGCGGGTGAAGGCCATGAGGGGCACGAGCGCATACAGCCACGCATACCGGCGCCGCATCACCGACCACAGTGCGAGGAGGAGCCACAGCAGGAACAGCGCCTCGGCGTAGCCGACCTGGAACATCGCCGCGAGCGGTGCGCACGCGAAGAACACGACGGCCCACATCGCCGCATCCTCCGCGGCCCGCATGCGGACGATCCGGTAGAGCACGAGGCAGCCCAGGTAACCGGCGACGAGGGAGATGACGACCGCTCCGGCACCCCAGGATCCAAGCGGCAGACCCAGCGCTTTCCCGAGGTATGCGTAGACCGGCATGAAAGCCCACTGGTTCTCCGCGACCTGGCCGGACTCGGTGAGCGGCAGTTCGGAGGGATAGCCGTTCTCCGCGAGATACCAGTACCACTGGGCATCCCACCCGAGTGCGAACCGCCCCAGATCAGCGTCCTGGCCGAACCGGGACGCCGGGCCGGACAGCTGACCCGCCAGCAGGAGGAACGCCGTCGTCACGACGCGCGCACCCAGATACAGGATGCCGATCCGCAGCGCCGCCGGGACCGAAGCCCATCGGCCGGCACCCGCCGCGGATGTCAGGGCGCGCTCAACCACGCCCGCAGTCCGCGCTCGACGTCGACGATCTGAGCGAGCGGCACGCGCTCCTGGTCGTGATGCGCCAGATGGGGGTCGCCGGGTCCGTAGTTGACCGCGGGTACACCCATCGCCGAGAATCGCGCGACGTCCGTCCAGCCGTACTTCGGTCGGGCCTCGGCGCCGACCGCGGCCACGAACTCCTGCGCGAGGGAGGCATCCAGCCCGGGTCGCGCACCGGCGGCGACGTCGATCACGTCGACCTCGAACCCCGCGAACACGTCCCGCACATGGCGTTCGGCATCCTCCGTCGACCTGCTCGGCGCGAAGCGGTAGTTCACCTCGATCTCGCACAGGTCGGGGATCACGTTGCCCGCGACACCCCCGCCGATGCGGACAGCGTTGAGCCCCTCCCGGTACACGAGTCCGTCGACCGGAACCTCTCGCGGACGGTACTCGGCGAGGCGACTGAGCACCGGCGCCGCCCGGTGGATCGCGTTCTCGCCGATCCATGCACGCGCACTGTGCGAACGCACGCCGTGCGTGCGCACGATCACGCGCATGTTGCCGTTGCAGCCGCCCTCGACCGCGCCGCCCGTCGGCTCGCCGAGGATCGCGAAGTCGCCGGCGAACAGGTCGGGCCGAGTGCGGGCCAGCCGTGTCAGTCCGTTGAGGTCGGCGTCGACCTCTTCGTGGTCGTACCACATCCAGGTGATGTCGATCCGGGGGTCGGTGAACTCTGCGGCGAGCTTGAGCTGCACCGCCACCCCCGCCTTCATGTCGACCGTGCCGCGCCCCCACAGGACCGCCTCGCCGTCGACGTGCTCTTCTCGGGTCGGCAGGTTGTCGTTGATCGGCACCGTGTCGATGTGACCGGCGATCACGACGCGCTGCGGTCGCCCGAGCATCGTGCGGGCAACGATCGTGTCACCGTCCCGGAAGACCTCCAGGTGATCGAGCGGACGCACGGCCGCATCGATGAGATCGGCCAGAGTCGTCTCGTCGCCGGACACGCTCGGCACGTCGCAGATCGCCCGGGTGATGTCGATCGAGCTCGCGGTCAGATCCAGCGTCGGCATCCTTCGATCCTAGTGTCGAGGCCCGGACCGGCCCCGGGCCTGCGGCCCGGTACCGTGGTGACATGAGCGACGAGCGTTGGGTGTGGGGCACCGGGCTGGTGACGACCGCCGAGAACGGGACGGTACTGGACACCTGGTTCCCCTCTCCTGAAATCGGGCGCATCCCGTTGGGTCTGGATCCCGCGATGCCCCCCGACGACCTCGACCGCCATGCGGTGCCCGACCCGCGCCGCGCGGTCACCGTCGACACGATCAC
>JASBUD010000288.1 GCA_030148105.1 Microbacterium sp. | reverse complement strand
CCCGCTCCTGGTCAAGGGCTACATCGGTCCGTGGTCGCCCACGGGCGCGATCCTCGGCGAGGAGTCCGCCACCGGCATCCGCTATCTGCTGGACCCCCGCGTCGTCGACGGGACGAGCTGGATCACCGGCGCGAACATCGATCAGAAGCACGTGCACTCGCTCGTCGCCGGCCGTGATTTTGCAGGCGACGACTTCGTCGAGGTCGCATCGGTGCGCGCGGGCGACCCCGCCCCCGACGGCTCCGGTCCGGTGGAACTCGCGCGCGGCATGGAGATCGGCCACGTCTTCCAGCTCGGCCGAAAGTACGCCGACGCGCTGGGGCTGAAAGTCCTCGATGAGAACGGCAAGCTCGTCACCGTCACGATGGGCTCGTACGGCATCGGGGTCACACGCATCCTCGCGATCATCGCCGAGCTCAACAACGACGAGAAGGGACTCATCTGGCCGGCATCCGTATCACCGTTCGACGTCCACGTCGTGGCGGCGGGGCGCGACGCCGTCGCGTTCGAGGTCGCCGAGGACCTCGCGAAGGAACTCGAGGCCGCCGGCAAGGATGTCCTGCTCGATGATCGACCGAAAGTGTCGCCGGGTGTGAAGTTCGGCGATGCCGAGATCGTGGGCGTGCCGAAGATCGTCATCGTCGGGCGAGGTGCCGCGGACGGTCAGGTCGAGCTGTGGGATCGCCGCAGCGGGGATCGCGAGACCATCTCGATCGCGGATGCCGTCGGCCGACTGACCGTCGGCTGATCCGCTCACGCGCGGAGCGTGGGAGGCTGGAGGCGTGTCCGAATCCGGTGCCCCCATCCCCGCCGAGGTCACCGAGGCCGTCCGCGGAGTGCTGGAGCATGCCGGCATCACGACCGACGCGGACCTCGTCGCCCGCATCCTCACCACGGGCGTCGGGCTGGGGATGGATCGCACGAGTCGGCTGGATCTGAAGATCACTTCCGCCGCACTGACCGAGATGCGGGCAGCGTTCCGGCTGTTCGCCCCCTTCGAGGACGTTCCGAAGGCGACGATCTTCGGGTCGGCGCGGACTCGACCGGATGACGAGCTCTACCTCGCCACGATGCGGGTCGCACGTGCCCTGGCCGAACGCGGATGGATGGTGGTGACCGGCGCGGGTCCCGGCATCATGCAGGCGGCCGCGGAGGGGGCGGGCGTGGACCACTCGATCGGGGTGTCGATCCGGCTGCCGTTCGAGGACAAGCCGAATGCACTCCTGGCGCGCAGCGGCAACAACGTCGCGATGAAGTACTTCTTCACGCGCAAGCTCATGCTGGTGAAGGAGTCAACCGGCTTCGTGTGCCTCCCCGGCGGCTTCGGCACGCTCGACGAGATGTTCGAGCTGCTCACCCTGCAACAGACCGGGAAGGCCGAGCCCACTCCGATCGTGCTGCTGGACGAACCCGGCGGCACGTTCTGGGCGGGGCTGCGGCGCTTCGTCGACGAGCAGCTCGTGACGTCGGGCGTGATCTCGCCGCACGATTTCGATCGGGTGCTCATCACGGATTCGGTCGAGGCCGCCGCCGACGAACTGACCGGCTTCTGGCGAAACTACGATTCGCTGCGCTGGGTCGGCGGCCGGCTCGTCCTCCGTCTGCGTGCAGAGCCCACGCCCGAAGAAGTGGACTCGCTCAACGAGCAGTTCGGGTCGCTCGTGCGGGAGGGGCGGATCGAGGCCGGGACGGCGCTCCCGCAAGAGCTGGCCGATGCGGACCGGCCGGACCTGCCTCGTCTGATCCTCACTCCGGATCAGTTCCAGGTGGGGTCCCTCCACCGACTGATCCGCGCGATCAACGAGCTCGACAGCGCGCCGTCCACTCCGGGAGAGGTCAGCAGCTGATCTTCTCGTGCCGCATCGTGTCGTCGGGGGTGTCCTTCGTCACGAGGGCCTTGAGCATGCCCGCCGCCATCACGAGCTTTCCGTGCTTGGGTTCCCAGAACTCGCACTCCACGGGCGTGACCTTCAACAGCGCGATGTCGGGGGTCTCGAGTCCGTCCTCGAACCAGATGTCGAGGGACGCGGTGTACAGCTCCTCCATCTTCGCGCGGTCGTGCACGACCGCAGCGCGGCCCGCGACGGAGACGAAGCGCATTCCTTTCGCGTCGAGGTAGGACAGGCCCACCTCGTGGTCGGCCCGCACTTCGTCCGCCTTCTTCGAGTCGTCCGCCGTGAAGAACCAGATGTCGCCGTTCTCATCCATCTGGCGCGTGCTCATGGGCCGCGAAACGAGGTTGCCGGCGGCATCCTGCGTCGTCAGCATCGTGAAGTCGATGTCCTCCACGAGTTCCTTCAGGCGCACGATCGCCTCGGTCTGGGTCATTCGATCATCGGTCATGCACCGAGGCTCGCACCCACCTCCGAGGGAGCCAAGGGCTTGACACGGCGATGATCACAGACGCGCGAAGCGCGCGCGGAACAGGCAGAAGACCCCGTAGGCGATGAACCCGGCTCCCACGATCGCGACCAGCAGCGGACCGAGCGGAAGCCTCAGGAGCGCCTGCAGGGCACCGTCGAGACCGCCGGCTGTATCGGCGTCCGCGTCGACGGCCGCGATGACCAGCAGGATGCCGACGATGCCGAGCGCGATCCCCTTCGCGACGAAGCCGATCAGGCCGAGTCCGGCGACCCCACGCCCCGGGCCCACTTCGGGGATGTCGACCTTGTCGCGGAACGAGCGTCGCACGCCCATGACGATGAACGCGATGCCGCCGATCCCGATGCCGATCCCCGCGAGCACGAGCACGACAGACCCACCGGGGATCGACAGAAGACCCGCGCTCGCCGCCTCGGCAGCGGACTCGGCGTCGACGCGGGCGCCGAGCGCCACCGCCGCGGCGATCAGGCCGAGCGCGCCGAAGATCGCCGCCTGACCCCACGCGCCGATGCGCCGGCCCCACTTGCTGAAGAATCCGGTGGCGCTGTCGGCGGGGGCACGCTGCAGGATGCCGTCCACGAGCTGCCAGACGGCCAGAGCCCACAGCGTGATCGCCGCCGTCCACAGCAGGATGAACCCGAACGGCACGGCGGCGATCGCCATGAGGGCGCCGGACTGGTCGCTCGCGCCGTCGCCCCCGAAGGCGACGATGACGGCGATCGCGCCGATCAGGATGTGCAGCAGTCCGTTCGCCGCGTAGCCCCCACGGGCCAGGGCGCGAAGCGGAGCGCTGCGCTCCACCTCGCGCGCCACGCGGCGAGGGGCTGTCGCGTCCATCAGGCCAGGCTACGCGGGCAGGACGGCGTGGCGGTCCGATCTAGGATGGCCCGAGTGAGCGTGCCGTCCCCTCCCGCGGTGCCGAGGCCCCGTCTGCGGCGGGCTCTCCGGCTCATCGAAGCGGCGCCCGCGCCGGCGGCACTCGCGATCGGCATCTCCGTCTTCGCGCTCGGCGTCTTCATCGTGACGCGCCCGCTCACCTCGCTCTGGCTGCTCGCGATCGTGGTCGGGGTCGCTGCGATCCTCGCCGGGGTCCTCGATCTCGCCGACTCCGAGCGCTCCCGCACCGTCTGGTATCGGATCGTGTGCGTCCTGTGGATCGTCGGCGGTCTCGCTGTGCTGCTCTTCGTCGGGCGCAGTCTCGAGATCCTTCCGGCCGTCCTCGCGGTCCTGCTGATCATCGGCGGCCTCGGGTCGCTGGCCGGCGTCCTGCGCGGCCGGGTGAGCGAGCGAGTGCTGTCGGGTGCATCGGGTGTCGCGCAGATCGTCTTCGGAGTCCTCGCGCTCGCGTGGCCCGACCTGACACTCCTGATCGCGGCGGTGCTGTTCGGCGTGCGCACGATCGTCTACGGCGGATCGCTCGTGTGGCGTGCGGGGCGTCGGCTCGCGGGGCGTACGCCGACTCTGAGCGATTCCGGTCGCGGACCGCGCGGTCGCAGGCTCGTGGATGCCGGCCGCTACGCGCTCGCCGTCGTCCTGGTGGTCCTCGCCGGGACCGCCTGGAGCGTGAACGGGTGGCTCGCGGAGGGTGCGCCCGTGATCGACGCGTTCTACAACGCCCCGGCGGATGGTCCCGACGGACCGGGGGAGCTGATCCGCTCGGACGCGTACGCCGGCTCCGCGCCCGCGGACGGCACGGTGCGCCGGATCCTGTACAGCACGACGGATGCCGTCGGCGTGCGCGCCGTGGCCAGCGCTCTGGTCGTCATCCCGACCGACCTGCCTCCGGGCCCACGACCCGTCGTGTCCTGGAACTGGGGGACGACCGGGGTCGCACGCGGATGTGCGCCGAGCCTGATGGACTCCACCGCGACCCGGTGGGCGATCCCCGCGGTCTCGGAGGCGCTGCGTCGCGGCTGGGTGGTCGTGGCATCGGACTACACCGGTCGAGGAGCGGCGGGTCGCTTCCCGTATCTGATCGGCGAGGGCGAGGCGCGGTCGAGCCTGGACGCCATCCGCGCGGCGGGCGAGTTGGAGGACGTCCGTCTCTCCCGCGACGTCGTGGTGTGGGGGCACTCACAGGGCGGGCACGCCGCCCTGTGGACCGATCCGGTCGCGGCCGAGTACGCGCCCGAGCTGCGCATCCTCGGCACGGCGGCGCTCGCTCCGGTGACCGATCCTCTGGCGATGGCGCGCGAGCTCGCGGGCCGCGATGCCGGCGCGGAGCTGTCGATCCTCGTCTCCTGGGTGCTCGTGCCGTACGCGGACGTGTACCCCGACGTCAACGTCGAGGATTACGTGGTCACCTCCGGCCGATCGATCGTCCGGGAGATGACCCAGCGGTGCCTCAGCGAACCGGGTCTGTTCGTGTCGGCGATCACGTCGCTCGGTGTGTCCGCCGACAGGCCCCTGTATCCCGCGAACCTGACCGCGGGCGCACTCGGCCGACGGCTCGAACAGAACCGTGCGATCGGTCCGTGGCGCGGCCCCGTGCTGATCGGATGGTCGGATCAGGACGAAGTGATCCCGTCCGATCTGCCCGAGCACTTCGTCCGTGACGCCTGTGCGGCGGGAGTGCCGGTCCGGTGGGTGGAGTTCGCGACCGGCGACCACCGCTCGCTCATCGTCCCCTCATCGGGATTCCTGCGGACGCTCGTGCGCTGGACGGATGACCGGTTCTCCGGGTCCGACGCACCGGCTTCCGATTGCGCCCGCTACGCCGTCGACGCCGAGGAGTGACGGGCTAGCCGAGGCGGTCGGCGTCGCGATCCGCGGTGGCGCGGTGCAGGTGATCGCGGTGCTTCTGAGCCTCGTGGTCCTTCGTGGGAAGGTCCACCGGCCCCGTGACGGACAGCTCGTCCTCCCACACCGCGATCCCGTCCACATCGGGCATGAGCGCGCGCGTGAAGATGGGGTTCCGCCCGGCGCGACGCTGAGCGGTGTAATCCTTCAGCAGCCGGAAGGCGATGCCCGACAGCAGGGCGATCGCGATCAGGTTGACCAGCGCCATGAGCCCCATCGCTCCGTCGGCGAAGTTCCAGACCACGTCGGCCGAGATCACCGATCCGACGAAGACCGCCACCACCGCCAGCAGCCGGTACGCGGTCAGCACGGCCGGACGCGGCGTGATGAATTCGATGTTGGATTCGCCGTAGTAGTAGTTGCCGAGGATCGAGCTGAACGCCAGAAGGAAGATGATCACGCTCAACAGCACGTTCGACCACTCGCCGAGCGTGCTCGTCATCGCGCCCTGTGTGAGTCCGATCCCGCGCCCGGCCTCGGAGAGATCGGGAACGGAGACCAGGATGATGAACGCCGTGATCGAGCACACCAGGAAGGTGTCGAAATAGACGCCGAGGGTCTGGACGAGGCCCTGCTTGACGGGGTGGGTGACCGCCGCCGTCGCCCCGGCGTTCGGAGCGGAACCGAGACCCGCCTCGTTGGAGAACATCCCACGCTTGACTCCGGTGAGGATGATGTAGCCGAGACTCGCCCCCACGACTTCGTTGAAGCCGAACGCCTCCGTGAAGATCGAGGCGAAGGCCGCGGGGATGCGGTCGGCGTGGATCACGAGGATGACGATCCCGACGATCAGGTACAGCAGCGCCATGGCGGGGACCAGCAGCTGTGTCACCGAGGCGATCCGACGGACGCCGCCGAAGATGACCAGTGCCATCAGGACCGCCAGCCCGATGCCGACCCCCCAGGGCAGCCAGCCTGCGGAGTCCTCACCGAAGCTGCCGGCGAGGGTGGCCTGGATCGTGTTGGCCTGGAGGGAGCTGAAGGCGATCGGGAAGCAGACGATCAGGATGACCGCGAACAGGACGCCCATCCAGCGTGCCTTGAGCCCCCGCTGCATGTAGTAGGCGGGTCCGCCTCGGAAGCCGTCCTTGTCACGGATCTTGAAGAGTTGGGCGAGGGAGGACTCGATGAAGCTCGAGGAGCCTCCGATGAAGGCCATCAACCACATCCAGAACACCGCTCCCGGGCCGCCGATGGCGATCGCCGTGCCCACCCCGGCGATGTTGCCGACTCCCACCCGCGAGGCCGCAGAGATCGTGAAGGCCTGGAATGCCGATACCGACTGCGGGCGCCCGCCCGCATCGCGCGGGGTCTTGTCGGTGAGGGTGCGGAACATCTCGGGGATGAGCCGGAACTGCACGACCCCGGATCGCAGCGTGAAGTACAGGCCGAGCAGGATCACGACCGGCAGGACCACCCACGTCCACAGCGCGTCGCCCCAGGTCAGCAGCCATTCGTTGATCGCATCCATGGGGTCAGTATGGCGGGCGGGCGCTGAGGCTGACCAGCAGCCGCCCAGAACACCGCGGCCGGCATCCGGTACCCTGGACGGATGCCGCGCGCCGCTCGCGCGACGGCGACAGCTGAATAGGGAGGTCACTCATGGACATCGATCTGTCACTCTTGCGGACGATTGAGCGAGAGAAGGAGATCCCCTTCGATGAGCTCGCGCGCATCATCGAACAGGCGATCCTGACCGCCTACGCCAAGCACACCTCGCCGACCGGCGAACTGCCCGCCGGCGCCCGCGCGGTCCTCGATCGCAAGACGGGTCACGTCGCGGTCTTCTTGCCGCTCACGGACGACGAGGGCGCGATCATCGGCGAAGAGGAGAGCAGCCCGGACGACTTCGGGCGCATCGCGGCTTTCGCCGCGAAGCAGGTCATCAGCCAGCGGCTGCGGGACATCGCCGACGACGCGGTGCTGGGCGAGTTCCGGGGCAAGGAGGGCGACATCGTCGCCGGTATCGTGCAGCAGGGGCCGAACCCCCGCATGGTGCACGTCGATCTCGGATCCATCGAGGCGATCCTCCCGCCCGAGGAGCAGGTCGCGGGGGAGGACTACGCGCACGGCTCCCGTCTGCGCGTCTACGTCACGTCCGTGGCCAAGGGCACGAAGGGTCCGCAGATCACGGTGTCGCGGACGCACCCGGGGCTCGTGCGCAAGCTGTTCGCGCTCGAAGTGCCCGAGATCAACGCGGGGCTCGTCGAGATCGTCTCGCTCGCCCGCGAAGCCGGGCACCGCACGAAGATCGCGGTGCGTGCGACGGATCCCACGATCAACGCGAAGGGCGCGTGCATCGGTGAGCTCGGTCGACGCGTGCGGGCGGTGACCGAGGAACTGGGCGGCGAGAAGATCGACATCGTCGATTACGACGCCGAGCTGTCGAAGTTCGTCGCGAACGCGCTGTCGCCGGCGAAGGTCACCTCGAGCTTCATCCTCGACGCCTCCACGAAGGCGGTGCGGGCGCTCGTCCCCGACTACCAGCTGTCGCTCGCGATCGGCAAGGAGGGGCAGAACGCGCGCCTCGCCGCCAAGCTCACAGGCGCCAAGATCGACATCCAGCCGGACAGCGTCCTGGAGTCCTGAGGCATGCCCCGTCCGCCCCGAGGTGTAAGATAGAGCCCGTACGGACGTGCGTCGGATGCCGCACGCGTGCCCCCCGGTCCGCGCTCCTCAGAGTCGTGGCCGTCGATCACACCCTCATCGCAGATGTCGGCGCGTCGATGCCGGGGCGGGGCGCGTGGGTGCACGACAGCACGGAATGCATGGATGCCGCTCTGCGGCGACGCGCTTTCGTACGGGCATTGCGTGTGTCAGGTCCTCTGGATACGCAGACCTTCGAGAAACGGCTGAACGGCTATGGAAACAAAGTGAACGGCTCGAAATGAGACCCGTCCGCGACTGAGGTCTGCCCTGCCTGGGTGGACCAACCCCAGACAGGAGAATTGTGGCTGCCAAACCACGCGTACACGAGATCGCTTCCGAACTCGGTGTCGACAGCAAGATCGCTCTTGCAAAGCTCAAGGAGCTCGGCGAATTCGTCAAGAGCCCCTCATCCACCATCGAGCCCCCCGTGGCTCGCAAGCTCCGCGCCGCCCTCGAGGCGGACGGCGCCGGTAAGCCGGCCGCCGCGCCGGCTGCGGCATCCGCTCCGGCGGCAGCCACCGCCGCGCCGAGCGCCGCCAAGCCCGGCGCCGCGCGCCCGGGCGCGCCGC
>JASBUD010000285.1 GCA_030148105.1 Microbacterium sp. | reverse complement strand
GCGGCATGACCCTCACCCGGCTCTCGGAAGCCGTCGGCGTCTCGGTCGTCAACCTGTCGGTGCTCAAGAACGACCGCGCGAAGGCGATCCGCTACTCGACGCTCTCGGCGATCTGCCGGGCGCTGGACTGCGAGATCGGCGATCTGCTCGTGCGCACCGATCCGTGACTCAGCCGGCGGTGCCGCCGTTCACGCCGAGGATCGGCGTCGTGTACGGATCGACGCCCGGACTGTTGAGGGTGAGTGCCACATCCGGAACACCGACGAGGCCGTCCACGGTGGTCAGCTGCGGATTCGGAGCGATGTCGGCCGTGCAGACCTTGTCCGCCGGCTGGCCGGACAGGGAGACGGAGATCGCCGCGTCGCCGGAGACCTCGGCGGTGGTGATGTACTCGGGGCAGCCGGAAGAACCCCACAGGAGCACGATGAACGTGCCGTCGGTCGTGGTCCATCCCGCGCTCGGCAACTGCTCGGACGGGCTCTCGGCGGCAAGCCCCTCAACACCGGGCAGGACCATCTCGCCGACGTAGTCGCCCGTGACCTCGATCGCGAGGTTCGCGGACGGGTCGACATCGTCGGGGACCGGGACGAGGGACACCCGGGGGACGTAGTCCATCGTGCACGGGCCATCGGAGACGTCGGCGAGCGTCAGCTGGAGCACACCGTCGGCGTAGGAGACATCCTCGGCGGTCGGGATGCACGTGGAGGAGCCCTGGGTCACCAGGCCGACCTGCCGCCCGCCGTCCAGCCACGCCGCGTCGAACTCGGTGAGCTCACCGGCGGGTGTCTCGGTCGCCTGGGGAGTGGCATCCGCTCCGCTGGACGGGGTTGCGGTCGCGCAGCCGGTCAGGGCCGCGCCGAGCATCGCCGCGAGGGCGAGAGCGCCGATGAGGGGTGCCGGACGCCGTGCCATGATCAGTCCTCTCCGTAGATCGGGATACGCACATCATCGAACCCGGGGGTGCCGGTGAGCACGAGCGACACGTCGCCGTCTTCCTCGAGTCCGTCCACGACCGCCACGAATGCGCGCGGCGCCATGTCCATCGTGCAGACCTGATCGGCCGGGGGCGTCTGGAAAGTGACCGTCACTTCTGCGGGGCCGGATGCCGCCACCTGGTCGACGATCGGGGCGCAGGAGGACGAACCCCATGTCAGCACCACGAACTGTCCGTCCGTGTCCGTCCATCCGGCGCTCGGCAGGTAGTCCGTCATCCCGCCGCCGGCGAGGCCGGTCACGCCGTCGAGCTCGACCTGTCCGGAATAGCCGTCACCGGACACGATGATCGCGAGATCCTGCGTCGGATCCACTCCCTCCGGAACCTCCACCAGCGTGACGCGCGGCACGAGGTCGCGCGTGCACGCCGTCTCGGCATCCGGTTCGACGAGAGTCACCAGGAGCGAGCCGTCGGCTTCGACCGTCGCGGCGTCCGCGGCGGGCACGCAGCTGGAGCTGCCGGAGGTGACGAGGCCGATGATGCGCCCGCCGTCCAGCCAGGCCGCGTCGAGCTCGGTCTGCGTGGCAGGGTCCGTGCCGGTCGGCGACGGGGCGTCAGCGGGTGTCGCTGCGCAGCCGGCGAACGCGCCGACCGCGAGCGCGGCCAGGACGGGGACGACGAGGAGGCGAGGTGAGACCATGGTCCCGATCCTGGCTGAGGGCGCCTGTGGTTCACCAGGGAAATCGGTCACGGAGAGGTCACGGGAAGCGTGGCGGCCGGTCGGACCGATGAGAACACCGAGCCGGGACCGCCGGCCCTTCGGGACAGACGGCTCCAGCGCGACGGGTCAGCAGAAGTCGTTGGGCGGCGACGTCGGGGAGGTGGCGTTGCCCGATCCGACGACGGTGCACGTCGCCGGATTGACCCAGCGCCACGGAATGAGCTGAGACCCCTGCGGACTCGATCCGAATTCGTTGGACATCACCCAGAACACGAAGCTCGTGTTCGGCGGGACGCAGACGCTGTTGGTCGGGCTGAGCGGGATGCCGTCCACTGTGCACGATGCCAGGGAACAACCGGCGACCTTTGCCGCACAATCGATGGTCGTCCCGGAGTAGATGACGCCGACGTTGTTCACGCCCGTCGAAACGTTGTTGATGAGGTAGTTCGTGAACTGGATGACGAGATTGGATCCCGTGGTGTTCTGCACGGTGACCGGGACCCCGTAGGACTGCTTCGGGATGCACGCGTTCGTGCAACTGTTCCCTGGATTCTTCTTGCCGTTGCCGAAGTCGAAGAACGGCGGTGGCGGAGCTGATGCCGCAGCCTGCGGCACAGTGGCAGCGACCGCGATCACCGGCACCGTCCACGCCATGGCCTTCGCGACGGTACGTCTGCTCACGCCCTTGGATTCGGCATCTTCCGGTGCGCCCACGACGGGACCTCTTTCATTTGACACGCATCCCCAAATGCGCGTTGAGAAAACCCCAGTTGACCGACGATACCGCACTCACGCGCCATGCGGCAATCGCAGGGTTGGCCAGAGGAAGCCGCGCACCCCGGAATTGATGTGGGAATCAGGCGCGGTTGCCGCTGTGCAGTACCTCGAGAATGTCTGACACGAACCCCTCGATGTGTTCGGAGCCCGCGACGGGGCCACCGGCGAGCAGCCCGTCCGCGCCGAGCAGCACCGCCGCCGGCGTCGCTGTGGCGTCCAACGATTGACGGGCGTAGCCGTCGGAATCGTGCAGGGACTGCGGCTCTTCGGTTTCGATGAGCGGGCTGTCGCCCGGTGACGTCGCCAGCAGGAAGCGGATGTCCACCTCCGGCAGCAGCTCGCGCCACTCAGGGACCTTGTCGACCACGGGTTGGCAGGAGGCGCATGTGGGCGAAACGGACAGAATCAGCTGCGGCCGCCGAGAGGCCAGAGACCGAAGATTCGCGATGCGCCCGTCGGCGAGTGTCACCGGGACGGAAGGCGTGCGGAGGCGGACGTAGTCCAGACCGTCTCCCGGCCAGACGGTCGTTGCCGGCGAATCCTCGCGCTCACCCTCCGGCCACAGAATCAGCGCGGTGGTCGCTGAAGCGAGCACGAGGGCGAGAAGCGATCCGGGGTCGGCGATGCCCGCGGCCGCCGGCCCGCCGACCAGCGGCGTGGTCCAGCTCGTCGCGGCGGTCGCGATCGCGAGGAGAGTCAGCCACAGGTTGCGCGCGATGGTCACTCTCGTCACGGCTCGGCGGCGCCCGAAGCAGGCACAGGTCGCAGCAACGCCGTTTCGTCGGGCACCGACGACCAGCGAGGTGTAGGCGATCATCAGCGCAACGGCGATCAGCCCCGAGACGAGGCCGATCACGCCGCCCACAAGGGCGATCGCCGCTCCGAGCGCGATCTCTGCCCACGGATGCAGTCGCCGCAGCCACTCGCGCCGCAGGGCCGCGGGTACGCCGAGCTCCGCCCATCCGGCCAGGTCATCCGGCGTACGGAGCTTCGCGACAGCGCTCGCGGTCAGCACACCTGCCAGAATCAGAGGCGACACGATGGCGAGGGCGGCGACCATGTGTCGATCGTAGTTTGCGGCGGCGCGTCCCACGCGGCGCTCGGGTTCGAGCGGGCGCATCGCCACGGTCGTGCCGGACGAAGGGGGGATCAGTTCAGTGAACGTTGTCGTCAACTGCAGGTTCCTCACCAGACCCACGACCGGAGTCGAACGGTTCGCCGAGCAGATCACCGAGCAGCTGATCGGCCTTCGCGATGATCTGGTGCTGGTGGCGCCGAGCCGCGGGGAGTTGCGGCGCACCGAACTCGCGGGCCTGCCGGTTCAGCGTGTGGGTGGCTTCAGCGGCCACGCATGGGAGCAGATCTCGTTGAGACGTTTCCTGCGACGTCAGGGCGGTCCCCTGCTGGTCGACTTGGCCAACACGGGACCCGTCGGCTACCGGCATCAGGTCGTCGCCGTGCACGACATCACTCATCGCCGGCATCCGGAAGGCTACGCGTGGCGGTTCCGTGCGCTCTACGCCGCGATGACTCCGCGCCTGGTCGGCGACTCCGCGGCGGTCGTCACCGTCTCTGACTTCTCGCGCCGCGAACTCGAAACCCTTGGCAGCCCGCGCCGGCAGATCACCGTCGTACCCAATGCCGTCGGCAGTTGG
>JASBUD010000047.1 GCA_030148105.1 Microbacterium sp. | reverse complement strand
GCAGGATCGTCGCCGGAATGGTCACCGCCACCGAGTTCCAGAACGTCGTCCCGGCATCCAGCGCGGTCCATGCCTGCGCGAACGGCTCGAAGGTCCAGTTCTGCTGGAACGGATTCAGGATCGCCGTCCACCAGCCTGTCGCTTCGACGTCGGCCCGAGGACGCAGGCTCGTGATGAGCAGCCCCAGAAGCGGGAAGAGCCAGGCGACCGCGATGATCCCCATGATGATCGAGATCAGCACCCGGGGCTTGGCCTTCTCGGTGCCGTCCTTGTTGAACTTCTTCGCGCGCTTGGTCGTGTCGACGATCTCGCGGGCGTTGTTGTCCTCGTCGACGATGGGAGTGGGCACGAAAGTCATCGGAGTTCCTCCTGCGACTTGTAGCTGCGGACTTGATAGACGATCAGCGGGATGACCGCGATCATGAGGACGATCACCACGGCGGCGGCCTTGCCGGGGTTCTGGAAGCTGAACAGCTGCGTGTAGAACTCGACCACGAGCACACTCGTGTTGTACTGCCCGCCCGTCATCGCATAGATGATGTCGAAGCTCTTCATGACGAAGATCGTGACCGTGACGAAGACCGCGAGGACTGTGCCGCGGATCTGCGGGACGATCACGAGGAAGAACGCCTTCCGCTCGCTCGCACCGTCGAGTCGCGCGGCTTCGATGGTCTCTTCCGGGACACCCTTGATCGCCGCGGACAGGAGCACCATCGCGAACCCGACCTGCAGCCAGATCACGATGAACATGAGCAGGAAGCTGTTGAGCCTGCCGGCATCGATCGTGAGCCAGGGCACCGGATCGTTGCCGGTCACGCCCGTCCAGATCGCGTTCAGCAGATAGATCTGCGGGTTGCCCGGCGGTGCGTAGAAGTAGATGAAGCGCCAGGTGACCGCGGCGGCGATGCCGCTGATGGCCATCGGCAGGAAGATCATCGCCTTGAACGTCGTCTCGCGACGCTTGCCGAGACGGTCGGTGAGGATCGCGACGAGGAGCCCGATCAGGACGGTCGCCGCCGGCACGACGAGAACCCAGAGCAGATTGTTCAGGAGGACCCCGAGGAAGTTCGGATCCGTGAACAGCGAGATGTAGTTGTCGAGACCGACGAACGTGGCGCCCTCCCCACGCCGCTGACTCTGCTTCATGAAGCTCTCGACGAACGTGCGGATCGCCGGGTAGAGGAGGAACAGCGCGACCAGGAGGATCACGGGGAGCAGGAAGACGTACGGCAGCAGCCGCGCCTTCGCTTTGTCATTCGTCCTCTCCACGAGCCAGTTCAGGCCCCAGAAGATGATGAACGACACCCCCAACCCCAGGATCACGGAGATGAGTGCACTGACAATGGCCATCGAAACCGCCTGACGTCGTTGTAAGGATGATCGTGATGCTAGTGGGAAGCGGCGCCGGGGCCCAGGGCGCCGGCGCCGCTTCGTCGCTCACAAGGAGCGGTCGATGACCTTACCGGTCGGGCCAGGACGCGTCGATCGCGTCGAAGGCCTGCTCCATGGTCTTCTGACCGGCGAACCAGCTCGTCAGCTCGCTCCACTCGGTGCCGGCGCCGACTTCACCCGGCATCTGGTCGGAGGCGTCGAATCCGAAGATCGTCGATGCCGCCAGCAGCTCCTGCGCGTTCTTCTGGAAGTCCGTCGTGTAGAAGGACGTGTCGAAGTCGTTGTGCGGAGAGAGGAAGATGGCCTGGCTGGCGTAGCCGTTCGTGCCGAAATCCTTGCCGGTGATGTACTCGATGACCTGCTTGGTCGCGTCCGAGTCGGTGAAGGCACCCACCAGGTCGCCACCGCCGAGCATCGCCTGCTCCGTGCCCTCGGGTGCGGGCAGCTGGAAGAAGTTGACGTTCGTCAGGTCGTTGTCGGCGATCTGAGCCTTGATCTCGTCGGGGAAGAAGTCCGCGATGAACGATCCCTGTCGCATCATGAAGCACTGACCGTTCTCCTTGCCGGAGACGAACAGCTGGTTGCCCGCGGTCTGGAAGGCCGTCGTGGCCGCGGCGGGGCCGCCGCCGTTGACCTTGCCTTCGGCCAGCAGCTCCTCGGCGACCTTGTCGCCGGCCTCGTTGACGAGGTCGCTGTTGAACAGGATGTCCCCGGCGATCCAGGCGTTGTAGTCATCCAGTCCGCCGTAGCGCAGGACGTACTCCTCGAGCCAGTCCGTCGCCGGCCAGCCGGTGGCCGCGCCCGACTCCAGGCCGACGCACCACGGGTAACCCAGGCCCTGGTCGATGATCTGCTGCTGCAGAGCCGTCATCTCGGCATCCGTCGTCGGCACGGTCAGCCCCGCGGCCTCGAAGGCGGCCGGGTTGTACCAGACGAGGGACTTGACGTTGATCGAGTACGGCAGACCGAAGGTCTGACCGTCGACGACGGCGATGTCACCGAGACCGTTGGCCTCATCGGCGGTGATCGCCTCGACGTCGATCCCGAGGTCCTCCAGCGGGAACAGCTGGGCGGTCTGGCTCTTCAGCACACCCGGCTGCGGGTAGATCGCGATGTCCGGCGGGTTGCCTGCCGTGGCACGCGCGACGACGGCCGTCTGGAAGTCGGTGTTGCCGTCATAGGTGACTTTGATGCCGGAGGTCTCCGACCACTTGTCCAGGTCGGCCTGGAACGCCTCGGCCTGGGCGTCGGTGAACGCGCCCATGATCGTGACGGCCTCGCCGTCTCCGCCGCCGCCGCCGTTGTCGCCACCGCCGCCGGTGCAGCCGGCGAGTGCGATGCCCGCGACGCCCAGGGCGGCGAGCGGCATCAGGATACGTCTGCGCTGTGACATGCCCATGTGTGCTTCTCCTCTTCGAGTTCACGCGTGTCCGCGTCGCGGTCACTTCGGGAACCGCTTCCACACAAGCTAGGGGAAATCGCCCCCGTACACAACAGTTGTTCTTCGAATGCGCTCTGATCGTTGCAAACTCGGGCGATCGTTATGGGTTCTTTCCCTGGAACCGTTCCCAGAAACGCTCGGATCTCGTATGCTGATCGCCAGCCGCACGGGCGTGCGGATCGGCAGAGCGGCCTCGGAGGCGGTGACGGACGTGAGTGGCATCGCTGAGGTCGCACGACTCGCGGGAGTCTCCAAGTCCACCGCGAGCCGCGCGCTCGGGGGCACCGGCTACGTCTCGGAGGAGACCCGTCAGCGCGTCCATCAGGCCGCGGCGTCGATCGGCTACGTACCGTCCACGAGCGCCGTGAGCCTCGCGACCGGGCGGACGCAGAACATCGGCGTGGTCATGCCGTACGTGAACCGCTGGTTCTTCGCCGAAGTCCTCGAGGGGATCCAGCAGGTGCTCCTGGCACAGGGCCTGGACCTCACGCTGTACGACGCGAAGCCCGGGACCGAGGGACGCAATCGGATCTTCGAGGACTTCCTCGCCCGCAAACGGTTCGACGGCCTGATCGCCGTCGGACTCGAACCGGATCACCAGGAGCTGGACAGACTCGTCGCGATCGGCCGGCCGATCGTGAGCGTCGTCGGATCGAGCAACGTGACCACCGTGGTCGAGATCGACGACGACCATGTCGCGCGCCGAGCGACCGAGCATCTGATCGCACTCGGCCATCGTGACATCGCCTTCATCGGCGGCGGGCTGAGCACCCACTGGGCGCAGGTCGACCGGCGCCGCCTGGACGGCTACCTCAATGCGATGAAGACCGCCGGCCTGTCCGACCACGTCCGCCACATCTACTCCGACGTCACGCTGCCGGGCGGCTATGCGTCGGCCGTGGACGCGCTCGGAGAAGCGCGCGGAAGACCCACCGCGATCGTCGCCACGTGCGACGAGGTCGCGATCGGGGCGATCATCGCCGCCCGGCGCCTCGGCGTGCAGGTGCCGAGCGATCTGAGCGTGATCGGCATCGATGACCACGAGTTCGCCGACATGTTCGCCCTCACCACGCTGCGGCAGACTCCGCGCGAGCAGGGGCGGGTCGCGGTGCAGCTGCTCCTGGAGCACCTGGACGACCCGACGCAGCCCCCGAAGACCGTGCGCATGACGTCCCAGTTGGTCGTCCGCAATTCCACCGCGGCGCTGGACCCCCGCGCGTCGGCGGTCGCGATCGATGGCCGGCGGCAGGGCGGCCTTTGACTCTCACCCCGCTTCTCCCCGACCGACGACGAAGACCCCGGATGCAGCATCCGGGGTCTTCGTGAATCTCAGGACGAGATTACTTGAGCGTGACGGTCGCGCCGGCCTCTTCGAGAGCGGCCTTCGCCTTGTCAGCGGTCTCCTTGTTGGCGCCCTCGAGGACGGCCTTCGGAGCGCCGTCGACGACGGCCTTCGCCTCACCGAGGCCGAGCGAGGTGAGCTCGCGGACGACCTTGATGACCTGGATCTTCTTGTCGCCGGCGGCCTCGAGAACGACGTCGAACGAGTCCTTCTCCTCGACCTCTTCGGCGGCGGCACCCGCGCCACCGGCGGCGGGGCCGGCCACGGCGACGGGCGCGGCGGCGGTGACGTCGAAGGTCTCCTCGAACGCCTTGACGAACTCGCTGAGCTCGATGAGCGTGAGCTCCTTGAACGCGTCGAGCAGCTGCTCAGTGCTGAGCTTTGCCATGATGATTCTCCTTGATTCGGGGTTTTGCTATGCCGGGACCTGAGATCAGGCCGCGGACTCCTGCTTCTCACGCAGCGCGTCGACCGTGCGAACGGCCTTCGACGGCAGCGCGTTGAAGACGTAGGCCGCCTTGGTCAGCGAGGCCTTCATCGCACCGGCGAGCTTCGCCAGCAGGACTTCACGGCTCTCGAGATCGGCGAGCTTGTTGACCTCTTCCGCGGTGAGGGGGTTGCCATCGAAATAGCCGCCCTTGATCACCAGAAGAGGGTGTGCCTTGGCGAAGGCGCGCAGACCCTTCGCGACGGAGACCGGGTCTCCGTGCACGAACGCGATGGCCGAGGGACCCTTGAGGTCCTCGTCCAGCGACGAGATCCCCGCCTTGTTGGCGGCGATCTTGGTGAGCGTGTTCTTCACCACGGCGTATTCCGCATCCTGACGAATGCTGTTGCGCAGCTCCTTGAGCTGGGCAACCGTCAGACCGCGGTACTCGGTCAGCAGAACGGCGGTCGAGTCCTCGAAATGCTTCGTGAGCTCGGCGACCGATGCATCCTTCTGCGCCATGGCCACTCCTTGTGTGTACGAGACGCTCCGGGGTGCCGGGGCGTCGGCCGCCGGCATCCGCTCATCGGATCTCGCCCCGGAATGACAAAAGCTCCGGCGCAAGCGCACGGAGCTGGATTCTCAGGACGAGATTCGTGTCGTACACCTGCGCGGGCCCCTGCACTGCAGAGCTTCGATCGCCATGCGCTTGCGCGCACGTCGATGACCAGCGGTCTTCGGCTGTATCCCAGTGTACGCACCCCCCCGTGCTCGCTCCAAATCCGCGCCGCCTGGCGCCGCGGGACTGCTCGCAGGTCACGAAGGCGGCCGGATGCCGAAGGACGCGAGCCTCCGGCCGAGCGCGGTCGCGCTCACGATGTGCTCGTCCTCCCAGCGTACGAATCTCCACTGGGTCGTGCCTCTGATCCAGTCCTCACGTCGCTTCTCTTCCAGGAGCACCTGCTGCAGCGGGATGCCGCGGCGCATCGCCTCGTCCGTGTACTTGCCCTGGCCGTCGAACTCCCCGAACGTGCGCACGTCATCGAGGCCGAAGTCGACGAAGTACCGGCGTCCGCGCGGAGCGGGCACCGGCACCTGCAGGTGGGGGCGCGCGAATCCCAATCGGACCAGTCGCAGGCGACTCACGCTCTCGCCCGGGAGCTGCGCTCTGCCGTCGGAGAAGTCCGCGACCCACCGCGCCTGCCGAATCCCCCGTGCGCCGTCGGCATCGATGAGCCGCCGCTGCAGACCTTCCCGCCACGCCAGCACGGCATCCTGATCCCACTCCCTCCCCCGCAGTGCCATCTGACGCTCGGCCGCATCGGCGCAAGCCAGCGCGGTCTCGAGCGGAAGTGTCCGGATGACGTCGAAGACCGTGCGCGCGAGTGACGTGCACCGGATGCCCCACCGCACGACGATGTCGTCCGCGCGCAACGGCGCGACGTGTCTGCGGACATCCGGACCGCTGGAGATCCGCACCGGGGCGGGCGTGGTCACGTGCACGCGATCGGGTCGGTGACGGTACAGAGGGAGGCCCCACAGCACGGCGGCGGATTCGTGGGAGGCCACCGCACCTCCGCGCGAGTCCCTCGCCACCGCGATCACGTGCGCGAGATGTCGACCCTCCGGCCACATCCGCGCGGCATCCGCCGCCTCGAGGAAGGATCCGCGACGCAGCACGAGCAGCTCACCGCGATCGACCGCACCGGCGATCGCGCGGTCGGTCCACCCGTCCTCGCGCAGACCGGATCTCGATCGAACGAGGGGGGACAGTTCCGCTACGGAGAAGGCACGTCGCATCGGTTCAGAGTCAGGCCCCGCAGCGACCTTCAGTCTCAGATCTCGGCATCTGTGGACATCGGGAGCGCGCGCCCTCCGTATGGAGGAGACGATCGCACCCGCCGACCGCACGGGTTCGCGCCGAGCGCACGACTTTTCAACGTGCGCATGCCGTGCACTCGGCAGGAACTCGTGCACTCGGCGCAGCAGGGGCCGCGGACGCGGGTGTCGCGCCACCGCGTGGGGGCGAGCGGGGTTAGCCTCGAAGGCGTGTCACCCGAACTCGCCGCCCTGCACCCCGGGCTCGCCGCCCGGGTGGTGGCGGACTCGCGCGATCGCGTGGCCTGGATCCGCGCTCGATCGCGGGGCATCACCGCGACGGACGTCGCCACGCTGACCTCGCCGAACGCGATCGCGAAGGCCGCGGATGCGAAGCTCATGGGCTCGGGGTTCTCGGGCAACGCCTACACCGCGCACGGCCGGGTCCGCGAACCCGAGATCGCACGCTGGGTGGCGGCCACCCACGGCATCCTGCCCTCCAGCGCGCTCTTCCACGCCGAAGTGGAGAAGCGCCACCTCGCGACCCCGGACGGCGTCACGGTCGACGGCGACGGTCGGGTGATCCTCTGCGAGATCAAGACGACCAACAAGTCGTGGCGCAGCATCCCGCGCACGTATCTGCGGCAGATCTGGTGGCAGCAGCACGTCCTCGGCGCCGAGCGCACGCTCGTCGCGTGGGAGGAGCACGACGGCTTCGTCCCGGTCGGCGACGAGCCGAAGTGCGCGTGGGTCGATCGCGACGAGGTCGAGATCGGCCGCCTCGTGCACCTGGCGACGACCCTCATCGACGAACTCCACCGCCGGACGATGCTCGCTCGTTCGCAGCCTCCCGCCGAGCGGATGCCGGCCCCTCGGCCGCCGCGCGAGCCCTTCCGCGCCCTCGCTCTCGCTGACTGACCCCGTGCCCGGCGCGCGATCAGCAGCCGCGGAACGGGAATAGTTGACGCGTCTCAACCATTTACCTTATGGTTGACACAGATCAACAGTTGACTCAGATCAACTTGTCGCGCCACCGTCGCCGCGTCCCGCCGCCTCCGCCGAAGGATCGCCATGTCCGCCACTTCTCTCACGACGTCCGAAACCGTCGAGCTTCCCGACAAGCCCGCCATGACGCACCGCCAAGTGCTCGAAGCCCTCTCGGGACTCCTCCTCGGCATGTTCGTCTCGATGCTCGCCTCGACCGTCGTCTCGACCTCGCTGCCGGTCATCATCCACGACCTCGGCGGCACGCAGGCGTCCTTCACCTGGGTCGTCACCGCGACGCTGCTGACCACGGCGATCTCGACTCCGATCTGGGGCAAGCTCGCCGACCTGTTCAACCGCAAGCTCCTGATCCAGATCGCGATCGTGATCTTCGTCCTGGCGACCGCGGCCGCGGGCTTCTCCCAGTCGCCCGAGATGCTCATCGCGTTCCGGGCCGTTCAGGGCATCGGCGCCGGCGGTCTCGCGGCGCTCAGCCAGGTGCTCATGGCCGACATCATCAGCCCGCGGGAGCGCGGCCGCTACATGGGGCTCTTCGGGGCGGTCATGGCCGTCGCCACGATCGGCGGCCCGCTGCTCGGCGGCGTGATCACCGACACGCTGGGCTGGCGGTGGAACTTCTACGTCGCCCTCCCCTTCGCCGTGCTCGCCCTGATCATCCTGCAGCGGACCCTGCACGTGATCCCCCGTGCGCGCCGGAAGGTGTCGATCGACTACGTCGGGATCGTGCTGCTGTCCACCGCGGTCGCCCTGCTGCTGATCTGGGTGACCCTCGTCGGCGACTCGTTCGAATGGTGGAGCCTGCAGACCGTCCTGATGGTCGGCGGCGCGATCCTCGGCACCGTGCTGTTCGTGGTCACCGAGCTGCGCGCGAAGGAGCCGCTGATCCCGCTGTCGCTTTTCCGCAACCGCACCTTCACGCTCGCCGTGATCGCGTCGATCGCCACGGGGATCGCGATGTTCGGCGCGTCGGTCTTCCTCAGCCAGTTCATGCAGCTCGCCCGTGGAGCGACCCCGACCGAGGCCGGTCTCATGACGATCCCCATGATCGCGGGGCTGTTGATCGCGTCCGTCGGAGTGGGGGCGCTCATCACCCGCCTCGGGACGTGGAAGCCGTTCCTGATCCTCGGTGCGGTCTTCCTGACGGCCGGTTCGTTCCTGCTCTCCACGATCCACTACGACACGAACTTCCTCCTGGTTTCGCTCTACATGTTCCTGCTCGGCGCGGGTGTCGGCATGACGATGCAGAACCTCGTGCTGGTGGTGCAGAACACGTCCGACCCCAACGAGATCGGCGTCGCGAGCGCGGGCGTCACGTTCTTCCGAAGCCTCGGCGGAACGATCGGCGTCTCCCTCATGGGCGCGGCCCTCGCTTCGCGCGTGAGCGAGCTCGTCACCGCGGGCAAGGACGACATCACCGCGACTGTCATGAGCCTCGGCGCGGACGCGCAGAAATGGGCGGACACGCTCAGTTCGGGAACCCTCCCGCAGGTCTCGGCGATGCCCGCGGCGCTGCGCGTGATCTTCGAGGACATCTACGCGCAGGGCATCTCGCACTCGTTCCTCATCGCGGTGCCGTTCGCCGTGATCAGTCTGATCGCGATCGTGTTCCTGCCCAACACGCCGCTGACCCGAATGACCACGACGGAGCGCATCCGCGCGAGCGAGGCCGACCTCGCCACGGTGTCGGTCTCCGAGGGAATGGACGCCGTCGCCGCCACCGCTGACGACGCGAAGGCGGATGCGGCTCCCGCGAACCCGACACGGGCCTCGCGCCGCGCACGGTAAATTCGACGGTGATGGACGAGACGACGGGCGAGGAGCGCGCCGAGGCGGTGCGCGCCCTCGAGTCCGAGTTCAGCGAGCTGATCACGCGGGTGCGGAGGGTGATCGCGGAGAACGCGAATCGCGTCAGTCCGGGGATGCTGCCGGGGGCCTACAAGGTCTTCACCACGATCGTCCGTCGGGAGAGCGTGACCCTCTCCGCCCTCGCCGACTCGCTGATGGCCGACAAGGGTCAGATCAGCCGCACGGTCCGCGAACTCGAGGACCTCGGCCTCGTCTCCCGAACTCCCGACCCGTCGGACGGGCGATCGAGCCTGCTCTCCCCCACGCCGCTCGGACTGGAGCGCCTCGCGCTCGCCCGTGCGCCGCAGGAGGGCATCCTGATGGAGTCCCTGGAGAGCTGGCCGGTCGAGCAGATCCGCGACCTCACCCGGCTCCTGCACGCGCTGACCTCGGGCGAGATGCCCTGAGCTGAAGGCGAACTCACCGGCGGGCTTCCCGAGCCGGTAGCACCGGCGTAACACGGCAGAGACATAGTCGCGCTTGACTGTGGGAACAGCAGAAGAGTGCTGCCGAAGCCGACATGCACCCGGAAGGAGCGACCCATGAGATTCCGGCCGCTGCGACCAGCCCCCGCCGCCGAGACGCCTGCCCCGGTGGCGGATCCGCCCGAGACGATGCGCGCGGCGGTGATCGATGAGACCGGCACCCCGGCCGCGCTGCACGAGGCGACCGTGCCGGTTCCCTCCCCTGTGCTGAGCGAACTCCTCGTGCGCGTCGTCGCCGCCGGGATCAACCCGATCGACGCCGAGACGCGCAGCGGCAAGGGCGTCGCGGCGGCGATCACCGACTTCCCGAGTGCGCTCGGCTTCGACTTCAGCGGCATCGTGGTGCGCTCCCCGTACGAGTCGCACCCGCTCGCCCCCGGCACCCCGGTCTTCGGGATGGTGCCCTTCCCGCGCACGGGCGGCAGCTACGCGGAGTACGTCGTGGTCCCCTCGCAGTCGGTGGCCCGCAAGCCCTCGGCGCTGTCCCACGTCGAGGCGGCCGGCGTTCCGCTGGCCGCGCTGACCGCATGGGGGCTGGTCGTGGAGACCGCTCACGCGCACGAGGGTCAGCGGATGCTGATCCACGCCGGCAGCGGCGGTGTCGGCCACTTCGCCGTGCAGTTCGCCGCGTACTTCGGCGCCCACGTCACGGCCACGGGCTCCGCCCGCAACGCGTCGTGGCTGCGGGAACTCGGCGCCTCGGTCGTCCTGGACCACACGACTACCCGGTTCGAAGACGTCGTCGCCGACGTGGACGTGGTGATCGATCTCGTCGGCAATGTGCACGACCGCACGGGCGAGCGCTCCCTCACGGTGCTGCGCCCGGGCGGCCTGTACGTGCTCGTGCCGACCGGCTCGTGGCCGGGGTATTCCGAGGCCGCGGACGCCGCAGGCGTGCGGGCGACATCCTTCAAGGTCATCCCCAACGGCGGTGCGCTGGCCACGATCGCGCGGCTGCTGGACTCCGGCGCGATTCAGGTCTACATCGATCGCGTGTTCGAGCTTGCCGACGCGGCGGCCGCGCACACCGAACTCGAACAGGGGCACACGCGAGGCAAGATCGTCCTGCGCGTCAGCGACGACTGATCAGATCAGGCCGCGCTGCGCAGCACGCGCCGACCCTCGGTCACGATCTCGTCGGCGATCGCGTCGAGCAGCGGGGAGCGCAGGTTCCACTGCTGCCAGTAGAGCGGCACATCCAGCGGCGGCCCGCCGAGCAGGACCAGCGCGCCGTCGCCGAGCGCCTGCGCGGACTGGAATCGCGGCAGCATCCCCCAGCCGAGTCCCGCCCGCACGGCAGCCGCGAAATCGCTCGACGCCGGGACGAAGTTCCGCGGCGGAACAGTCTGGTCGACCCCGTGCGTGCGCAGCCAACGGGTCTGCAGATCATCACGCCGATCGAAATCCACCAGGGGCGCGATCGCCAGCGCTGCCGGATCGGCACCGTCCGGCATCCACTCCGCGGCGAACGCGGGGGTCGCGACGGCTTCGTACCTCATGGCGCCGAGCGGACTCACGCGACAGCCGGCGACCGGGCGCTCGCGTGAGGTGACCGCGCCCATCACGGTTCCGGACTCCAGTAGGCCGGCGGTGAAGTCCTGGTCGTCGCGGTGGAGCTCGAAGACGACCGGATGCCGCTCCGCGAGTCGCGCGAGCGGATCGAGGAACCAGGTCGCCAGCGAGTCGGCGTTCACGGCCAGCGGCACGGTCGTCCGTGTGGCGGCGGCGTCGTCACCGAGGCCCGCGAGGGCGTCGTGCTCGAGGAGGGCGATCTGGCGGGCCATCCGGACGACCGCGGCTCCGGCATCCGTGAGCCGCGCAGGTTTCGAACGCACGAGGACCACGCGGCCGAGCTGCTCCTCGAGCGTCTTGATCCGCTGGCTGACGGCGGACGGGGTCACGCGCAGCCGTCGGGCGGCGGCATCCAGCGTCCCTTCATCGATCACGGCGGCGAGGGTGAGAGCGAGGTCGGGAGGGATGCGCATCATGAGCGATTCTAATGGTGATGAAGAATCTTCAGCTGTACTGCATGCGGCGAAACGCCTAGCGTCGAAGAGTGCTCACTCCCCTGCTCGCCGGCGTCGGTCTCGGCTTCTCGCTCATCGTCGCAATCGGCGCCCAGAACCTGTTCGTGCTGCGGCAGGGGATCCGTCGCGAGCATGTCGTGCTGGTCGCGTCGATCTGCGCGGTCTCCGATGCGGTGCTCATCGCTCTGGGCGTCTCCGGCGTCGGACTCGTGCTGCAGGCCGTGCCGTGGCTGATCGATGTGGTGCGCTGGGCGGGTGCGCTGTTCCTCATCGGCTACGGCCTGCTGGCGGCGCGGCGCGCGTGGCGCCCGTCGGGTGAGGCACTCGGGTCCTCAGCGCCAGCGCCCGGCACGACCGCGGCGAGCGCCGGCGCGACCGCGGCGACCGCCGGCGCGACGGCCGTGGCCACCCGGGCGATCCCCGTCGTCGCGACATGCCTGGCACTGACGTGGCTGAACCCGCACGTGTACCTGGACACCGTGTTCCTCCTCGGGACTGTCGCGAACACCCACGGCGACCAGCGGTGGGTGTTCGCCGCCGGCGCCATGGCCGCGAGCGTGATCTGGTTCTTCGCCCTCGCGTTCGGCGCGCGCTACCTGGGCCGGTGGCTCGGCACGCCGCGCGCCTGGCGCATCCTGGACGCGATCATCGCCGTCGTGATGGTCGCGATCGGCGTCAGCCTCGTCCTGCCCCACTGATGCCGCGGTACGCGATCCCGCGGCGTCCACGGCACGATGGAGGCATGAGACGCGTCCACGTGATGGTGCACGGCCGGGTGCAGGGCGTCGGCTACCGGTACACGATGCGGACGGTCGCCGCGGCCGCGGGGGTCGCCGGGTGGGTGCGCAACCTTCCGGACGGCAGCGTCGAGGCCGAGATCGAGGGCACGCACGAGCAGATCGACCGGGTCGTGGCGTGGATGGCGCAGGGGCCGCCGGGCGCGCGCGTCGACACGGCGATGGTGACGGATGCCGAACCCGCCGGGAAGCCCGGCTTCGTCGTCCGCGACTGAGGCTGCGACCGGGCGGATCAGTCCTCGAAGGGCCGCAGGATCCGGTCGAGGAAGCGCCGTGTGCGGTCGTGCTGCGGGTCGGTGAGGATCTCGCCCGGCGCCCCGCGCTCGAGGATGACACCGTCGTCGAAGAACAGGACCTCGTCTGCCACCTCGCGCGCGAACGCGAGTTCATGTGTGACGATCACCATGGTCCAGCCTTCGTCGGCGAGCTCCTTCAGCACGACGAGCACTTCGCCGACCAGTTCGGGATCCAGCGCACTCGTCGGCTCGTCGAAGAGGAGCAGCGACGGCTGCAGGGCGAGCGCCCTGACGATGCCGACGCGCTGCTGCTGGCCGCCGGAGAGCGCGAACGGCAGCGCGTCCCGCTTGTCGGCCAGCCCGACGCGCTCGAGCAGCGCCTCCGCCCGGGCGATCGCCTCCGCCTTCGGGACGCCGTGCGCGTAGATCGGCCCCTCCGTCACGTTCTGCAGGACCGTGCGGTGGGGGAAGAGATTGTGGTGCTGGAAGACCATCGCAGAACGATCGCGTAGGGCGATCCGGTCGGCCTTGGAGACCGGGCGGGCGAAGTCGATCACCGGGCCGCCGTCGAACGCGATGAGACCGGCATCCGGCGTCTCGAGGCCGTTGAGACAGCGGAGCACGGTCGTCTTGCCGGACCCGCTGGGCCCGATGAGAGCGACCACCTCACCGCGACGCACGTCGAAGTCGACGCCGTCGAGCACGCGGTTCGCACCGAAGCTCTTCGTGAGGCCGGATACGCGAAGGAGGGGATCAGTGGGCGACATAGCGGTCCAGCCTCTTTTCGATCGCGCTCTGCCCGCTCGAGAGGACGAGGCAGATGATCCAGTAGATGAGGGCGGCCTCGAGATAGATCGCCATGAACTCGAACGAGAACGCCGCGATCTGCTGGGCCTGCCGGAAAAGCTCCGTGACGAGGATCGTCGAGGCGAGCGAGGTGTCCTTCACGAGGGAGATGAACGTGTTGGACAGCGGAGGAACGGAGACGCGAGCGGCCTGCGGGAGGACGATCCTCGTGAGCGTGCGACCGCGGGACAGTCCGACGGTGTGCGCGGCCTCCCACTGCCCGCGCGGCACCGACAGGATCGCCGCGCGGACGACCTCGGCGGCGTACCCGCCGACGTTGAGGGAGAACGCGATGATCGCGGCCGGCCACGGATCGATCACGACGCCGACCGAAGGCAGCCCGTAGAAGATGACGAACAGCTGCACCAGGAGCGGTGTGCCGCGGATGACCGAGATGTAGGCCCGCGCGATGCCGGCCAGCACCACGTTGCCCGACAGACGCATGAGGGCGAGGCCGATCGCGATGATCAGCCCGAGGGCGAACGAGGCGAGCGCGAGCGGAATCGTCCCGGTGATCGCTGCGAGCAGCAGCGGCCAGAACGAATCGACCAGCAGCTGCCAGATGCCGGGATCTGCCATGTGCCCTCCTCGATCGCGTTGATCGCCGCCGGCCCGGGACCGGGCCGGCGGCGGCTCTGAGGTTACTGCGTGACGTCCTCGCCGAAGTACTTCTCGCTGATCTTCGCCAGCGTGCCGTCGGCGCGCAGCGCGGCGAGCGCGTCATCGATCGCGGCGGCGAGCGCTTCCTTGTCCTTCGTGAGCGCGAAGGCGCTGAGACCGGGGTCATCGGTCTCGGCGGCGATCTTGAGTCCGGTCGGGCCCTCGCTCTTCTCGTAGTCGAGGAAGGTCAGGTTGTCGTTGATCGTGGCGTCCACGCGGCCCTGCTGCAGGAGGGCGACGGCCTGCGCCCAGCCTTCGACGGCCTCGACGGTCGCGCCGCTGGACTGAGCGAGCTCGTACCAGTTGCTCGTGAGCGACTGGGCGGTCGTCTTGCCGGCGAGGTCGGCGAAGCTCGTGATCGAGTCGTCGTCCTCGTTCACGACGATGACGCCCGGGGAGACGGTGTACGGCTCGCTGAAGAGGTACTTCTCCTCGCGCTCGGGGTTGATCGAGACCTGGTTGGCGATCACGTCGAAACGTCCGGCATCCAGGCCGGCGAAGATCGCGTCCCACTGGGTCTCCTGGAAGGACACCTTCAGACCCAGCTCGTCGGCGACGGCCTCGGCGATCTCCACGTCGAACCCGACCAGATCGCCGGACTCATCGTGGTAGCTGAAGGGTCGATAGGTGCCCTCGGTCGCGACCGTGAGGGTGCCGGCCGACATGAGGCCGAGGTCGCCGTCCGCGGACGGTGCGGAGGCGGTGCCGGACGGGGAAGCCGAACCGGAGCACGCGGAGAGCGTGAGGGCGGCGGCCAGAGCGGTGGCGGCGAGCAGAAGGGGGCGGCGGGACATGGGGGCTCCTGAGTGTGGATACGGGGGAAATGGACGAAGGGCCCCACCACTGGTGAGGCCCTTCGTCGGACGGATCGTCAGAGTGCGTTGACGTCCAGCGGGATGCCGGGACCGAACGTGGTCGACACCGCACCCTTCTGGATGTAGCGGCCCTTCGAGCTGGAGGGCTTGAGGCGGATGATCTCCTCGAGCGCAGCCTTGAGGTTCTCGTCGAGCTGGTCGGCCGAGAACGAGGCCTTGCCGACGACGAAGTGCACGTTGGCGTGCTTGTCGACGCGGAACTCGATCTTTCCGCCCTTGATCTCCTCGACGGCCTTGGCCGGGTTCGGGGTGACGGTGCCGGTCTTCGGGTTGGGCATGAGACCACGGGGGCCGAGCACCTTTCCGAGTCGACCGACCTGGCCCATGAGCTCGGGGGTCGAGACCGCCGCGTCGAACGACGTGTAGCCGCCCGCGACCTTCTCGATGAGCTCCGCGCCACCGACCTCGTCGGCGCCGGCGGCGAGGGCGGCCTCAGCGGCCGGACCCGTCGCGAAGACGATCACGCGGGCGGTCTTGCCGGTGCCGTGGGGCAGGATGACGGTGCCGCGCACCATCTGGTCGGCCTTGCGGGGGTCGACGGCGAGCTTGAGGGCGACCTCGACGGTCGAGTCGAACTTCGCCGACCCCGTCTTCTTCGCGAGCTCGACGGCCTCGGTGGGCGTGTAGAACTTGTCCGCGTCGATCTTCGCCGCGGCGGCCTGGTATGCCTTGGACTTGGTAGCCATGATCGTTATCCCCCTCAGTCCTCGACCGTGATGCCCATGGAGCGGGCGGTGCCGGCGATGATCTTCGAGGCGGCCTCGATGTCATTCGCGTTCAGGTCGGGCTGCTTGACCTCGGCGATCTCGCGGACCTGGGCCTTGGTGAGCCTGCCGACCTTGGCCGTGTGCGGGGTCTGCGAGCCCTTGGCGACGCCGGCCGCCTTCTTGATGAGCTCAGCCGCCGGCGGCGTCTTGAGGATGAACGTGAAGCTGCGGTCCTCGTAGACGGTGATCTCGACGGGGATGACGTTGCCGCGCTGCGCCTCGGTGGCCGCGTTGTACGCCTTGCAGAACTCCATGATGTTGACGCCGTGCTGACCGAGCGCCGGACCGATCGGCGGCGCGGGGTTGGCCGCACCCGCCTTGATCTGGAGCTTGATCAGGCCGGTCACCTTCTTCTTGGGTGCCATTGTGTTCCTGTTCTTCGTGCGCCCCGTGGGGCGCGCTTCCACGAACCAGGCGAGTCCTGGACGTGGTGGGGTTTTCGTCGCGCGATGGGCGCAACCGCTCAAGTCTACCTGATCCGCTCCCCCGGCATCCCCTCTCGCCTCCAGCCCCGCTCGACGTGCGAGATCGCGGAGATGTGCAGGATGACGGATGCCGCGCGGGCGATGTGTCCGTCATCGTGCACATCTCCGTCATCCGGCGCACCACGTCCTGCCCAGACGGTGCTCACGCGGCCCGATGCAGCCCCTGCGCGACGGCGCGCACGATCACGTCATGGACCTCCGCCCACCGCGTCATGATCTGCACATAGTCGATGCGGATCACGTGATAGCCGAGCAGCGTCAGGCGCGCATCGTGCGCGATGTCGCTGCGGCGCTGTGCGCCGACGTGGTGTCCGCCGTCGATCTGCAGGACGAGGCGGTCGCCGACGAGGAAGTCGACCGGATGCCCCGCGAGCCACACCTGCTGACGGATCGGCAGCCGCAGGAATCGCAGGCGCACCGGAATGAAGGTCTCGAGCCCCGAATCTGAGTGCAGCGAGCACTCCTCGAGCAGCGAGCGCGCGGCGGGGGCGAGGGGCATGAGCCGGAGCGACTCCCGGGCGACGAGGCCCTGCCGGAGCGCGGATTCCCACACAGCCATCGCCCGCTCGTGAGGCTGACAGCCCGCGATCGCCGCAAGGACGTTCTCGACCGGGTCGGCGACGGCATCGGGATGCCGCGGCACGAGCGGGCGCCCCCAGTGCACCCGCGTCCCCGCCCGGACCTCCCCGATGTGGCGCTTCGGCGGCGCCGCCACATGGACCGCACCGTCCCCGAGCACCCACAGTCCAAGCCTCTCTGCCTGTGTGACGCAGGAGACGACCACTCCGGCGCGCGCCGCCGCGACCAGCAGCGGATCGGCGTCCGGCAGCGCGACCCAGCCGTTGCGCGGGCGGATCAGCTCCCGCATCGAGACCGCGTGCTCGATCGCCCGCCGCGGCACGCCGGCCGCCCGCAGCGCCGCTACCCTGACCACGCCGCCGCCCGTGGCGACGGCATCCCTCACGAATCCCATCCCCGCAGACTTCCGCGTCGCGCGCACTGCCACCGGAGCGCCGGCGTGATTGGGGAAGACGCGCGGGGGTCCGGGCGGTGGGGAGGAGTGGATGCCGCGCAGAAGTGCAGAGATGTGCAGAATGACGGATCCTCTGCGCCCTCAGCATCCGTCATCGCGCGCATCGCCGTCATCGTGCACGTCGACGCGGCCGAGCGCGGGCGCAAAGCGAAAGCGCCCCGTCGAAGACGAGGCGCCTTCGGGATCCGAGTGGATCAGAGCTTGGTGACCTGGTCGAACGACAGCTCGACCGGGGTCTCGCGCTCGAAGAGCGAGACGAGGACCGTGAGCTTGCCGCTCTCGGGCTTGATCTCGCTGATCGTGCCGGGAAGACCCGCGAACGAGCCCTCCTTGATCGTGATGGTCTCGCCGACCTCGAAGTCGACCTCGGCG
>JASBUD010000320.1 GCA_030148105.1 Microbacterium sp. | reverse complement strand
GTGGTCAGGCAGGTCTCGGCGCCCCGCCCCTGCCGGGCGCCGGCTTCCCCGCGGATCTGTCGCACGCCTTCGACGATGTGCGTCCAGCCCTGCATGTACGCGTCGGAGAGACTGCCCCCGTGGGTGTTGGTGGGAAGCGTGGACCCCATCTTCAAGTTGCCGTCGGCGACGAAAGCGCCGCTCTCCCCGCGCTTGACGAATCCGCCGTGCTCGAGCCAGAGCAGCACCGAGAAGGTGAAGTTGTCGTAGAGCTCCGCGACGTCGATGTCTCGCGGACCGAGGCCCGAGGTCGCCCACACCTCGTCCAGCACGGCCTTCTGATGCGGAAGATACCACCAGTCCTCGGCTTCGCTCTTGCGAGCGGTGTATCCCTGCCCCATGCCGGCGATGTGCGCGGGCGGCTTCGCGAGATCTCGCGCTCGCTCCGCCGAGCTGACGATGATCGCCACGCCGCCGTCGGAGATCAAGCAGCAGTCGAGCAGATGGAAGGGTTCGACGACCCATCGCGATGCCTGATGATCCTCGAGGGTCATCGGCTTGCCGAACATCACCGCGTCCGGGTTGTTCTGCGCATGCTCCCGGAACGTTACCGAGACGGCGCCGAGCTGCTCGCTCGTGGTTCCGTACAGCGACATGTGGCGACGCGCGCCGAGCGCACTGTTGGCCTGCGGACCGAACATGCCCCAGATCCCCCAGCTCAGCCCCGGGTCTCCGTTGGGCGAGTTGAACCGCTGCCCGCCGGTCAACGCCGCGTCGCCGAAGACACAAGCGACGGTCGTCGCCAGCCCGGCGTCGATGGCCATGACAGCCTCCTGCACGAGAGCTCCCGCCGTCGCACCCCCCATCGACTTCGAACCCGCGTATCGCGGGTCGATACCGGCCGCCTCGGCGAAACGCAGATAGTGGTTGGCGCCCTCGCGGGACGTCGTGCCGGGGTGAGTCAGAATCCCGTCGATCTCCGACTTGTCGATGCCCGCGTCGTCGATCGCCGCACTCAGCGCCTCGAGACCGAGCCCCAGAGCCGTCGTCCCCGGCATCTTGCCCATCCGGGTGCGTCCCACCCCGACGATCGCGCCGCGTCCGCTGAGACCGCGGCGAGCCGTGCTGTCCATCTCTGTCTGTCTCCTTCGTCGAATGTCTCGTTACCGACCGCGGAACACCGGAAGCCGTTTCTCGGCGAAGGCCACACGGCCCTCCGCCCGGTCCTCGGTGTCACGGATCAGGTTGAACAGGGTGCGTTCGAGGGTCAGTCCCTCGGCGAGGGGCAGGTGACGACCACGAGCGACGGCCTGCTTGACGGCCTGGAGCGCAAGGGGCGCATTGCCGGCGATGCGTTGGGCAGTCTCCAGCACGGCGCCACGCAGCTCCTGCGGCGGGACGACTCCGTTGACCAGCCCGGCGTCGCGGACTCGCTCCGCGTCCCAGCGATCACCCGTGAGCAGTAGTTCCATCGCGAGCGCGTGCGGCGCCTGCCGGATGATGCGCTGGGTTCCGCCGGCCCCCGGCATCGATCCGATCCGCACCTCCGGGAGTCCGAAGGTCGCCGTCGATGAGGCGTACCGCAGATCGCACGAGAGCGCGAGCTCGAATCCGGCGCCGAGCGCGTAGCCGTTGACGGCCGCGACGACCGGCTTCCAGATCTCCATGCCCCGAGACAGGTGCTGCGGCGGGACGCCGAACTGGTCGTCGAACGCCGTGACGTCGGCCGCACCACGCAGGTCCATCCCCGAGCAGAATGCCTTCTCGCCGGCGCCCGTGATGACGATCACCGCGATCGCCGGGTCGTCGCGGAATTCGGCGAGCGCCTCGCCGAGCGTCGCGATGAGCGTCGCCGTCAGACTGTTGTGGGCCTGGGGACGGTTGAGAGTCAGGACGCCGACCGCGCCCTCGCGCTCGACGAGTAGCTCCGCAGCGCTGCCCTCAGTCATAGGCCGAGCGCCTTCGCGAGGATCCGATGCTGGATCTCCGTCGTGCCTTCGACGATCTGGAAGTACCGGACGTCACGGTACAGCCTTTCGATGGGCGAATCGCGCATGAAGCCCATGCCGCCGAACACCCGCATCATCTGGTCGACGACCCAGAGGGCGGTCTCGCTAGCCACTAGCTTCGCGTGCGCGCATTCACGGACGGGCACCTCAGACCGGGTGTCGCAGAGCACGGCCGCGCGATAGGTCAGCAACCGCGCGGCCGCGATGCGAGCATCCGCCTCGGCGAATTTCATTGAGATCTCCTGGAATCCGCCGATCTTCCGCCCGAATGCGGTGCGTTCCTTGGCATAGGCCAGACCGAGGTCGAACGCCGCGGTGGCGACGCCGAGCGAGGCGGCGGCGATCAGGACGCGTCCGCGGATGAGCACGTCGAGGATCTCCTCGATCTCGGACCCCTCGGGCGGCGAGATGCGCCGCGACTCGTCCAGGCGCACGTCGTCGAAGACGAGCTCACCCACTTGAGAGGAACGGCAGCCCAGCTTCTCGAGGGTGCGCTCGACGGCGTAGCCCTCGTCGCCCGCCTCGACCATGTACACCGCGAACTTGCCATTATCCTGCTTCGCCACTACGCCGATGGCTCCGGCGATCGGCCCGTTGGTGATGAAGGTCTTGCGTCCCCGCAGCACCGCAGTCGACCCGGTGACCTCCACCGTCGTGCGGATGGCGCGTACGTCCGAGCCGGCGTCCGGCTCGGTCAG
>JASBUD010000238.1 GCA_030148105.1 Microbacterium sp. | reverse complement strand
ACCGGGCTTGTCCTCCACGAGGAGGCTCAGCACGTGCGTGGACATGGCTCAGGCCTCCTGATCGAACGCGGGCGAGTGGTCGCGGGCGTATTGGACGAAGCTGTTGCTGACACCCTGCGGGACCATCGGCCACACCATGGCATCCGCGCTCACGACGAAGTCGATCACGACGGGGCGGTCGTTCGTCTCCAGCGCGAGCTTGATCGCGGCATCCACATCCTCTTCGCGTTCCACGCGGATCGCGAGGCAGCCGTACGCCTCGGCGAGCTTGACGAAGTCGGGGATGCGGACCGTGCCGTGTCCGGTGTTGAGGTTGGTGTGCGAGTAGCGGCCGTCGTAGAACAGCGTCTGCCACTGGCGCACCATCCCGAGCGAGGAGTTGTTGATCACCGCGACCTTGATCGGGATGTTGTTGATCGCGCACGTGGCGAGTTCCTGATTGGTCATCTGGAAGCAGCCGTCGCCGTCGATCGCCCACACGACCCGATCGGGCTCGGCGACCTTCGCGCCCATCGCGGCGGGTACGGAGTAGCCCATCGTGCCGGCTCCGCCGGAGTTGAGCCATGCGTTCGGGCGCTCGTACTTGATGAACTGCGCCGCCCACATCTGGTGCTGTCCGACACCGGCGGCGAAGACGCCCTCCGGGCCGGTGAGCTCGCCGATCCGCTGGATGACGTACTGGGGCGCCATGAGTCCGTCGGTGGGCTGCGCGTAGCCGAGGGGGAACTCGGTGCGCAGGCCGTCGAGGTAGGACCACCACTCCTCGGTGTCGGGCCCGGCGGCGGACACCTGGGTCCGGAATGCGGCCTCGAGGTCCACGAGGACCTCCTTCAGGTCACCCACGATCGGCACGTCGGCCGTGCGGATCTTGCCGATCTCGGCAGGGTCGATGTCCACGTGCACGACCTTCGCGTGCGGAGCGAACAGCGCCGCTTTGCCGGTCACGCGGTCGTCGAAGCGCGCGCCCAGCGACACGAGCAGGTCGGCCTCCTGCAGGGCGAGCACCGCGGGCACCGTGCCGTGCATGCCGGGCATGCCGAGCTGCTGCGGGTGCGAGTCCGGGAAGGCGCCGCGCGCCATCAGGGTCGTGACCACCGGAGCGCCGGTCGCTTCGGCGAGGGCCAGGAGCTCAGCGGATGCCTGCGAGCGGATCACACCGCCGCCGACGTACAGCACCGGCTTCTTCGCCTCGGCGAGCAGCTGTGCCGCCGCGAGGATCTGCTTGCCGTGCGCCTTCGTGACCGGACGGTAGCCGGGCAGATCGATCTTCGGCGGCCAGACGAAGGGCACCTCCGCCTGCTGCGCGTCCTTCGTGATGTCCACGAGCACGGGCCCCGGACGACCGGTTCCGGCGATCTCGAATGCCGCGGCGATCGCGCCCGGGATCTCGGAGGCGTCCTTCACGAGGAACGAGTGCTTGGTGATCGGCATCGTGATGCCGACGATGTCGGCCTCCTGGAAGGCGTCCGTTCCCATCAGGGTCGAGAACACCTGACCGGTGATGCAGACGATCGGGACGGAGTCCATGTAGGCGTCCGCGATCGCGGTGACGAGGTTCGTCGCCCCGGGACCGGACGTCGCGATCGCGACGCCGATCTTGTTGGATGCCGCGGCATAGCCCTCGGCGGCGTGTCCGGCGCCCTGCTCGTGGCGAACGAGGATGTGACGCAGCTCGGAGCTGTCCATGAGCGGGTCGTAGACCGGAAGGATCGCGCCGCCGGGCAGACCGAACACGTCGGTCACACCCAGCAGTTCGAGCGAACGGACGACCGCCTGCGCGCCCGTGAGCACGGGCGCCGAAGCGGTGCGAGCGGGGGGCCGGGGAACGGCCGTGGCGGTTTCGGCGGGCATGATGATGGTCCTCTGTCGGGGATGAAAGAGCAGGAAGTCGGGCCTATCCCGTGACCGCGCCCTCCGCAGCGGAGCGCACGAGCTTGGAGTACTTGGCCAGGACGCCACGGGTATAGCGCGGAGGAAGCGGCTCCCAGCCGGAGCGGCGGGAGTCAAGCTCAGCCTCATCGACGAGTAGGTCGAGAGTGCGAGCCGCGATATCGACCCGTATCAGATCACCATCGCGCACGAAGGCGATCGGACCTGCGTCCACCGCTTCGGGTGCTATGTGGCCGATGCACAGGCCGGTTGTGCCGCCTGAGAATCTGCCGTCAGTCAAGAGTAGTACATCTTTTCCGAGCCCCGCGCCCTTGATGGCGGCGGTCACGGCCAGCATCTCGCGCATGCCGGGGCCACCCTTGGGGCCCTCGTAGCGAATCACGACGACATCGCCGGCCGAGATCTCGCCCGCTTCCAGCGCATCCATCGCGGCGCGTTCGCGTTCGAAGACGCGCGCCGGACCCTCGAACACGTCGGAGTCGAAGCCCGCCGACTTGACGACCGCGCCCTCGGGGGCGATCGAGCCGTGCAGGATCGTGATGCCGCCCTTCTCGTGGATCGGGTTGTCGAAGGAGTGGATGACGGTGCCGTCCACCGGATCGGGGTTCAGGTCAGCGAGGTTCTCCGCGAGCGTCTTGCCCGTCACCGTGAGCGCATCGCCGTGGAGCAGTCCCTCGTCGAGCATCGCCTTCATGATGACGGGGATGCCGCCGTGGCGGTCGACGTCGTTCATGACGTACTGCCCGAAGGGCTTCATGTCCGCCACGTGCGGCACCTTGTCGCCGATGCGGTTGAAGTCGTGGAGAGTGAGTTCGACCTCGGCCTCGTTCGCGATCGCGAGCAGGTGCAGCACGACGGTCGTCGATCCGCCGAGCGCCATCGCGAGGGCGATCGCGTTCTCGAATGCCTCCGGCGTGAGGATGTCCCGCGTCGTGATGCCGAGCTTGAGCAGGTTGACCACGGCCTCACCCGAGCGGTGGGCGAAATAGTCGCGGCGGCGGTCGGCGGCGGGCGGCGCCGCGGAGCCGGGCAGACTCAGACCGAGCGCCTCGGCGACGGAGGCCATCGTGTTGGCCGTGTACATCCCGCCGCACGCGCCTTCGCCCGGCGCGATCGCGCACTCGATGCGCTTGAGGTCCTCCTGGCTCATCTTCCCCGCGAGGCACGCTCCGACCGCCTCGAACGAGTCGATGATCGTGACGTCCTTCTCGGTGCCGTCGGAGAGCTTCACCCAGCCCGGCGCGATCGATCCGGCGTAGAGGAAGACGCTGGACAGGTCCAGGCGCGCGCTGGCCATCAGCATCCCCGGGATGGACTTGTCGCAGCCGGCCAGCAGCACGGTGCCGTCGAGGCGCTCGGCCATCACGACCGTCTCGACGGAGTCGGCGATGACCTCGCGGCTCACGAGGGAGAAATGCATGCCCTCGTGACCCATCGAGATGCCGTCCGACACCGAGATCGTTCCGAACTGCAGCGGATAGCCGCCGCCCGAGTGCACGCCCTCCTTCGCACCCTGCGCGAGGCGATCGAGGCTCAGGTTGCAGGGGGTGATCTCGTTCCAGCTGGAGGCGATGCCGATCTGCGGCTTGTCCCAGTCGGCGTCGCCCATGCCGACGGCGCGGAGCATGCCGCGCGACGTCGTGGCTTCGATGCCGTCCGTGACGACACGGCTGCGGGGTTTGATGTCGATGGAGTTCTCAGGACCGGGCATCCTGAAAGTCTATTGCCGCGACGATGCCCGCATCCGTGCCAGCGCGCTCAACGCGTCGGCCAATTCTTGGATGCTTCCGACACGCACCGAAGCCGCCGTTTCGCCGTCGCCGACGCGGATGCCGAGATCGGCATCCCCAAGGCTCGCCAGTGCGTCCTCGTCCGTGACGTCGTCTCCCGCGAACAGCACCGCGGTCGCGCCGAGCCGCTCGCGCAGCGCCGCGATGGCGGAGTCCTTGCCCTCGTGGCGGAAGGAGTACTCGACGATGTTGTGGCCGGTGCGGCGCCGCCAGTGCGGCGCCCGTTCGGCCACGAGCCGGTCGGCGGCGTCGCGTGCGGTGGCGGCGTCCGCGGCGCTCGCGACGCGGGTGTGGATGCCGAATCCGTACGTCTTCGGCTCGACCCACACTCCGTCCAGGTCCGCCAACCGCGAGGTGAGCTCTTCGCGGAGCGCATCGCGGAGCGCGTCGGCCGCCGCGTCGCCGGCGGTGGCCACCTGTCCTTCGCCGGGCACCCAGAATTCGGCCCCGTGCGATCCGGCGAGGTACACGGGCGAGTCGTCGCCGTGCTCCGC
>JASBUD010000224.1 GCA_030148105.1 Microbacterium sp. | reverse complement strand
ACGGCGGCTCCCGTGGCGCTGAGGACGACGGCCGCGGCGACGACCAGGATCAGCGCACGCCGAGGGGTGGTCTTTCCAGGGCGAGGCAGCACCCGATCACGGTGAAGGCACAAAGTGTCCTATCGGTGACGATCCGACGTGCAACAGATGTCGTCCAAGGGTGAACCTCGCGCCAGGCCGTGGGTGGCAGGAGGGGTGGGGGAGGTGGCGTGCCGTCGAGCGGCTGCGACACCGATCGGTAACCCGAGCGACACGCGTTGCTCGACCGTCTCGACATCGGCGTTCATCGGGGCTGTCCATCCTCGGCGCTGGACGTCCCCGTTCACACCCGAGCAGTCCGCACGGTGGCGGCTCCTGCCTCCGTGCCCGTTCGCATCGAACGACGTCACGCGCCGGTTCTCACGCATCGGAAGAATGGAACAACGTTGGCGTTCAGCGCGTCCCCCGAGTCTCACGCCCGTGTGCGTTTCACCGAGTTCCTGTCTCCGGATGACCCGATGCTCCTGGCGTGGGCGCGCTTCCGGAGTGCGCTCGCGATGGGGCCCACCCGGGTGCTGGCGCCGTTGAGACCCGCCCGCGCCGCTGACCCCGTCTCGGGTCTGTGGCGCCTCCTCGCCACCAACAATCGGGAGCTCGGTCGGAGCTTCTTGCTATATCGGCGGATCGAGTCTGCGCAAGCGCACGTCACGCAGCTGCAATCCGATCCGGATGCGCTCACGATCGAACACGTGCCGGGCCCGACGAGTGGGTCCCGCGGCTGGGTCGTGCTCGCCTCCGGTTCTCCGGTCATGACGTGCAGCCGGTGGTACGGCTCGCTCTCGACCGGGGCGGTCGCCGCTGCGGGCGCGCTCGCCGCGCTGCGCACAGCGGTGATCACGGACGTGCCCGACCGCAGCGACTCCTCCGGGAGGTTCCGACGTCGTACTGCCCTGGATGCAAATGCCGCTCCGTGATCATCCGGCAGAAGCGGCGCCGCGATCCGCGGGGCACTGGAGCGGCGCGCTGGTGATCGGACTTCTCGTCCCGCTCGCCGGGCTGGGTGCCGTCCTCGCGGTCGGGGCGACGAGCCCTCCGGACGCCGCGGCGTTCATTGCAACGGATGCGGCTCCCGCCGTCTCGCAGCTCGTCTCGGTCTCCGGCGGGCAGGCGGGCACGGGGAAGGCGCAGCGCCCCGCCGAGCCGCAGCCGGCGACGGTCGGTCGGGTCGATGCCGCGTGGGCGGAGCGCGTCGCGTCCACGACCGGCATCCCGCAACGGGCTCTGGACGCGTACGCTTCGGCCGAACTCGCACTCGCCGCCGAGGACCCTGGGTGCGGTGTTCGCTGGAACACGCTGGCCGCGATCGGCTGGATCGAGTCGGGCCATGGCACGCATGGCGGGTCGGTGCTCGATGTGGACGGCATCGCTCGGCCGGCGATCTTCGGCATCCCTCTGACGGGGAAAACCAGTGCGCGCATCACCGACACGGACGCGGGGCGCTGGGACGGTACGGCAGAGATCGATCGCGCGGTCGGGCCGCTGCAGTTCATTCCCGCAACGTGGGAGACCTGGGGCGCGGACGGCAACGGCGACGGCATCCACGACCCGCAGCAGATCGATGATGCTGCGCTCGCCGCGGCGCGCTACCTCTGCCACGATTCCGTGCTGACGGACCCGGCCGGCTGGCGTCAGGCGGTCTTCTCCTACAACCACCTGGATTCGTATGTGGATGCCGTCGCGGGCGTCGCCACAGACTACGCAGCCCGCGCGGACCGATGACGGAGCGAGATCGCCTCATCGGCGATCGCTACCGGCTCGGCGAGCTTCTGGGCACGGGGGGATCCGCGTCGGTGTTCGCCGCCCGGGACGAGGCGTCCGGTGAGGATGTCGCGCTCAAGGTGCTTCATCCGCATCTGTCGACTCGCCCCGCTGCACGTGATGCGTTTCTTGCTGAGGCGGCACGAGCGCAGCGGCTCCTGCATCCGAACATCGTCGGTGTCCGGGGGGTCGGAGTAGAGGACCGTGGTGATGATCCGGTGGCGTGGATCGCGATGGACCGGGCGCAGGGAGTGACCCTGGCCGAACTCGTGGCAGCCCGAGGCGCGCTGTCCGCCGAGGAAGCGACCCCGATGCTGGAGGTGGTGCTGCGGGCGTTGGAGCACGCGCACGAGTCGGGGCTGGTCCACCGCGATGTGTCGCCCGCCAACATCATGCTCGACACTGACGCACGCGGATGCATCGCGCCGAGCAGCATCCGGCTCCTCGACTTCGGACTTGCGGATGCCGCCGGCGCGGCCGTGGTCGGCACCGACGATCTGCTCAACATGCACGCGACCGGTCGCGCCGGAGTGCTGGGCAACGTGGGCTACATGTCTCCGGAACACGTGCGCGGGGAAGCCGTCGACGCGCGCGGGGACATCTACCAGGCCGGCGCGGTCCTGTACTTCGCGCTCACCGGCCGGGCGCCGTTCGTCCGAGAGACGATCGATCTGACGATGCGGGCCCACCTGGCCGCGCCGCCGCCCGTGCCCTCGGTGACGGATCGCCACATTCCGCGTGACCTCGACCGCATCGTCGTGCGGGCGTTGTTGAAGAATCCTGAGGACCGTTTCGCGACGGCCTCGGACATGCGGCGGGCACTCACCGAGCGCCATAACGCGCCGGGCGAGAATGCCGGGGCCGCGGCGGCGACAGCCACGATCCCGCCGCCTGCCGCTCCGTCGCGGGCAGAGGTGACGCGCGTCTTGGCGACCGCGCCGCCGATTCGGCGAACGGACGGCGGCGGGTCATCGGCGTTCAAGGCTGCGGCGCCTACCGCGGCACCTCGCGGGCGTTCTCGCGCCGCGCTGTGGTTCGGTGCGACGGCCTCGGCGCTGATCGTGGCGACGATCGTCGCAGTCGCGGTGACCGGCACACCCACCGCATCCGGAGGCGCGCCACCCCAAGCGGTGTCCAGCCCAGAGCCGGCCGCCAGCGCGCCCACCGTCATCGCCGCGTCACCCGCAGAGCCCATTCCGCCGCAAGATCTCCGGCGCGAGGTACCCGACCTGATGCGTCAGTCTCTTGCAGAGGCAGAACAGGCCTTGCGGACAGAGGGATTCGCGGTGGGGGAGATCCGTCGTGTCGAGTCCGCTCTCCCGGCGGAGACCGTCCTGGAGACATCCCCCGTCGCCGGGACGCTCATCGATCCTGGCGCAGCGGTCGTCCTGGTGGTGGCGTCCGGGTCGCACACGATCCCCGACGTGGCGGGACAGGGACGCGACGCGGCCGCCGCGCTGCTGCAGGCTGCGGGGTTCGCGCCGTCATTCGCTTATCGGGATGCTCCGTCGGAGACACTCCCGGGAACGATCCTCGGCACGTCCCCCTCCGCGGGAACCCTGCATGCCATCGGAACGGTGATCACCGTCTTCGAAGCGGTGCCACGGACTCCGACGGCGTCGCCGAGTCCCACTCCAGACGCCCCGACACCCACCACCACCCCGACACCGGGCGCCGCGGGAAGAGCAGGTGCCGCTCCGTGAGGCGCTCGACAGTCGTCCTTCGCCCGGCGGATGCCGCCTGTTCATCTTCCCCGCGCACCGTGGCGGAGGCTGTGAATCCCGACCCCGGCCACCCCGCCCATACCCGAAGGACACCGATGGCCGTATCGTCGCGCGGCGAGGAGTCGGCATGAATCCGCAGCCGCCCCTGCCCGCGGATACGGTCGATGACCGGGCAGAGTTCACGACCGATCCTGCTCCGGGTACTGCCACCGCCGTGATCCCGAGCCCCTCCGATCACACGACCGTCATTCCGGGCGGCTCGAGTCCCGCGAGCGCCACCACCGCCCGCCCGCGCAGCCTGGCGTCACTTCCGACATTCGCGGACACCGTATTTCGTCGAGTCGCTTTCTCGGCGGGAGGGGTGACCGTGGCGATCATGCTGGCGGTCGGGCTCTTCCTGGCGCTTCGCGCGGGGCAGGCCATCCTGCCTCCTGACGGTGCGGGGTTGAGCTTCCTCACGACGCAGGCATGGTCGCCCGAGACCGGCGATTTCGGGATCGCCGCGGTGCTGTTCGGCACGATCACGATCGCGATCATCGCGATGTCGGTGTCCGTGCCGCTTGCGCTCGGGACCTCTCTTCTGATCTCGGAAGTGCTGCGCGGACGCCTGAAGCAGTGGGCCATCACTCTGGTGGATCTCATGGCCGCGGTCCCCAGCGTGGTGTACGGGCTGTGGGGCGTCTTCTTCCTGCAGGAGGCGATCATCCCCGTCTCTCGCTGGATCTCCACGTATTTCGCGTGGATCCCGGTCTTCGCCGTCACCGACGCGGACGGCGAGCCGTTGACTGACGCGTCAGCCTTCACATCGTCCGCATTCATCGCCGGGATCGTCGTGGCTCTCATGGTCGTCCCGACCCAGACCTCGATCATGCGGGAGGCGTTCATGCAGGCCCCCCAAGGTGAACGCGAGGCGGCATTCGCGCTGGGCTCAACCCGGTGGGGCATGATCACCGCCGTCGTTCTGCCCTTCGGGCGAGGCGGAATCATCGGTGGCACGATGCTCGGGCTGGGCCGGGCGCTCGGTGAGACCATCGCGGTGTACATGATCATTTCGCCGATCTTCTTCATCAACTGGCAGGTGCTGAAGACCGGCGGCAACTCGGTTTCCGCCCTGATCGCTCTGCGCTACGGGGAGGCGAGCGAGTTCGCGTTGTCCGCCCTCATGGCGGCAGGCCTGGTGCTGTTCCTCATCACGCTCGTGGTGAACTTCTCCGCCTCGTCGATCGTTGCCCGGTCGCGCTCGGGCGCGCAGAGCGAGGCATGATGACGATCACTCTCGAACCGAACACCACCGGCATATCCGTCGCTGCACCCCCGGACGATGCGACGCCGAATGCTGGGGTCGCAGAGCGCGCGGGGCGCACCGTCATCCCGCGCCGCGACGACATCGAGGTCGGCGAGCGTCGCAATGTGCGCGCCGCGCGCCTGGACGACCGCTTCGCAATTCTCGGTGCTGCCGCGGGCGCGCTCGCCGTCGCCGGGCTGCTCTTCGGCTGGATCGCACCGCTGAGCGGAGTAATCGGTTTCGTGGTCGTGGCATTCCTGACTTTCGTCGCGCTGTACGCGCTGCTGGTCGGCATCACCTCCGACCTGCGAGAGGTGATCGACCGGGTGATGACGGTCGTGCTGATCAGCGCCGGCGTGATCCTGATGTCCGCACTGCTGTTTGTGGTGATCTTCACGATGCTCCGCGGCTGGCAGGCGCTGACCAACGTCAACTTCTTCTTCCAGGACATGGAGTTCGCCGGGCCTCTCGATGGGCTGGATGTCGGCGGCGTGGCTCACGCGATCATGGGCACACTGATCCAGATCAGCATCGCACTCGCCATCTCCATCCCGCTCGGCATCGTCACGGCACTCTTCCTCAACGAGATCGGCGGCCGCTTCGCACGCTTCGTACGGACGATCGTGGACGCGATGACCGCTCTGCCGTCGATCGTGGCGGGCTTGTTCATCTACTCCGCCTTCATCCTGCTCTTCACCCACCAGCGGTCGGGGTTCGCGGCTGCACTCGCGATCACCGTGATGATGCTGCCCATCATCATCCGCGCCTCGGACGTGGTGCTCCGACTGGTCGCGGGCAATCTGCGTGAAGCCTCCTACGCCCTCGGCGCTTCGCGGTGGCGCACGGTCTGGCATGTCGTGCTACCCACGGCGCGCTCGGGGCTGGTCACCGCAATCATCCTCGGAACCGCCCGCGGCATCGGCGAAACCTCTCCCGTCCTGCTGACCTCCGGCATCACGAACGTCATGAACCTCAACCCGTTCGAAGGCCCGATGATCTCGCTGCCCCTGCAGGTGTTCGACTTCGTCCGCTCGCCGGAACCGAACATCATCGCGCG
>JASBUD010000209.1 GCA_030148105.1 Microbacterium sp. | reverse complement strand
GGAACGGGGTGCCGCGGTCCCCACTGCAGCACCCCGTTCCGAGTCGGGAAGCTAGTTGTCGACGGTCCCGTCGCCGACGAAGGCGGACTCGTCCGCAGCCAGCGGAGCCGGGAACTGAGTCTGCACCGCGACGGCGCTGCGCTGAGCGGTCTTGGCCGTGGGCGTGGTCTGGCAGATGTCGTAGCTGATGTTGCCGAGGCCGATGTGCTGGCTCTGCGCGTTGCCGTTCTCGCCCGCGAGGTAGCGGATGATGACCTGGCTGATCGCGCCGGGGTAGGTGATCCGCACGTCACCCTCGCCGCTGACGATCGGCTTGTCGCCCCACACCACCGGGTTGAACGGGTTCGTGTCGGTGCCGGCACCCTGGACGTTGGTTCCGGTGGTGTAGGTGTAGCCCACGGTGCGGATCCAGACGTTGTCGACCCATCCGATGTTGTTCGGGGCCACCGTCTTGTCGATGTCGATGAGCTTGAACGAAAGCCCCTTGACGGGTCCGCCGACGATGTTCAGGGTGAGCTCGACGTAGTCGCCCTTGTTGAGGGCCTGCACCATCTGGATCTCGATGAAGTTGAAGATCGGGTTCTGCGTCGTCTGGAGCACCTGGCCGGTGTTGCCCGGCTTGGAGCTGGGCTGACCGTTCGAGGTCCACGAGAGGGTCGCGGTGACCCCGGTCGGCTGGCCCTGCGAGTTGTAGAACGTGATGCTCGACGGCGACGTGCCGACCGCGAGCCCGTCGAAGTTCGTGCTCGGCGTGCAGACGGATGCCGCCATTGCGGGCGTCGGCGCCGCGAGCGCGATCACCGGAACGGCCCAGGCGGCGCCTTTGACCAGCGTGCGACGGCTGACGCCGGTCGTCGTGGGCGTTTCGGTTTCAGGCGCGCCAGAAGTCATGTTCATCCCCAGATCTCACAGAAGATGCGGGTGCACGCTCGGGTGCGCAGCCGCAGTCCCGCCACCCCAATGGCGGTATGGACCCGAACCTAGCACAGTCCGCCCCGCGACCACCATCGCGCGCCACCCGTCAGAGCTTGCGCAGCAGCACCCGCTCGACGGTGTGCCCGGCGCCCTTCTGCAGGATCAGCCGCGCCTGGTGTTTCGTGGGCAGCACGTTCTCGCGCAGGTTCGGCAGGTTGATGTCGTTCCAGTACCCCATCGCGGTCTGCACCGCTTCGTCGTCCGAGAGGTGCGAGAAGACGTTGAAGAACGAGTTCGGGTTCGCAAACGCTCCGCGGCGGAGCGCGAGGAATCGGTCGACGTACCACGACGCGATGTGATCGGTGTCGGCATCCACGTAGATCGAGAAATCGAACAGCTCGCTCACCGCGATGTCCCCCGGGGACGGAGAGGGCTGAAGGACGTTGAGGCCTTCGACGATCACGACGTCCGGCCGCCGGACGGTCACGTGCGCGTCGGGCACGATGTCGTACCGCATGTGCGAGTAGAACGGAGCCCGCGCTTCGGCGGCGCCGCTCTTGACCTCGGTGAGGAAGCGGACGAGCGCACGGCGGTCGTAGGACTCGGGAAAGCCCTTCCGCTCCATGAGTCCGCGGCGCTCGAGCTCGGCGTTCGGATAGAGGAAGCCGTCGGTCGTGACGAGCTCGACGCGCGGGGTGCCGGGCCAGCGGCTCATGAGCTCGCGCAGAAGCCGCGCGATCGTGGACTTGCCGACCGCGACGCTCCCCGCGACCGCGACCACGAACGGCGTCGTGGTCTCGGAATCGCGCAGGAACGCGCTCGTGTCGGCGCCCAGGCGCTGGGTCGCGTTCGCGTACAGGCTGAGGAGCCGGCTGAGGGGCAGATAGACCTCGCGGACCTCGGCGATGTCCAGCCGATCGCCGATGCCGCGGATCTGGACGATCTCGGTCTCGCTGAGCGGCTGCGCCATGTCCGCCGCGAGGCGCGCCCACTCCGCTCGGTCGATCTCGCGGTACAGCGAGGGGGCGGGGGCGGCGGCGTCGACGGACATCGGAGACATCGTATCGGGGCACGTGCCGCTAGCCTGTGATCCGTGCGCCTCGGAGTCCTCGACATCGGCTCGAACACCGTCCACCTGCTCGCCGCCGACGTCCACCCGGGCGGCCGCCCGCTCGCGACGACGAGCCAGCGCACCGTGCTGCGGCTCATGCGGTACCTCGACGCGGACGGCGCGATCACCGAGGAGGGCGTGCGCGCGCTCGTGGATGCCGTCGCCGAAGCCCGCAGAACGGCCGAGGCCGAGGGGGTCGACGAGCTGCTCGCGACGGCGACCTCTGCGGTCCGCGAGGCGACGAACGGCCCCGAGGTGATCGCCCGAATCGAAGGGGCCCTCGGACAGGAGCTGCAGGTGCTCGGCGGCGAGACCGAGGCGCGGTACACGTTCCTCGCGGTGCGGCGCTGGTTCGGGTGGGCGGCGGGGCAGATCCTGCTGTTCGACATCGGCGGCGGATCGCTCGAGATCGCGGCGGGGGCCGACGAGCTTCCGGATGCCGCGGAGTCGGTCCCGCTCGGCGCCGGGCGCATGACCGTGCAGTTCCTCCCCGAGGACCCGCCCGGTCCCGATGCGATCGACGCGCTGCGCGCCCACGCCGCGAGCGTGCTCCAGCCGGTCGCCGGGCGCTTCGCGAGGCTCCCCCGTCCCGATCACGTCGTGGGCTCGTCCAAGGCCATCCGGTCTCTCGCGAAGCTCGCCGGATACCCGGCGCCGGGCTGGTCGAGCATCGAGAAGATGATCCTGCCGCGCAAGGAGCTGAAGGCGTGGATCCCGCGCCTCGCGCGCATCCCCGCCGAGACGCGGCAGGAGCTGCCCGGGATCACCGCGGACCGCACGTTCCAGATCGTCGCGGGCGCGGTCGTCCTTCATCAGGCGATGAAGATCATGGACGTCGACGAGCTCGAGGTCTCACCGTGGGCGCTGCGCGAAGGCGTGCTCCTGCGCTACATCGAGTCGCTGAACTGGAACGCCCCGACGCCCTGACGCGATGACGCGAAGAAGCCGCTGACCGGGACGTTTCCGTGGGCGGATAGACCTCTTTCCGCCCACCCGGAACGACATCCGACGTGCGGACGTCGCGGAGATATGTCACTCTCGAAGGGTGATGCAAATCGATTTGCATCATGTTCTCACCGCTTCCCTTCCCCCAAAGGAGCCCATCCATGGCTACTCCCTTCAGGCGGTCCCGCCGCCTGCTGACCGGCACGATCACCACCGGAGCGCTCGTCGCCTGCGCACTCGTCGGGGTCCCGGCGGCCGCGGGCGCGACCCCCGCCGCGACCGCGCTCCCGGACCTGCAGGATGGTCCCGAGCCGACCACCCACACGCAGCAGGCCTATGCGCCCGAGGACGACTTCACCGCGAAGTGGACCCGCGCGGATGCTCGCCAGCTCGAGCGACTGAGCGACCCCACCGCCGGATCGCGAGAGAACTCGATGCCCGCCGACGTCACGATGCCCACGGTTCCCCAGGACTTCCCCGACATGTCCAATGAAGAGGTCTGGGTGTGGGACACCTGGCCGCTGACCGACGAGGACGCGAACCAGTACTCGATCAACGGGCAGGAGATCATCTTCTCGCTCGTCGCCGATCGCAGCCTCGGCTTCGACGACCGCCACGTCTTCGCGAAGATCGGCTACTTCTATCGCCCCGCGGGGCTTCCGGCCGACCAGCGACCCGAGAACGGCGGCTGGACCTACGGCGGGCTCGTCTTCGACGAGGGCGTGACCGGCGAGATCTTCGAAGACAAGTCGTTCAGCCACCAGACCCAGTGGTCGGGCTCCGCACGAGTGTCGAAGGACGGAGAGATCAAGCTCTTCTTCACCGACGTCGCCTTCTACCGCAATCCCGACGGCTCGAACATCAAGCCGTACGACCCGCGCCTCGCGCTGAGTGTCGGCAAGGTACAGGCGAGCCCGTCCGGGGTCACGCTCACCGGGTTCGACACCGTCACCGACCTGCTGCAGGCGGACGGCACCTACTACCAGACCGGCGAGCAGAACGAGTTCTTCAACTTCCGCGACCCCTTCACGTTCGAGGACCCGGCGCACCCCGGCGAGACCTTCATGGTGTTCGAGGGCAACTCGGCCATGCCGCGGGAACAGGCCGTGTGCACGGAAGAGGATCTCGGCTACCAGCCCGGTGATCCGTTCGCCGAGACGGTCGACCAGGTCAACGCCTCCGGCGCGACCTACCAGATCGGCAACGTGGGACTGGCGAAGGCCAAGAACGACGACCTGACCGAGTGGGAGTTCCTCCCGCCGATCCTGTCGGCGAACTGCGTCACCGACCAGACCGAGCGCCCGCAGATCTACTTCAAGGACGGCAAGTCATACCTGTTCACGATCAGCCACCGCGGCACGTTCGCGGCGGGCCTGGACGGCCCCGAGGGCGTCTACGGCTTCGTCGGTGACGGCATCCGCAGCGATTACCAGCCGCTCAACGGCGGTTCGGGTCTCGCCCTGGGCAACCCGACGAACCTGAACTTCTGGGGCGGTCAGCCGTTCGCTCCCGACTTCAACCAGCACCCGGGTCACTTCCAGGCGTACTCGCACTACGTGATGCCCGGCGGACTGGTGCAGTCGTTCATCGACACGATCGGCACGCACGACGACTTCGTCCGGGGCGGCACCCTCGCCCCGACCGTCAAGATGCAGATCGGGGTGGACGGAGACCCGACCAGGACGGCCGTCGACTACTCGTACGGTGACGGCGGACTCGGCGGCTGGGCCGACATCCCCGCGAACAAGCACCTGCTGACCAACGGTAAGTACGGCGCGGTGCTCTCGGATGAGGCGGTGCAGAAGGTGCGCAAGGTCCTCGGTCCGAAGCTGGACGCCTACCTGGCGGGCAAGCCGCTGTCGCCTCAGCTGAAGGCGCTCGTCGAGAAGATGCTCGCGAAGTACGCAGACTGAGCAGCGGAGGTGCCCCGACCGCCGCCACGGCGGTCGGGGCACCCTTTCGACGTGAACGCCCCCGCCACGACGCAAGGAGTTCTTCCGCATGCACACCCACGACGCCCACCGCGCCGCCCGACGCCGGCTCCTGCCCGCACTCGTGGTCGCCGCGATCGCGGCCATCGCCGTCGCGGTCGTGGTGATCCTGGCATTCCCGCCGGCCTCGGACGACGACCCCGGCGCGCGACCCGATCCCACCGAGACCTCTTCCTCCGGCTTCGAGCGCCCGGCCGACTGGTCGACACACCGGCCCGCGGTGCACTTCACGCCCGCGGAGAACTGGATGAACGACCCCCAGAAGCCGTTCTTCCTCGACGGGGTCTGGCACTACTACTACCTGTACAACGCCGACCACCCGGACGGGAACGGAACGGCCTGGTACCACGCCACCTCACCGGACCTCGTCCACTGGACGGATGAAGGCATCGCGATCGAGAAGTACACGAACGGCCTCGGCGACATCTGGACCGGGACCGCCGTGGTCGACCATGAGAACACGGCCGGCTTCGGCGAGGACGCGGTGATCGCGCTCGTCACCCAGCAGACCGACGGCGTGCAGCGGCAGTCGCTCTTCTTCTCCACTGACGGCGGCTACACGTTCGACTCCTATGACGGCAACCCGGTGATGGACAATCCCGGTGTCGCCGATTGGCGCGATCCGCGCGTGTTCTGGGACGACGCAGCCGGGAACTGGGTGATGGCCCTGGCCGAACACGACCGCATCGGCTTCTACACCTCCCCCGATCTGCGCTCGTGGACCTACCGGTCCGACTTCGTCACGACGGACCTCGGCGTGCTGGAGTGCCCCGATCTCTTCCCGATGGCCGTCGACGGCGACACCGGTGAGATCCGGTGGGTGCTGCTGGCGGGGGCGAACGGCGCCGCCGAAGGCATGACGACGGGCACCGTCTACTGGACCGGCACGTGGGACGGCGAGCGCTTCATCGCCGATGACCTGGATCATCAGTGGCTCGATCGAGGAGCGGACTTCTACGCGGCGGTCACGTGGGACGACCCGCGGCTGACGCCGGACGAGCGACTCTCGCAGCGGTACAGCATCGGCTGGATGAACAACTGGGCCTACGCCGGATCGTTCCCGACCGAGGACTGGCAGGGCGGCTCGGACTCGCTCATCCGCAGCATCCGTCTGGTCTCCGACGACGGTCGGGCGACCCTCCGCTCCGCCCCGGCCGACGAGCTGCGAGAGCTGGAAGGAGTGCCGGCCGGCGTGGACGACACCGTCGTGGATGCCGGATCCGCGGTGGACCTGCCGGCACCGGAGTCGGACGCGTACCGTCTGAGCCTGGAGCTCACCGCAGACGACGGCACCGGCGAGGCGCGGGTGAAGCTGCACACGGGGCAGGGCCACTTCACCACGGTCGGTTACGACTTCGATACCGGGACGGTGTTCGTCGCCCGTGACGCGGACGCCGTCGCGGAGGGGATGCCGGAGGCCTACCGCACGATCCGGACGGCGGGGGTTGCCGCCGACGACGGCCGGGTGCGGTTGGACATCGTGGTCGACGTGGCATCGGTCGAGGTATTCGCCGAAGACGGGCGAGCCGCGCTGACGACCGCCACGTTCGGTGCGCCCGGAGAGCGGGGACTGTCGATCGAGGCGCCGCGCGGTGCGGTCACCGCCCGCGACATCACGATCACGCCCTTGCGGGTGGCCGCGATCGAGCGGATGCGCGCCCGCTGATCGGACCGGCGGCTCCCGTCCCGTGCGCGCGGGAGGGAGCCGCCACCTCAGCGGATCGGCGCGGCCACGGAGCCGCGCTCGACGAGCCAGCCGGGAAGCTGCTCGAGGATCCCGACCGCAGGAGCGCCGTCGATCCGGCGAAGGAGCCGTTCCATCGCCCAGGCGCCCATCTCCGCGTGCGGGAGCGCGATCGTCGTGAGGCCCGGGTCGAGCGCGTCCGCGACCGGATGCAGATCGTCGATCCCGACGATCGACAGCTCGCGCGGGATCTGCAGCCCGCGCCGCGCCGCGGCCTGCATGACGCCCATCGCCACCTGATCGTTGAAGCAGATGACGGCCGTCGGCGGAAGCTCCTGGTCGAGCAGCTCCGCTCCGGCGGCGCGCCCGCCCGCGGCATCCGCGAAGCACTCCGTGAGACGGTTCGCCGGCAGACCGATGCCGGCATCTCCCAGAGCGCTGCGGACCCCCGCGAGCCGCGCGTGGGCCGCACGGGACTCCGTCGTGCCGGCATAGGCGATGTCCCGGTGCCCCGCCCTCAGCAGCGGCTCGCATGCGAGGGCCGCGATCTGCGCTTCATTGGGCACGACGGCGTCGACGTGCCACCCCGGCGAGGGAGCCGCGTCGACGAGGACGACCGGCACCTCATCGGGTACGCGAGGACGCTCGATGCGCTGGTGGTACATGCGCGCGATGAGGAGACCATCGACGCGCTGAGCGAGGAATCGCTCGATGAGTTCCGCTTCCGCCTGCGCGTCGCCGCCGCTCTCGCCGACGAGGAGGAGGACGTCTTCCGCGACGCCTGCGACACGCGCGCC
>JASBUD010000201.1 GCA_030148105.1 Microbacterium sp. | reverse complement strand
CTGAACCTCGAGACGTGGGACCGGCTCGACCGCTCGGGCCGGGAGCAGTCCGTCGGGCGCACGCTCGCGAACGGGGCGCCGCTGACCGGAGTGAACGAGCGCGACGAACCGGACTTCGCGGCGACGACCCCGCTCGGTTTCCCGGTGATCGCCGACTTCTCGCACCTCCGCCGCGCGCGCAGCGACGACCCCGACGAGCGGATCTTCCGCCGTTCGTACAACTACGACCTTGCGGGCACCGGCGGCGCGATCTCGGACTCGGGGCTCATCTTCGGGTCGTACCAGCGGGACGTGGCGCGGCAGTTCACCCCGATCCAGAGGCGCTTGGACGAACTTGACCTCCTGAACGAGTGGACGACCCCGATCGGGTCCTCCGTCTTCGCCCTCCCGCCGGGCTGCGCGCCGGGCGGGTTCATCGGGGAGGGCATCCTCGGCTGACTCCTCCACCCCGAAAGCCCCGCAGTGCCGAGATCTAGGATGAGGGGATGGCGCAGGCGACACGGCGGGGGATCCTCGCCGTCGTCACCGCGATCGTGCTCCTCGCGCTCGGCGCGGGCGTCGGCGTGGTCCTGGGCGATGCGCTCGGCATCCGCACCGAACCGTCCGCGCAGATGACGCCCGCCGCCCCCGTCGCCCCCGCCTCGGCGACGGTCGTGCTGCCGCCCGAGTTCACCGAGGTCGAGGCGCCCGACACCGAGCGCATGCGGGTCGCCCTCGAGAGCCTCTCGGATGCCGCCGCCGCGGCATCCGGAACGGCGGGCGCGGCATCCCTGACCGTCGTCACCGGCGCGGGCGACCCCGCCGATGAGACGTACGAGCTGACCGGAACCCCCGATGCGCTGCGGGTCGAGGCCGCCGGGGAGGCCGGAGCCGTCCGCGGCGTGTACGACCTCGCCGCGCAGATCCGGGCCGGCCGGTCGGTGGCCGAGCAGCTGGGGGAGACCGTGAGCTCGCGACTGCCGCTGCGCATGGTGGACATGGGGGCGGTCGCGGTGGAGCCGGACCCCGCGGAGTGGGAGGCGGGCACCGACTACTCGCACGCGTCCAAGGCGTTCGCCGACGTGATCCTCGCCGACGCGCCCTATATCGATCAGGAGTCGCTCGCGGACGCGTACGCGGACTTCGACGCGTTCCTCCGGCACTCGCTCGCGAACGGGTACAACGCGGTCGCCTTCCCCGGCCTCGTCGAGTTCCTCACGTTCGACGACATGCAGGTCTATGCGGCCGGCGACGACCATCGCGCGAAGGCGCTCGCGCTGCGCGACGCGTTCGCTCCGATGTGGGAGCGCGCCGACGAGCTCGGCGTGAAGGTGTTCCTCCGCACCGACATGCTGACCCTCACGACGCCGCTCGAGCAGTACCTGACCGACCGGTTCGGGTCGCTGGACACCGAGAACGCCGACCTCTGGGACGTCTACGCCGCGGGCCTCGACGAGCTGTACGCCGCGGAGCCCGCCCTGGACGGCGTCCTCATCCGCATCGGCGAGGCCGGCCGCGTGTACGACGTCGACGGCTGGGACGTGTACTCGAAGCTCGCCGTCACCTCGGTCGACGCCGTCCGCGCGATGCTGCAGACGCTCACCGCGCAGGCCGAAGGCGCGGACCGCGAGGTGATCTTCCGCTCGTGGAGCGTGGGGGTCGGCGCCGTCGGCGACATGCACACGAGCGACGCCTCGTACGACGCGGTGCTCGGAGGGATCGACTCGCCCGCCCTCATCGTGTCCACGAAGTACACGCTCGGCGACTTCTACAGCTGGCTGCCGCTGAACACGACGCTCGCCCAGGGCGACCAGCGGCGCATCGTGGAGTTCCAGAGCCGCCGCGAGTTCGAGAACTTCGGCGCGTTCCCGAACGACCTGGGCACGCAGTATCAGTTCGCGCTCCAGGAGATGCTGGCGGCGAATCCGAAGATCGAGGGCGTATGGACCTGGACGCAGGACGGCGGCCCCTGGCGGGCGGGACCCATGACGCTCTACCTGAAGGCCGGGTTCTGGCAGCTCTACGAACTGAACACGGTGCTCGCGGCCGACCTCGCCCGCGACCCCGACGCCGATGTCGCCCGCATACTGCAGGACTGGGCGCGGCAGTGGTTCTCGGGGGACCCGGCGACCGTCGACGCGATCGTGGGGGCGATGACGCTCTCGCGACCGGCGATCGAGCAGGGCATGTACATCCAGCCGTTCGCCGAGCAGCGGGTGTTCGCGATCGGTCTCGAGCCTCCGCCGATGATGTGGATCTTCGAGTGGGACATCCTCACCGGCGACTCCGCCGTGCTGGATGTCCTCTATGCGATCTCGCGCGACGCCACGGGCGGAGACATCGATGCGGCGATCGCGGGCGGTGCGCAGGCGGTGGCGGATGCCGAGACGATGCGCGACCTGATCTCCTCCACCGACCCGGCTACCTGGCGCGACGCGTCGCTGCGCGACGCCTTCACCGGGACGATGGACTACGAGGTGGACGTGCTACGGCTTCTGACCTCGTACCGGGCGATGATCCTGCACCAGGCGCAGTGGCACGACACGCTCTCTCCCGACGCGTACGCGACGTGGCAGTCCGACCGCGACGGGTTCGAGGCGCTCGCCGCGCAGCACGTCGAGACCTACGCCGGCGACATCGACTTTCCGGCCTTCAACCTGACCGCCGCCGAGCTCGGGGTGCAGCGCGCCGACCGCGACCTCGCGATGGCGTGGACCGCGCGTGTGCTCCTGCTCCTGGCCGGCCTGTGGCTCGTGATCGGAATGGTGTCCTCGCGCACCCGCCTCGTCCGCCGGCCGGGTGCGGCGGCGGCACGTGCCGCGTGGCTCGGGGCGACCCGCCCGTGGCGTGCGCGGGAGTCCACCCTCGGGATGCTCGGCACGGACCGGGTGCTGCTGATCGGCATCCCGGCCGCGCTCCTCGTGGGCACGCGTGCGGTGCAGACGTCGTTCCTCTCGTGGACGCACCTCGCGCTCACCCTCGGCGCGTGGCTCGTGTTCGCGCTCGTCGTGCGCCTTCTGGTCGGGCGCCGCTCGCCGTGGCCCGTGATCGCCGCGGTCGGCGGCGTGATCGTGCTGCGATGCATCCTCGCGCTTCTCGCGCTGTCTTTCACGGGGCCCGGCGGGTACTGGTTCGCGTTCTGGACCGAGCCCGTGCCGCGGACGCTCTACATCGCGGTGGCGTTC
>JASBUD010000194.1 GCA_030148105.1 Microbacterium sp. | reverse complement strand
CTGCCCGTCGTGATCGCCGGTCAGGGGCCGGACGAAGCCGCGCTCCGCGCCCGCGCGGCGTCCGGGCGGGTCGACGTCACGTTCGTGATCGCCCCCTCGGACGCCCTCGTTCGCGCCCTGTACGCCCGCGCGCTCGCGTTCGTCTTCCACGCCGTCGAGGACTTCGGCATCATGCCGGTCGAGGCGATGGCGGTGGGCACGCCGGTGATCGGGCACAGCGCCGGCGGCGTGCACGAGAGCATCTCGCTCGTCGGCGGCGGCGTCACCGCGGATCTGCATCGCGGCACCGACTGGCTGACCCTCGTCGAACGGGCGACGGCGCTCGACGCCCGGGCGTTCCGTCCGCGCACGCTCGCGTTCTCGCGCGCACGCTTCGTCTCCGAACTCCAGTCCTGGGTCTCCGCCGGCCTGCCCTGACCCCCCTGCCGCTCGCGAGAGGGCACTTTTGTCGGGCAACACGCCGCGCGGACCCTACATATCTGCCCTCTCGCGGGAACGCCGGTGCCCGTCAGCCGAAGACGTTCCGACCGGGCGCGAGCCGCTCCCCCGCGGCATCCATCGCGCTGCGGGCCAGCCGCACGCGGTTCTCGCTCTCGCGCACGATCTCGCGCGCGAGCACCGGGTGCGCCCGGACGACGTCATCGAGCGCCCGCACCGGGATCGCGACGACCTCGAGCTCGCTGAGCGCGATCGCACGCGAGATCGTCTCGGTCCGGGTCAGCGCCGTGAGCCCGACCGCGTCGTGCCGTCCGAGCTCGGTCACCTGGATGAACCCCGCATCGCTCGGGATGCCGAGCATCACGCGCCCGGCGAGGATGAACCGCGTGGCCATCGGGATCATCCCGGGGCGCAGGATCACCTCGCCCTGGCAGTACCGCTCGAGCCGCGCGGTACTGGCGAGCGCTTCGGCCTCCGCGGGACGCAGGCTCAGGATCGGCGCGATCTCGTGCAGCGCGTCCTGCAGTCTGCTCGCCGAGTTCCACTCGTCGGTCAGGTCGCCGTCCAGGTGCAGCCCCGCCCGCCGCGCGGCGTACCAGAGCCGGGTCGCGAACGCGTCGAGCACGCCGCCGTGATCGCCCGGTGAGGTCAGCGGGATCGAGATCTGGTAACGCGCGCCGTCGAGTGTCGTGACGCCCGGCTCGCGGTCGGGCGACACGAGCGGGATGTCACGGGCGACCTCCACCAGCAGCGCCCGCACCCGCGCGGGCGGGTCGTCGGTCGCGAAGGTGTACTCCGCCGACGCGGCGTACGGCTCGGGGCTGCGCGACAGGTTCGTGAACGACCCTTCGGCGAGCTCGGCGGTCGGCATCACGAGGATGCCGTTGCCGGTGTCCAGGTGCACGGCCCGCCAGTTCACCTCGATGATCTGCCCGCGCGTCCCACCGGTCTCCAGCCAGTCGCCGATCTGGAACGGGGCCTCGAAGATGAGGAACAGTCCGGACACGATCGACCCGACCGCGTTCTGCAGCGCGAGTCCGACGATGATCGACGTGATGCCCAGCGCCGCGAAGACGCCCGCGACATCGGCATCCCACACCCACCAGAACAGCAGCGCGATGCCGACCACGATGAAGACGAACCGGATGAGGTCGCTGAAGATCGACGGGAACCGGTCGCGCCACGACCCCTTCTCCCCGCGGTGGAAGACGAGGTGGTTGATCGCGTTGATCGTGACGACGATCACGAGCAGCCCGAAGATCGTCCAGATGACCTTGGGCCATGTGCCCTCGCCCTCCCAGGCGCCGGGCTGGCTCAGCAGCACCAGGACACCGGCGACCGGCACGAGGTAATTGCGGACCATGAGCACGATCGGCGCGGCGCGAGACCCCCGCCGCGCCATCGCGTTGTGCATCTCGGTGAGCGCGATGAGCACGAGCGGGAGTCCGACCGAGACGATCACCGCCGGCCAGAACCACGGCTGCGACACGATGTCGGCCATCACGACGCCTCCGGCACCGGCACGTTCGACTCCACCCGCCACACCCGCTGCGTCCCGCTCTGCGTCGACACGTCACCGGCCGGCGTGATCGGGACGGTGTCCGGGATGCGGTCCGCGACGCGCTGCGTGATGTAGATGCCCGGCTCATCGGAGTCGCCCTGCACCCGGAACGCCAGGTTCACGGCATCCCCCCACATGTCGTAGACGACCCGCGCGCGACCGATGAGTCCGCTCGTGACCCGGCCCGAGTCCAACCCCGCGCGCAGGTCGAGCTTCACGCCCTGCTGCGCGGAGTACCGCTCGAGGATCGTGTCGAGCTCGATCGCGAACTCCACCGCGCGACGGGCGTTGTCCACGCGCGGGGTGCCCAGCCCGCAGCTCGCGAGATAGCTCTGCCGGGTCGTGCGCACCCGCTCGACCCCGAACCGCTCGGCAGCCTCGTCGAACGTGCGGATCAGGTCGTTGAGCTTCGCGACCGCCTCCTCGGACGTCATCGAAAGTGCCATCTCCTCGAAGCCGACGATGTCGGCGAAGATCACCGTGACGTCCTCGTTCTCCTGCGTGATCGCCTCGTCGCCGTGCTTGTAGCGGTCGGCCATCCCCTCCGGCATGAACGACAGGATGAGCCGCTCGTTCGCCTTCTCCTGCTCTTCGATCAGGTTCGACTTCACCTGCAGGCTCCGGCTCATGTCGTTGAACGCGCTCGCGACATCGGCCAGTTCGTCGGAGGATCCGGCCTCCACCTGCACGCCCTCCTCGCCCGCGGCGATCCGCCGGGCGGCGGTCTTCAGCCGCCGCAGCGGCCGGACGAACACCTGCGCGAGCACGAGCGAGAGCAGGCACACGAAGATGATCATCCCGGCCGTGGAGAGGATCAGATTGCGGGTGAAGTCCTCGACCGGCACCAGGGCTTCGGCCGAGGACTCCTGCGCGACGATCACCCAGTTGAGCCCGCCGACGTTCAGCGGAGCGAACGCCGTCAGCGAGTCCCGGCCCAGGTAGCTTCTCTCGAGCATCGTGCCGCTGTCGCCGGCGAGCGCGGCGGTCACAGCGGCGCCGCTCACGATCTGCTGCAGCAGGGTGTTGCCGTTCTGCACGCTGAGCTCGGCCGCGGTCGGCGAGAGCCCGGCCGACACGGCGGCGTCGGCGTACCCGTCGGGGTCGTCGATCAGCTGCCGCGAGATCGACCGCATGAGCCCGTCGCGCCCCACGAGGTAGGTCTCGCCGGTCTGCCCGAGCCCGTTGATGCGCCACTCGCCGTCCGCGGTCATGACCTCGTTGATCCGGTCGATCGGCAGCTCGATCGCCAGAGCGCCCTTCACTTCGCCGTCCACCGCGATCGGCGTCACGGCCCACCCGGCGGGGTTGCCGAGGCTCGGGCTGTAGGCGGCGAAGTCGGCGATCACGACTTCGCCGACGATGTTGCGGCTCATCGACTCGCGGTACGCGACGGCGAGGTTCGAGAGCCGGTACGGCCCGTCGAGCAGGTTCGTGCCGAGGTCG
>JASBUD010000193.1 GCA_030148105.1 Microbacterium sp. | reverse complement strand
GGCGACGAAGGCCTCGGCGATCTCATCGGCCAGTCGTGCATAGTGCTCGGCGATCTCGCGCTCGCCGAGCACGTCGGCCATCCGCGAGACCAGGCGCGTGGAGAGCCCGAAGTACGCGCTCGCGACCAGGTGCCGGTCGGTGCGGGCATCCGCCGGATCCTGCGGAGGTGCGGCGGGGTCGAGCCAGTCGCCGAGCTGGAAGCCGGTGTCCCACAGGCGTGAGGGTCCCGCGATCTCGCTCTGCAGATCGACCCAGGCCCGTGCGCTGTCGAACTGGTCGCGCAGCACGCCCGCGTCTCCGAAGCGCTCGTACAGGGTCCATGGCACGATCGTCGCGGCGTCGCCCCACGCGGCACCGGGCCGCTGCGGCGTCCACATCGTGTCGGCGGGGATCACCGGCACGAACCACGGCACCGTTCCGTCGGGCAGCTGCTCGGCGGCGAGGTCGCGCAGCCACCCGGTGAGGAGTCCCGAAGAGTCGTAGAGGAACGACGCGGTAGGCGCGAACACCTGGATGTCGCCCGTCCAGCCGAGACGCTCGTCGCGCTGCGGGCAGTCGGTGGGGATGTCGACGAAATTGCCGCGCATGCCCCACACGATGTTCTCGTGCAGGCGGTCCAGGAGCGGATCGGAGGACGAGAACCATCCCGTGCGCTCGAGATCGCTGTGCAGCACGCGAGCCACGAGCGCGCCGGAGGCCGCGTCGGCCTCGAGGTCGCCGGGCCACCCGTCGACTTCGACGTACTGGAAGCCGTGGAAGGTGAAGCGCGGCTCCCATTCCTCGCCGCCCGCTCGCCCGGCGAAGGTGTAGACGTCGGTGGACTTCGCGTCGCGCAGGGGCCGCGTGTACAGCTCGCCGTCCTGCAGCACTTCGGACGTCCGCAGCGTCACCGTCGTCCCCGCGGGCGCCGTGGCCCGCAGGCGCACCACACCGACCAGGTTCTGCCCGAAGTCGAGGATCCGCCGACCGGTCGGCGTCGTGATCACGCGGACGGGTGCGACCTCCTCGGTCGCCCGTACCGGCGGGCCGGTCGGGGCGACGAGAGTCGCGGGATCGCGGCGCCGCAACTGCACCCGCTCCCAGGCGGCGTCATCGAAATCCGCGCGAGACCATCCGGGCAGTTCGGCTCGCGCATCGTACACCTCGCCGTCGTACAGACTCGACGAGATGATCGGACTCGGCGCCGCGCGCCAGGTCGTGTCGGTCGCGACGACCTCGCGCGTCCCGTCGGCATACGTGAGCTCGAGCTGTCCGATGAAGGACTGGTCGTCGCCGAAGAGGTTGCGGAAGCCGCCGCGCCACCCGAGGCGCCCGCGGTACCAGCCGTCACCCAGCCACGCGCCGATCGCATTCGCGCCCGCGGTCACGAGATCCGTGACGTCGTACGTGTAGTAGCGCAGGCGCTCGCGGTACACCGTCCACCCGGGCGAGAGCACGTCATCGCCCACGCGGACGCCGTTGATCTCGGCCTGGTAGAGACCGTGCGCGCTCGCGTACAGACGCGCGCGGACGAGGTCGCTCCGCACCGCGAACCCGCGTCGCACCAGTGCAGGGCGGCGCGTGTCGGTCTGGGGATTCTCGTTCCAGATCGGGCCCACCGGGCCGGCTGCCCAGTCGAGCGGATGCAGCAGACCCGCTTCGGCCGTCGCCCATTCGCCGGGGACGCTCCACGCGCCGTCGCGACCGCGAACCGAGATGCGCACCCGGACCTGCTCACGGGAACGCAGCGCATCGTCCGGCCACGCGACGAGCACCTGGTCGGGAGAGGACAGATCGAAGCTGCGCGCGGACCCGTCGCGATGGACCTCGACACGATAGGCGGTCTGCTCCCACCCGCTCGGCGCGGATTCGACGACCCAGGAAAGCCGCGGACGGGGCTCGCCGATGCCGAGCGCCTCTCGGTGATGCTCGAAGCGGGGGGCGGACACCGTGACCGTCATGGGACTCTCCTGTGAGTTCGAAACGTTTCAAGTAGCAAGTCTATGCGCACGTGTGCGCGGGGAGGAATAGGATTGTTACGTTTCAATCCCACGCGTCGCCGGCGGTCCGTCCGTCCGGTGCGACGCCGCACCACGGAGGCCTCCTGATGTTCATCGCAGTGACCGGCAGCAGCGGAACCCTGGGCAGGGCGACCGTGGACCGACTCCGAGCCGATGGGCATGACGTCATCGGGTTCGACCTCGCCGGCACCCCAGGACCCGGCTTCACCCGCGTCGACCTCGCGGACTACGGCCAGACCCTGGACGCCATGCTCGGCGTGACCGCCCGACACGAGGGGCTCGACGCGGTCGTGCACCTGGCTGCCGTTCCGGTCAACGGACTCGTCCCCGACGTCACGACGTTCGAGAACAACCTGGCTGCCACGTACCACGTGCTGTTCGCGGCGCATCGGGCCGGCATCCGCACCGTCGTCTTCGCCTCGAGCATCACGGCGATGGGCTTCCCGTTCGAGGTGGCGCCGCCGAGTCTGCCGGTCGACGAGACCTACACGCGCGCCTTCAACACGTACGGACTCGGCAAAGTGGCCGAGGAGGCCATCGCCGCGCAACTCGCAGGGTGGCACCCGGAGTCCTCCATCACCGCGCTGCGATTCACGAACGTCGTCGCGCCGGACGCGTACAGCACGTTCGAGCGGGCGGGCGACCCCGTCTACCGCCGCGATCTGCTCGGCTCGTGGATCGACGCCCGCGACGGAGCCGCAGCGGTCGCCCTCGCGGTGAGCGCCGCGCAGCCCGGATTCGAGGTCTACAACGTCGCCGCCCCCGACTCCGGCAACGCGATCCCCTCGCGGACTCTTGCCGAGCAGTGGCTTCCGGGGACGCCGATCGCGGAGGACCTGGGCGAGTACGGATCGCTCATCTCGACCCGCAAGATCCAGGATCGTCTCGGCTTCCGGACGCAGCACGACTGGCGGTGACGGATGCCGGTCGGTGCCGTCTGCGAGGGGTTCCGGCATCCGCGTCATCCCTTGACCGCGCCGGCCGCGAGGCCCTTCATGATCCGCTGGTTCAGGAAGAGGTAGAGGATCAGGATGCCGCCCGAGGTGATGCAGATCGCGGCGAACAGCGGGCCGTAGTTGATCGCGCCGTACTCGCCCGAGAAGTTCAGCAGCCCGACCTGGATCGTGTTGAGGCTCTTCTTGCCGCCGAAGATCAGCGCGATGAGCAGGTCGTTCCAGATCAGGAAGAACTGCACGATCGCGACCGTCAGAACGGCGTTGCGCATCATCGGCAGGCCGATCGAGAAGAACGCGCGGATCATCGAGGCGCCGTCGATCGTGGACGCCTCGAAGATCTCGCGGGGGATCGCCCGGAAGTACGTGGCCATCATGAACACCGTCAGCGGCAGTCCTGACGCGGTGTAGATCAGGATCATCGGCAGATAGCTTCCGGTGATGCCGATCTGGAAGAACGCGGTGAACAGCGGCAGGACGATCATCTGACCGGGGATCATGATGCCCGCCAGGAACAGCAGCAGGATGCCCGCGCGCCCCTTGAAGACGAGGATCTCCAGTGCGAACCCGGCGGCGGTGCCGAGGATCACGATCAGGAAGAGCGAGGGGATCGTGACGATGATCGAGTTGGAGATCGTCGTGGCGAGGTTGCCTGTGACCCACGCCTCGGGATAGTTCGACCACTGCCACACCTCGGGGAAGGCGTACGACGGGTTGTTCAGGAAGTCGCTGTTGGACTTGAGCGAGTTGATGAACATCCAGAACAGCGGATAGGCGGTGACGATCACCAGGAACGCGATCGTCAGCCACGCCGGGATCTTCTTCAGGATGCGCACGAATGCGGCGCCGGGCCCGCCGGAGTGGGTCTGGATCGCCCGGGGCGAGGGGATCGCGGTCGTCTGCAGAGTCGAAGTCATGAGGGGTCGGCTTTCAGACGCTCAGGTCGCGACGCGAGGACCGGAAGATGAACAGGGTGACGATCAGGCACATCACCGTCAGCATGAGGGCGATCGTCGAGCCGTAGCCGTAGTCGCTGAACTGGAACGCCGTGCGGTACATGTACAGGGTCAATGGGGTCGTGGAGTTGCCGGGTCCGCCGCCGGTGAGGGCGAAGACGGAGTCGAACACCTTGATCGTGCCGTTGATGCTGAAGATGAACGACGCGAACAGGATCGGCAGCGACATCGGCAAGACGATGTGGCGCAGGAGCTTGAAGGACTTCGCACCGTCGAGGCGCGCGGACTCGATGATCTCGTCGGGGATGTCGAGGAGCCCGGAGAAGACCAGAACACCGTAGAAGCCGACGGAGCGCCAGACGTCCATGATCACGATCACGACGAACGCGGTCGTGCCGGTGCCGAGCCAGTCGACGGAGGAGAGTCCGACGTTGACGAGCAGCTCGTTGACGAGCCCGTCGACGGGCGCCGACTGGAACAGCTTCTGGTAGAGCAGCGCGATCGCGACCGTGGGCAGCACGACCGGGAAGAACACGAGGGTGCGGATCAGAACGGACGACTTGCGCAGGACGAAGTGGTACAGCAGTGCGAGGCCATAGCCGAGGACGACCTGGAACAGCGTGACGAGGATCGCGTAGCGGATCGTGAACCAGAACGCGTCCCACACATACGGGTCGGAGAACAGCCGGGAGAAGTTCTCCAGCCCCACGAACTCGAAGCCGCCCAGGGCGCTGCCGCTGAAGAACGTGAGACCGAAGGACCACGCGACCGGGACGAGGATGATGAGCGTGTAGACCAGCAGCGCGGGTGTGAGCAGCAGCGTGATCGCCTTGCGGTCGCCGAGGACGGACTTCATGGTGGGCGCCTTTTCGAGAGCGGGACGGGGACTCGGAGAGAAGGATGACTCTCCGGTGCGGCGGCGCAGGGCTCGCCGCACCGGAGAGCGGCGATCAGCCCTGGTCGAGCGCGTCCTGGACGGCGGTCATGAACTCCTCGGGGGTCATCTGACCCGTGACGAGGAGAGCCGCGTTCGTCGACGAGACCGAGCTGGCCTTCGCGTTGAACAGCGCCTCGAACCAGAGGACGCTGTCAGTCGAGGTGTCGATCGTGTCCTTGATCGTCTGCGAGATCGCGGGCAGCTCGATGCTCGTGTCATCGGCGACGAAGCCGGTGATCTGGCCCTGCTTGAGCGCTTCGTTGCCGTAGTTCTCGGTGATGCACTTCAGCCACGCGCCCACGTTGTTGTCGGCTGCGTAGGTCTTCGCGTTGAACGTGGCGGGCAGGCCGACGTTGGACGGGTACTCGTCGATCGAGCCGGCGCCTCCGTCGACGGCGGGGAACGGCATGAACCCGACGTTGTCCGCGCCGATCTGGTTCGCGTCGCTGTTGATGTTGCCCAGCAGCCAGCTGCCCATGTAGATCATCGCGGCCTTGCCGGTGAGGAACTCGTTGGTCGCGGCGTCGTAGTCCAGCGACGCGACGTTCGAGCCGAAGTAGCCCTGAGCGCCGAGGTCGGCGATCTGCTGCGCGGCGGCGACGTACTCGGGATCGGTGAGCTTCGCGTCGCCGTCGGCCACGGCCTGCATCGCGTCGGGCCCGAGCGAGCGGAAGATGTAGCCGCTCACGAGGCGGGTCAGCGGCCAGCCCTGCTCGCCGGACGCGGCGAATGCGGTCAGGCCCGCGGCCTTGGCCTCGCCGGCGACGGTGAGGAGGTCGTCCCACGTCTCGGGCACGGCCCAGCCGTTCTCCTCGAAGATCGCCTTGTTGTAGAAGATCCCCTCGATGTTGTACTGGTACGGCAGGAAGTTGAAGGCACCGCCGTACAGCTTCTCGATCGTCGAGACTGCGCCGTCGGACACCTTGTCCCGCACACCGAGCTCGGTCAGCGCCTTGTCGAAGTCGACGAGGTAGCCCGCCTCCCACAGCTTCGCGCCTTCGGCCGGGTTGCCGCCGGCGGAGAACATCGGCGGCAGACCGTCCTGAGTGGCGAGCAGCTGCACCTGGGCGTCGAGGTCCGCCTGCGGGATCGAGTTGACCTCCAGGGGCGCGGCCTCTTCCTCGGCCGAGCAGACGTCGTCGGCGAGCGCGGTCAGGATGGGCTCGGTCGTGGTGTTCTCCGCGTTCTTGAGGAACTCGAAGGTGGTCGGGTTTTCGGCTCCGCCGCCGGAGTCGCCGCCGCTGCCGGAGCAGCCGGCCAGCACGAGGATGCCCGCGCCGACGAGAGCTGCAGCGCTGATCAGCGGCTTACGGAGTCGCCGCCCTTCTGCTGTGAACACATTTCCTCCTTGAAAGTGACGTCTCGATATTGAGACGTTTCAAAATGGATCGTATGGTGCTCGGGATCCGGTGTCAACCGCTTTTTGAAACGTCACAAAACAGTAACACCGTCGCGTCGGCGGGCGCGGTGATTGAAACGGTCGCGCCCGGCAGGACGCGGCGCTGTGCTCGGGTACAGTGACGTTCAATAACGGCGAGGGAGTCCGCGCATGGCCAGAGTCGGCATCCGTGACGTCGCCGCGCTGTCCGGCGTGGCCGTGGGCACCGTGTCGAACTATCTGAACCACCCCGACCGTGTCTCGGGAGACAAGGCGGAGCGCATCCGCGCGGCGATAGATTCGCTCGGGTTCATCCCGAGCAACGCCGGGCGGCAGCTGCGTCTCGGGGTCAGCACCGTGATCGGCTACATCGCGCCCGACGTGAGCAATCCCTACTTCGCCGAGATCGCCGAGAGCGTGGAGCGACGGGCGAGCGAGCGCGGCGTGACGGTCTTCCTGGCGAACTCCCACCGCAGTCAGGAGCGCGAGGACGCGTACATCCAGGTGTTCGAGCAGCACCAGGTGCGGGGGCTGCTGATGTCCTCGCACGTCCCGGTCGAGGACCGCCTCGCCCAGGTCCGTAAGCGCGGCACCCCGTCGGTGCTGGTCGGCCAGGCGGCGCGATCGAGCGAGCAGCCGTCGGTCTCGCTGGACGACGTGTCGGGAGGTCGGCAGGCGATGCGCCACCTTCTCGATGTCGGATGCCGCCGCATCGCGTTCGTCGGCGGTCCGCTCGGCATCCCGCAGGTCGCCGACCGTCTCGCCGGTGCCAGCGAGGTCATGCGCGGGTTCGGATCGGCGACGCTCGAGGTGATCGACATGCCCGACCGCACCGTGACCGGCGGTCACGAGGTCGGCCGGTCGCTCATGGCGCGGCCGAGGGACGCGCGCCCGGACGGGATCTTCGCCGTGAACGATCTGCTCGCGCTCGGCATCATGCACGAACTGGTCCTCGGCGGCAGCGCGGTACCCGAGGAGATCGCGATCGTCGGGTACGACGACAACGAGTTCGCCGAGGCATCGCTCATCCCGCTCACGAGCGTGCGCGGTCGGCACGCGGGCTTCGGTGTCGCGGTCGTCGATCTGCTGTTCGACGCGATCGCCGGCGTGGCGATCCCCGAACCGCACCGCATGTTCGAACCCGACCTGGTGATCCGCGCGAGCACCCGGGGGTTCGGGGGGATCGGAGCCTAGCCTCAGAACTCCCAGGAGACCGGGCGGCCTTCCAGCCACGCGATCATGTTCAGCACCAGGAAGTTCCAGTTCTGGAACCCCTTCGTCATGATCGGCTCTCCCGTGTCGGGGTGGTAGTACTCGTGCAGACCGCCGGTGCTCCGCAGATCCTGACCGAACAGACGCACCGTGTCGGCGGCGAGCTCGCGCGCGTCATCCACGAAGCCGTACTTGAGAAGCCCGCGGAAGACCAGGTAGTTGCTGATGCCCCAGACCGGACCGAGCCAGTTGGACGGGTTGTTCGAAGCTCGCAGGTTGTACTGCTGCTCGAGCTGGGAGAGGGTGCGCACCCCGTAGTTCGCGCGGAACGTCCGGGTGTCCCGGAATCTCTCGCGCATGCGCTCCGCCTGCGCCTGCGTCGCGATGCCCGCCCACATCGGCAGGAAGCTCGACCAGTTGTCGATCCGCAGGAGGAGGACGGACCACGTGCGGGGCGCGCCACGGTGCAGCCAGTCCTCCGGGTCGATCTCGCGCAGCGCGAGATCGCCGCTGTAGAAGGTGCCGTCGCGCTCGTCCCACAAGTGCGTGCGAACGGCTTCTGCCAGGTCCTCCGCGCGTCCGCGCCAGCGGTTCGCGTCCGCGACCCGCTCGAGCTCCTCCAGGAGAGAGCCGAACGCGAGCAGCTCGCGGTACAGGAGCGCGTTCAGATAGATCGACGCGGTGCTCCGATCCGGGCGGTAGTACACCGACGGGTCGTTGTCGACCCCGACGGCGAAGTCGGTCTGCCAGTAAGCCAGTCCGGTGGCGGCGTCCACATGGCTCTCGAGATAGCGCTCGAGGAAGCGCTCGATCACGGCGACGTCCTCACCCAGCCAGTCCGCGCTGCCGCGTCGACGGGTCAACAGCGCCGCCTGCTGGGCGATCACAGGCTTGTGCATGTTCTGCGAGAAGCCGCCCGCGCGCCCCGGGTCCCCGTGCAGAAGAGGCCCCTCGGGCTTGAGCAGGATCGGCATGACGCCGTCCTGGTCGGTGTGATCGAGGAAGTTGCGGATCGTCCCCTCCTCGAACGCGCCGAACAGTCCGGGCTGGGCGGTGTCGAGTTCGACCTGACCCATCACGACGCTCGTGAACCACGAATCCCAGTCCCACAGCGCCATCGAGTAGTACGGGGAGTCGGGGGAGCTCGGGACGATGTACGGGTGGCGGAGGATGCCCGACGGCTCGCGGGTCATCTGCACCGCGTGCGTGCGGACGTGCTCGCAGAGCTCGGCGTGCCAGTGGTCGGTCATGGTCGGTCCTCTTCGGGGTGCGGGACGGTGAGTCGATGGAAGGATGCGGGGCCGAGCGTGACCGAGGAGTCCCGGCCGTCGGGGAGCCGGATCGTGAGCGCGCGCTCGCGCCGGTCGAGGTTCGCGGCGAGGATCACCGTCTCGTCGGCACGCGTGGAGCCCAGCGCCCAGAGGAGCCCGTCCGGGCTGTCGCCCCCGAGCAGCGTGCCGCCGGCGAGCTCGGCCAGCGCATCGATCGCCGCGGCGACCGGGTACGCCGCCCCCGTCCTCGAGCGGACGCCGCGCG
>JASBUD010000192.1 GCA_030148105.1 Microbacterium sp. | reverse complement strand
CGGCGTCGGACTCGGCGTCGTGCTCGGCACCCTCGTCACCGTGCTCGTGCCTTCCACGGGCGGAATGGCCGCGACCGCGGTGCTGTGGCTCGGGATGCTGGTGCCCATCGTGTGGGCGTTCACCCGCGCGCGGCCGGCGGGGTTGCTGCGGATCCGGTTCGTCGATCTGCTCTGGGGCGTGGGGCTCGGCATCCTGCTTCGGATGACTCAGGGATGGATCGCCGTCGCCGCCGGCGGGACGGGCGCGCTGCCGTCATACCCGTCGATCGGCGGGTCGCTGCCGTCGGGGTTCGTGTTCACGGACGTGCTCGCGCCGGTCGTGATCGCGCCGGTGATCGAGGAGTTCTTCTTCCGCGCGGTCGTGCTCGTGTCGCTCTACAGCCTGCTGCGCAGGCCCGTCGGATCGGTGGTCGCGGGCGGCGTCGCGGTCGTCGCGAGCACCGGCCTGTTCGTCATGCTGCACACGTTGTCGGGTGCGCTCGCCGTCGACGCGGTCCTCTCGCTCGCCCTGCTCGGGCTGGTGTGCGGGCTGCTGGTCATGCTCACCGGGCGCATCTGGCCCGCCGTGCTCGTGCATGTCGTGTTCAACGCGTCGTTCGTCGTGCTCGCGCTGGCGGGGACATACCTGGGGTGATCGGCGGCGTCGCGGGCGTTCTCAGGGTGACCGCGCGGGGGTTCTCGGGGTGACCGCGCGGGGGTTCTCAGGGTGACCGCGTGGGCGTTCTCAGGGTGACCGCGTAGGCTTTCTTGGCCGGTCCCCCCGCCGGCCCGGCTTCGTGCCGGATGTGCCACACCGGAAGTCCCCCCTCGTGCTTCGACGGCTGATCGTGACACTGGCGTGCGTCGCCGTGATCGTCCCGCTTGCGCTCTACGCGCTCCTTGTCGTCGGTTCCCGCGACGCGGTGGAGTACTACTACGGGCGGTGAGCTTCGGCGGTCCGCGGTCCGCGGTCCGCGGTCAGCGGTGAGCTTCGGCCGTCAGCTTTGGCGGTCCGCGGTTCCTCCCCATCCGCGACAGCCGGCGAGTTATCCACAGGAGATTCGCACATGTGTATGAATGTCGGGGGTTGATGCAACCATGAGTCATGGGCATCCTCAGCGACATGAAACAGCGCGTGAATGCGCTGGAATCGTGTGGCGGAACGGATGCCGAGGGGCGGGCTCTGCTCGACGCGATCCGGGTGTTGAGCACAGATGCGGTCGTCGATCTCGTCTCCATCGCGTCGGCGATCAAGCATGATGCCGACCGTCTGATCGCCGTCGGCGCCGCGGTCGTCGCCGAGCGATCGACTCGTGAACTCGGGCAATCGGGAGCGGCCGCGGTGCGGGGTCATGCGACTCCGGTATCGCTCGTGCAGTCGATCTCCGGTGGGACGCGAGCGGATGCCGTGCGCGCGGTGCGGGTGGGTGAGGCGCTGCTCGAAGCGGCTGCTGCTCTGGACGAAAGTTCGGTGGTCGCGGCTGCGCCGTGCTGGCACGACGTGCTCGACCGCGCTCTCCTCAGAGGGTCGCTGACCTCTGCGCAGCACGATGCGATCCGTCGCGGCTTGGGCGAGCCACCCGCCGACCTCGAGGCCTCGAGCGAGGTCTGGGCGCTTGCCGCTGAGCAGCTGGTCGCCGAATCCGACGGCATCGAGGTCGAAGAGCTTGCCCGTCGTGCCCGGCAGGTGCGCGACGCGCTGGATCCGGCGGGGCTGGAAGAGCGGCAGGCGCGACGGTTCGCGGCACGTTCGTTGCGCACCTGGACCGATGCCGACGGCGCGCACCACGCGCGGATCGACTTCGCCGACGAAGATGCCGCCTTCTGGACTTCCGTGATCGACTCCGCGCTGCGACCCCGCCGCGGTGGACCCCGGTTCATGAGCGACGCTGAGCGCGCCGCCGCCGACGAACTCATCGCCGATCCGCGAACCAACGAGCAGCTGACGTACGACCTGATCACGGACGTGTTCCGTGCCGGGGCGCTGGCATCGGCATCCGATGTCTTCGGTGTTCGTCAGCCGGGAGTCCGCATGGTCGTCGTGAAAGACGCCGTCGGGCCCCGCGATGCTCTGGGCCGCATGCTCGCGACCGGTCACCTCGAAGACGGCGGCGACGCGCTGGCCGGCTCGGTGATCGACCGGGCTCTGTGCGACGTGGGTGCCGTCGAGGTCGCCGTCGACTCGTGTGGCAACCCGCTCGACGTGGGTCGTGAGCAGCGGCTGTTCACTCCGCGACAGAAGCTGGCGCTCGCCGTGCGCGACGGGGGCTGCCTGTGGCCCGGATGCCGCGTGAAGGCCTCTTATTGCGAGGCTCATCACTCCGAGCGATGGGTGGAAGGCGGCAAGACCGATGTCGAGGCAGGGATTCTCCTCTGCCGGTTCCACCACATGCTGCTCCACAACGCGGGATGGCGGATCGTGCGGGTCGGCAAGGGACCGTTCCTGCTGCATCGGCCACCGGGTGCGGCGGGGGAGCCCATTTCGCTGCAGTCGAAGTCCGCGGTGAGGTGGGCGTGGGATCCGCCGCCACCCGGCGGGCGCGTCGGGTGGCGGGCGGCGTGAGTCGGAGGGGCGTGAGGGCGCGTCGGGTGGCGGGCGGCGTGAGCCCGGTGAGTGGCGCTGGCAGGGTGATGGGCGGCGTGAGTCGGAGGGGCGTGAGGGCGCGTAGGGCGTGAGGGCGCGTCGGGCGGCGGGCGGCGTGAGCCCGGCGAGTGGCGCTGGCAGGGTGATGGGCGGCTCGCCTGCATCGACGCGGCTGGACTGCGCCGCGAGAGTCACGTTCAGAAGTGTCGGTTCGAGTCGGCTCGAGCTCGGTCAGGCGACCCGGGCTGGCACTTTGAGCGCGCACCTCGGACGAAGGGGTCAGGTCTTGTCACCTCAGACGTGCCGGGGTCGACCGACCACACGCAACAGAATCACTCCGGGAGGGTCGGTGCGATCTCCTTGATGAAGCCGGCGAGACCCGGACCGAGGTCCTCCCGATCCAGGGCGAGGAGGATGCTCGACTTCAGGTAGTCGAGGCGATCACCGGTGTCGTAGCGGCGACCCGAGAAGATCACGCCCAGCACCGGGCCCGCGATCGACTCGTCGGCGGCGAGCTCCTCCAGAGCGTCCGTCAGCTGGATCTCGCCGCCTTTGCCGGGCTCCGTGTTCTCGAGTACCTCGAAGATCTCGGGCTTGAGCACATACCGGCCGATGATCGCGAGGTTGCTCGGGGCCTCCTCGGCGGACGGCTTCTCGACGAGCGCCTTCACCTTCACGACGTCGGACTCGTCCGTCGTGTCCACGTCAGCGCACCCGTAGAGGTGGATCTGCGACGGGTCCACCTCCATGAGCGCCACGACGGTCGCCGAACGACCGAGCGACACCTCGATCATCCGGGACAGCAGCGGATCACGCGCGTCGATCAGGTCATCGCCCAGCATCACGGCGAACGTCTCATTGCCGACGTGCTTCTTCGCGCGCAGCACCGCGTGACCGAGACCCTTCGGGTCGCCCTGCCGGACGAAGTGGATGTCGGCGAGGGAGCTCGGCTCGACGACCCGCGCCAGCTTGCCGTGGTCGCCCTTCGCCTCGAGCGTGTGCTCGAGCTCCGTCACCCGGTCGAAGTGGTTCGCCAGCGCGTTCTTGTTGCGGCCGATGATCACGAGGATGTCATCGATCCCGGCGGCGACCGCCTCTTCGACGACGTACTGGATCGCCGGCTTGTCGACGACCGGCAGCATCTCCTTCGGCATGGCCTTCGTGGCGGGGAGGAAACGGGTGCCGAGACCGGCTGCAGGGATCACGGCCTTGATGGTGGGGGTGCTCATGAGAAGAACCGTACCGACCCTACGTGAATCGCATGTTTCACGACGGTGACGCAGAAAAGCGGTCCGACCAGGGGCGATGCCCGTTCGGTGTCCCCCGAAGAGGGGACACGAAGCCGCACCCCGCTGACACATAGACTGGCCGGACCCGGTCGCAGGTGCCTGGTGACGCAACATTCCGCTGACATCACCCCGTTCGGGGACTCGGGCACAGAGGGGCCGCACATGCGCTTTCCACGACGAACGACCGCGCTCGCCGCGGCCGCCGCACTCGCCGTCGTCCTGTCCGGCTGCAGCACCCCGCCGTGGGTCACGCCGACCGCGTCGCCGACACCCACACCCACCTCCACCGAGGTGCCCCAGCCCGTCCCGAACGACCTCTCGTCGGGCTCGACCGAACGAGGCCTCACCGCCGGGCCCCTCACGATCTCGATCGACTACTGGTCGACGCTCACGATGGACAAGTGGACCGCCGACGCCCTCAAGCCGGTCAGCCTCTCGATGATCACGCAGATCACCCCGAACGACGGACAGAAGGTCTACCTCCAGCGCGCGACGATGATCGCCACCCCGAAGTCGGCGACCGAGACCTTCGATCCGCTGAGCGCCCAGGTCGACAGCGCCACGACGAACCCGGGCTACCTCGTCCTCGACCCGTACAGCTACTCGCAGACCTTCACGGTCGGCCCGACCCCCGCGGACGCCACGTACGTCTCGCTCGAGTTCACCTACGAATACCTCGTGCAGTCCACGCCGACCTCGAGCGACTTCGCGAAGCAGACCGCGACCGACACGATCACCGTCGCGATCGCGCAGAAGTGATCCCGATCAGGATGCCGAGAGATCGGCATCCGCTCGGCGCCAGCGATCGCCGCCGGCCTCCTGTGCCGCGGCCGTCTGAGCCGCCGCCGCCGCGGCGAGCTTCTCGTAGGTGTCGGTCGTGACGTCAACCGTCACGATGCCCGCGCTCGCCGTGATCCGCAGGCTCGTCGGTGCCTGATCGTCGGGCAGCGAAACCTCGTTCAGGATGCTCCGCACGAACTCTCGCACCGCCCCCACCGGCTGCGACGCGAACACCGTGACGTGACCCGGCGTGACCCGGCAGAGGTCGGCTTCGGCCGGGAAGACCGCCGCGACGATTCCCTCGAACCGGCGGGTCATCGCGGAGAAGGTCGCCTCGCCGGTCGCTTCGCGCAGATCGGTCGCGTCATCGAGCCGGAGGTCGACGAACGACCAGGACTGCTCTCGACGATCGCGAGCCCGCAGCAGACGTTCACGCACGATCGCGCGCATCGCCCACTCGGGCAGGTACGCGTCCAGCGCCTCGAGCGCGTCGCGCGCGCCCGGTCGGCGGTTCGAGAGGAACAGCACGCTCACGGTCGCGCAGATCGCGTAGATCGTGAGCGCAATCACGATGCCCCGTACGAAGAACAGGTCGGTCGCCGTGTTCGAGCCCGCAACGGTCCCCGCCGCGCCGATCGCGGACAGCAGCAGCAGGGTCCCGGCGGCGACGACGAGCGGCATCCCGAATCGCGACCCGCGGTAGACGCCCCGCAGCACTTCGATCGCGCCCAGCACCGCCCCGATCGCGGACGCGAAGAAGAGCCAGCGGAAGACGGCGAAACCGGCGTCGGCATTCGTCGTGAGCAACAGGATCACGACCGACGCGGCCGACTGCAGGAACCCGATCCACGCGTACGGTCGCTTGCCCTGCGCCGCGCGCAGACCCGACCAAACCAGGGCCGGCATGCCGCACAGGAACCCTAGTCCGACCGGATGCAAGAGCACGTCGGCGCCCGCCGCGCCCGTCGCGAGCAGTGCGTAGGCGGCGAGCAGTCCGAGCCCGAACGCGAACGTCCACAGGAGCGTGGCGCGGCTCGCCCGTCCGAGCAGCCCCACCCAGATCATGAGGGCGGTGCACACCGTCATCGTCACGGTGAGCCCGACCACCAGGTCTCCGGTGGTGATCGTCGCGGTCGCGGTATCAAGCATCGGTGCGGGCCCTCCACGATCCGTCGGCCAGGAGGCCGGCATCCGGCGCATCTTCGGCCGGCAGACTCACCGTCGCGACCGTGCCGCGCCCCGGCGCGCTCTGCATCGTCAGCTCGCCCTTGTGCTCGGCCACGAGCGAGCGGACGATGCCCATGCCGAGCCCGGTGCCGGTGATCGAGCTCGCCTCGGCGGCGGCGCTGCGGAAGTACGGCTCGTAGATGCGCTCGAGCTCGTCCTCGGACATGCCCATTCCGGTGTCGCTGATGACGAGCATCGCTTGACCGTTCGCCCGCGACGGGCCCTCCGGCCCCGACCTGAACACCTCGACGGTGACCCGCCCACCCTTCGGCGTGTACTTGATCGCGTTGCTGAGCAGGTTGTCGCACACCTGGCGCAGGCGGAACGCGTCACCGAGGACGCTCACATGATCGGACACGGCGAGGACCACGCGGATGCCGCCGGTCTCGGCGGCCGGCATGAACGACTCCACGGAATCGGCGACGACCTTCGCAAGGTCGGTGCTCGTCACGGTCGCCTCGGCCTTCTGCGCCTGCTTGCCCGACGCGAGGATCTCGTTCGCGAGCGTGAGCATGCGCTCGGCAGCCGACGTGATCGCCTCGACGCGCACGCGCGTCGGGTCGGGGAGGGTGGTGTCTTCCAGCAGGAGGTCGGAGAAGCCGAGGATCGTGGTGAGCGGGTTGCGCAGCTCGTGGGAGACGCGCGTGGCGAGATTCGCGCGGGCGCGCTCGGCGCTGATCATCGCGGTGATGTCGTGCACGATCACGAGCCGGTCACCCGAGGAGAGCCCCTGATCGTTCGGCAGCCGGATGGACGTCGCCGCGAGCGCCCGCCAGGTCAGATCGGTCGTGAACAGCCACGTGCGCTCGTCCTCGAACTGCTCACCGTGGCGCGCGCGGGTGATCGGGCGGCGGGTCGGGCTGAGTGGTGACCCCTCGAAACCGTCGTACTCGACCGCGCGGGGGGCGAAGGACGGGTCGTCGGGGGCGATGTCGTACAGCGCGCGGTACGTCGTGTTCGCTTCGACGATCTCGCCGTCCGCGGACAGGCGCACCACACCGACGTCGAGCGAGCCCAGGACCCGCGACAGCTCGCGCTCCTGCCGGGTCGAGCGGGTAAGGGTCTCGTTGAGCTTGTTCGCCTCGCGCCGCAGGAGCCGCTTGAACGCCCGGGTCTGACGCGCGGCGCTCTGCGTGCTGATCGCGATGAAGGTGAGCGAGAGCGTGATGATGATGAGCCGCAGCGTGCCGTTGGGGTTCTCGGGATGCCCGAGCTCCTCGAGCAGCACGAGCACCGCGACAGTGCCGAGCGCCGTCCCGGTCGCCCACAGCGGGAAGTGCGACGCGATCCAGGTCACCGGAAACACCCACAGGAATGCGAAGTCGATCGGGGTGTCGCGGGTCATGAGTCCCACGGCGATGATGTCCAGCAGCGGGACGAGCAGCACCGCCCAGCGAGGGAGCTTCTGCCACGGCACGGCGAGGGCGAGTCCGGTCAGGATCACGATCATCGAGACGCCGACCGTGAAGGTCCACATGCCCAGCGTCTCGGGCGCGAGCGCCTGCACGAGCAGCACGATGACCACCACGACGATCGCGAGCAGCAGCTGGGACAGCCAGATCGAGTACGTGCGCGTGCCGACGGGCAGGGACGCGGGCGTGGTCATACGCTCACACTCCCTGAGAGGTCAGCACCCGTCGCGCCGCCGAGCGGGCGTGTCGGGCGAACCGGCGGACGTCGGAGGTCGCCGTGATGTTCAGCTGCGCGACCTCGAGGTCGGGCGGGTCCGTGGGCGCCGGGGCGGGTAGCAGCTTCTCGTAGGTCTCCTGCAGGGTCGCGCGGATCGCGGCGAGGTCGAAATTCGTGCCGAACTGAAGTGCGACGAGCGCGCCCGGGGCGGCCCGCCCGATCACGCTTCCGGTCGGCAGCACGTCGGCCGACGCGCGCGTCACCGCCGTCGCGATCGCCTGCGCCCACGCCCGGCCGAACGCGGCGCGATGCAGCGGGAGCGCCGGCACCGTCACGGTGATCGCGAGGACGACGCTGCGCTGGGCGAGAAGCGCCTCGATCCAGTTCGTGAGGGTCTCGTTGCTCACGATCGCTGTCGGATCGGGCCCCTGAGCGCGCCGGATGATCACGATCATGCCCCACGCGACCATGCCGACCGCCACGGCCGCCACGATCGTCGCGACGCTGCGGGACAGCCCGATCTCGACGTACGGATGCAGCTGCACCCGCAGGAGCGGCGCGCCGAATCGCACGAGGCAGTACGCGCCGTACGCGGTGAGCGTCCCACCCACGAGCCAGGCGCCGAGGTCGGGGAGTTTGCCGCGCACGCACGAGAACACCGTCAGGAAGCTGAGCAGGGCCAGCGCGACCAGCTTGACCGCCTGCCCGGTCTGGGGGGAGAGCAGGAGTGTCGTCGCCCCCACCGCGACCGAGACCGTGCTCGAGAGGATCAGCCAGGTCCGCGGCATCCCCCCGGCCACCCGGACGGCGGCGAGGATCAACCCGATCGACAGCGGCATCGACACGTCGCCGATCAGGAGCGGGATCAGGTGCTCGTCGTCAGGCCCCGACATCGCGTACGCGAGCGTCGACAGCGTCGCGCTGCTCGCAGCCAGCACGGACAGGGTGGATGCCGAGGCCCACGGCCCGTCGGTGGAGCGGGCGCGGCGCTCGGAGACGATCACCAGAGCCACGGCCACGCAGCACGCCACCGTGAGGGTGACCGTGTACAGGGTGATCATCCATTCACCTGTCGTCGGGTCCGCAGCCGGCGTCCCGGAGGGGGTTCGGGGGCGTTGCGCAAACCTTGCGGATTCGTTGTGGTCGCCTGGACGAACCACGGGTGCTACGTGGAGTTGAGCATAACAAGCTGGTCTCCAACGAGGTGCTCCGGTGCCCGTCCCCCCTTCGGGGGACACGCGGTACCTCGAGAAGGACACGGACATGACCACGATCACCACCCCGGGATCCACCCGCAGCGAGCTGGCCCTGCGCGCCCACCACCGCGCCCCGGTCGTCGTGCCCGCCGAGCACGTGTTCGACCACGCCATCCCCGAGGACTTCGACTCGGTGTTCGAGGGCTCGACGACGCAGCGCTCGACGATCGGGTGCGTCATCCCCGCTTACAACGAGGAGGAGTCGATCGCCTCGGTCATCGAGGGGCTCCTCGCGCAGACTCGCGTCCCCGACGTCATCCACGTCGTCGTGAACAACACGACCGACAAGACGGTGCAGATCGCCTCGCAGTACGCCGGCGCGCACGAGATCACGACCGAGCTCGGCGAGCAGTTCACAGAGGTCTTCGTCCACGACATCGGCAAGAACCCCGACAAGAAGGTCGGCGCGCTCAACTACGGCTACGCCCT
>JASBUD010000179.1 GCA_030148105.1 Microbacterium sp. | reverse complement strand
GCCGGCGGCTTCGGCGCATGGAACCCGGGGGAGCGCACCGGGACGTACCGCGACGGCGGCGACGTGATCGTCACCGACGCCGAGGGCGAGTCCTACATCTCCGGGCCGGACTTCGCGGTCGCAGTCCTCGATGAGATCGAGAACCCGAAGCACTCCCGCGAGCGCTTCACCGTCGGCTACTGATCTGAGGTCGCGCCGGTGAGCGCCGGCGCGACCGAGGGTCCCGGCTCGAGTTCTCCGCGCTCGACAGCGCGGGCGAGGCGCACGATCTCGGCGTTGACCGGGGTCGGGACCCCCAGGCGCGCGCCCTCGGCGGCGATCAGTCCGTTGATGTCCTCCGCTTCGCTGCGGCGGCCCTTGCTCCAGTCCTGCAGGACCGTCGTCGTCGCTCCGGCGACGACGAACCGGTCGTACAGGATGTCCAACATGCGATCCACGACCTCATCGGACTCGGTGAGGTCGGAGTCTTCGAGACCGAAGATCGGCAGCATCCGATGACCGCGTGCTCGCCCCACGGCGAGCGCCTCGCGGCCGGCATCCCGCATCGTCGCCCGCATGCCCGGCACCCCGATCGCGTCGAGCATGGGGGCGCCCAGCAGCGCGGTGGGCACGAGCACCGACGCGTTGCTGACGAGCTTCATCCACTTCGCCGAGGCGATGTCCGCGAACCGCGCGACCGTTCCCGCGTGCGCAAGAAGGTCGGCGACCCGATCTCCGCGCGCCCCCGCGTCGACGGCGAACCACGAACGCGGCGGCGGGGTGTGCCGGTGAACGACGCCAGGCTCGGTCATCGTCGCCGATACCTCGATCACGGTGCCGACCGTGCGATGCTCGCCGACCGCTCGCGCGACGGCATCGGTGGTCAGTCCATTCTGGACGGCCGCGACCACGCCGTCCGGCGCGAGCGCCGAGCCGATGAGCTCCGCCGCCCATCGCGTGTCATAGGCCTTCATCACGATGAGGACGACGTCGAACGGATGCCGCTCCTCGGCGACCTGGCACAGGTGCAGCGTCCGCGGATGCACGGTGCGCGCGCCGTGCGGCTGGATGATGGTGAGCCCGTCCGCACGGATCGCCTCGACGTGCGCCGGCCACTGCTCGACGAGCGTGACGTCGACGCCGGCATCGACGAGGTCCGCGCCGATCGAGGAGCCGTTCGCGCCGGATCCGAGGACGGCGACGCGGGGTGCGGTCATGAGGCGCTCCTAGAGTATTCGTTTACACGACGGTGCGAAATGTCGAGATTCATCCGCGATCTATTCACAGACATCTTGATTTTCGCGGCGTGACGAGTGAGAGTGTAAACCAAAACTGAACAGTCTCAATGAGGAGAACACATGAACGCACCAGCACCCCACCCCGATCAGTTCGCCGAAGACCGGCCGTTCGTCTTCCGCGGCGCCACCGTGATCACGATGGACTCCGCGGGCGTCCTGGAGGACGCCGACGTCCTGGTGATCGGCTCGGACATCGCCGCCGTCGGCCCGAACCTGGAGGTCCCCGAAGGGACGCTCGAGATCGACGCGAGCGGCGGCATTATCACCCCAGGATTCATCGACACCCATCGCCACATGTGGCAGACGGCCCTGCGCGGCTACGGCGGCGACTGGGCGCTGAGCCAGTACTTCGTCTTCTATTACTTGAACTGGGGACAGGTCTTCCGACCGGAGGACATCTACGCCGGCAATCTGCTCAGCGCGCTCGAGTCCGTGGACACCGGGGTGACGACCACGCTGGACTGGTCGCACGGGTTGCGCACGCCGGAGTACGGCGAGGCGGCACTCCAGGCCTTCCGGGAGATCCCGGGACGTTTCGTGCTCGGCTACGGCAACTATCTCGGCGCTCCGTGGGAATGGGCGAACAGTCCCGAGTTCCGCGACTTCGTGACGAAGAACTTCAATGCGCCGAACGACATGCTCGGTCTTCAGCTGGCCTTCGACGTGCCCGGCGCGCCGGAGTTCCCCGAACGCGGCGCGTTCGAGGCGGCACGGGAGCTCGGACTGCGCGTCACCACGCATGCCGGCGTCTGGGGCGCGACGACGGACACCGCGATCACTCAGATGTACGACGCGGGCTTCATGACGCCGGAGATCTGCTACGTGCACTCGAGTTCGCTCAACCCGCAGAGCTATCAGAAGATCGCTGCGACCGGCGGCACGGTCTCGGTCGCCACGGAGTCGGAGCAGAGCGCAGGACAGGGCTACCCGTCGAGCTGGGCGATCCGCAAATACGGGATCCCCGCGTCGCTGTCGATGGACACGAGCGTGTGGTGGAGCGCGGACTTCTTCTCAGCGATGCGCGCGACACTCAGCGCCGACCGGTCACGCGACCACCTCGAGGCCCAGGCGCGCGGTGAGACGATCGTGGCGAATCGCCTGCGCGCCGAGGATGTGCTGCACATGGCGACGATGGGCGGGGCGAAATCCCTCGGCATGGAGGACACGATCGGCTCGATCACCCCCGGCAAGCGCGCCGACCTCGTGCTCATCAAGAACGACGAGTCCCCGGCGATGACGCCGATCCTGCACCCCTACGCGCACGTCGTGTACCAGGCGGGCACGGCGGATGTGCACTCGGTCGTCGTGAACGGCCGCGTGGTGAAGTATCAGGGCGCCCGCATCGGGCTGCCGTTGGCACCGATCCGCGACACGGTGGCGGCATCCGTCGAGTACGTCCGCTCGCAGCTGGGCGAACAGGCCTGGCAGGACGGCATGCACCCCGAGCTCGCCCCCGACGAGGAGATCGAGAACCCGTACAAGTACACCGAGGGCGACGCGCACGTCGTCGCGCAGGGCAGCGAATGACGGCGGATGCGGCGCCCGCGCGGACGGCGATCCTCCACGTCGCGCTGTTCCAGTGGAAGCCGGAGGTGACGGCGGGGGAGGTCGAGGCGCTCGTCGCCGCGTTGGAGACGATGGCGGCGGGGATCCCCGAGATCCGCGCGTATCGGTGTGGGGCGAACCTGCGCCTGCGTCCGAGCCCGGCGGACTTCGCCGTCGTGGCACTCGTGGACGACGAGGCGGGGCTTGCGGCCTACCTCGATGCGCCGTCGCACGCCCAGGTCTACGCCGAGCACCTCACCGCGATGGTGCTCTCTCGCCAGGCCGCCCAGATCGAGGTTCCCGCGGGGACGGGTCTGTGAGCGGGCACCCGCTCACGACGACCGCCGCGGTGCTCTACGGGCCGGACGACCTCCGCGTGGAGTCTCGGCCGGTCCGTTCTCCGGGTCCGGGAGAAGTCCTCGTCCGGGTCGCGGTATGCGGCGTGTGCGGTTCCGATGCGACGGAGTACTCGCGCGGACCGGTACTGACCGTCCTCCCCGTCACGCTCGGTCACGAGTTCGCCGGCACGGTCGAGGCCGTGGGAGAGGGCGTGGACCTGCCGATCGGCGCCGCCGTCGTGTGCGGCGCGGGCATCTCCTGCGGCCGGTGCAAGCCGTGCCGCGCGGGGCGAACGAACCTGTGCCGGGTGTACCGGACCGCGGGGCTTCAGGTCGACGGGGGGCTGGCCGGATTCGCCACCGTGCCCGCCTCGACGCTGTGGGACGTCTCGACGCTCGACGGCGGTGCGAGCCTCGCCGCCGACACCCTCGGGCTCGCGCAGCCGATGGCGATCGCCGTACACGCCGTCGCGCGCAGCGGGCTGAGTCGGGGGCAGGATGCCGTCATCGTCGGCATCGGCGGCATCGGCGCGTTCATCGTCCACGCCGCCGCGGCGACGGTAGCACGCGTCCTGGCTGTGGACCGCAGCCCCGAGCGGCTGGATCTCGCTCGGTCGCTCGGAGCCACCGCGGTTCTCGAGACCGGCGGCGCGAGCATCCGCGACACACTGTCGAGCCTCGGCTGGGAGGCCGACGTCCTGTTCGAAGTGAGCGGCTCGACGGCGGGACTCGAGGCCGTGCTCGCGGCGGCCGACCCCGGCGCGACCATCGTCCCGGTCGGCATCCAGCGCGGTGACGTGCCGGTTCCGCTGGGTGCGTGGACCCTTCGGGAGTACACGATCGTCGGCACCGTGGCACACGCGATCGCCGACGACCTGCCCCGCGCCGTGGAGCTGCTCGCGGCGCGCGAGGACTGGACGGACATCGCCGCTGAGGTGCTGCCGCTGTCACATGTCGCGGAGGGCGCTCTGCGGCCCATTCTCGACGGGGCATCGCGTCAGGTCAAGACGCTGATCGATCCGTGGGCGGATCAACCACGGCCCGCGGATCACGCGCGCCGCACAGGCTGATCAGGCGAGGTCGTCCAACGCCCGCAGCACGTCCACCGCGGAGCCCATCGAACCGGGCGGCGCGACATTCGCACCGTCCGCTGCGGGCATCGTCTGGTTGTGCTCTCGCCGGCCCACCACGAACCAGATCCCGCGAGCGATGCGCTCCGTGCGGTTGGAGTACAGGTGAGGTCTCACGGAATCGAAGTGCAGGCTGTCACCGCCGCGCAGCGTGTACGTGTCAAAGTCGATCTGAACGGTCAGCTCGCCCTCGAGCATGTAGGCGTACTCGACGCCCGCGTGCCGCATGAGCTTGCCCTCGATCGAGCTGGATGCTCCCGGTTCGTACGTGACGAGGATCGCGTCCGCCGGACCGGCACCCGAAGCCAGGCGCTCCCAGCGCACCCCGTTCTCCATCTCCAGGACGGCGTTGTCCTCGCCACGCTGAACCGGGATCCCACCGGATGCCGGGCGAAGCGGTGCGGGATCGGCCAGGTCGGGCTGCGCGGGTGCCGGCGCCGCGGTCACACCGAGGAGCTCGTCGATCGAGATGCCCAGGTGCGTCACCAGCGCATACAGGGTCGAGACGGACGGCTGGGTCTTGCCGGTCTCGACCTGCGAGATCAGGCTTGCGGAGACTCCGAGCGCTCCGGCGACGCTGCGCAGGCTCATGCCCTGCTGCATCCGGGCGATCCGCAGGCGCGATCCGATGTCTTCGGCGACCACGGCGCCCCCTCTCCCGAAAGACTCGGTCATCCTCGTGAACCCGACGCGAGGCTGTGATGGGCAACGCTACCGCGCACGGCGGGCCACCGGTGTACGCCTCGCCTGTACACGACCGACCGGGGCCCGCGTGCGGGTGCCTCAGATCCGGGCGCCGACATCGAGGAGGAGCTCCCGGTTGGCTGCCCCGCGCGGCAGTCGTCCGTCCTCGATCGCACGGGCGAGTGCCACGACGTGCGCGTTGAACGGGGCGGCGGCGCCCGCACGCTCCAGGACGTCCACCACGAGACCGTTCACCTCGGCGTACTCGGCATGCCGCGACTTCATCCAGTCGTGCAGCACGGTGGTCTTCGTATCCGGCAGGGAGTAGCTCGAGAGCACTTTGCCCAGCAGATCCTGCGCGTACTGGTCGGGCTCCGTGACGTGCTCGGCGTCCAGGCCGAAGATCGGCACGAGGTGGGAGCCGTCCGCGAGCGCAGCGCGCGCAGCTTCCTTGCCGCACTCGACCATGAACTCGTGCACTCCGGGGAGGAGGACGGCATCCGCGAGCGCGGCGTCCAGGATCGCGGAGGGGACGAGTTCGCCGGCGTTCGCGACGAGCTTCATCCACTTCGCCGAGCGGATGTCGTCGGTGATCGCGACGGTTCCCGCGTGCGAGAGAACCCGCTGCACCTCCGCCTCCCGGCCACGCGCCGCATCGTCGACCGCGCCGACGGCGAACCACGACCCGCTCACCGGCGTCTGCCGTGTCACGATGCCGGGTTCGAACATGTTCGAGGCCATCTCGATGACGGCACCCATCGCGCGGTGGGGACCGACCGCGGCGGCGATGTCATCCTGCGACATGCCGTTCTGCAGACCGACCACGAGTCCGTCCTCGGCGACATACGGCGCGATCAGCTCGCAAGCCCACCGCGTGTCGTAGGCCTTGACGGCCACGAAGACGATGTCGAACCTCGAGCGCAGTGTCGCCACCTCGCACAGGTGCACGGCGCGCACCGGGGTGATCAAGGTCTCGGTGGGGAGGCGCACTTCGATGCCGCGGGCCCTCATGGCCTCCACGTGTGCGGGCCACTGCTCGATGAACGTCACATCCAGTCCCGCCCGCAGCATGCTCGTGCCGATGCCGGCCCCCTGAGCACCGGAGCCCAGTATCGCGATCTTCAGCTCGTCGCCCGGTCTGTCCATCGGTGTCCTCCTTGACACAGGATTGCAAAGTGTGCGCTTTCACTGTACACAAGAGGCGGTGCTGGACAAATGTGTTCAGTCCAGAGTGACGGGTGGAAGCCCGGACGCACACGTGAAGGAGCGGAATGCGTATTCTCATCCGCGGCGTGGCCGCCGCGACCGTCGATGACTCCCTCGGAGATCTCGAGCGGACCGACATCCTGATCGACGGTGCGCTGATCGCGGCGATCGCGCCGGACATCGCCGCCGACGTCGACGAGGTGATCGACGGGGCCGGGATGATCGCCATGCCCGGAATGGTGGACACGCACCGGCACACGTGGCAGACGGCGCTGCGCGGCATCCTCGCGGACGGCAACATCCCCGACTACCTGCGCGGCATCCGCCTCCAGATGGCGCCGCGGTACCGTCCTGAGGACATGTATGCGGGCAACTACGTGGGGGCCCTGGATGCGCTGAACAGCGGAGTGACCACCCTCGTGGACTACTGCCACAACATCCTCGACCCCGATTGCGCGCACGCCGCCGTCGGCGGGCTGCGGGATGCCGGCATCCGTGCCCTGTATGCCCACGGTCTCACGCCGATCCTCACGAACACGTGGAGTCAGTCGCGCGGCGGGGCCAGCGACGGCGGCGATCCCGCAGCCCTGCACACGCGCGCGCAGCTCGCGCGGGAGATCCGTGACGCGTATTTCGCGAGTGACGACCAGCTTCTGCGGTTCGGCATCGCCCCGCAGGAGCTCGCGATCGCACCGGCTGCGGACGTCGCGCGCGAATTCGCGCTCGCGCGCGAGCTCGGAGCGCGCATCACGATGCACGCGAACCAGGTGATGGTCCGTCAGCTCTTCGAAGACGTGGAGGTGCTGCACCGCGAGCGCCTGCTCGCGGACGATCTCCTCCTCGTGCACTGCACGTTCAACACCGCTCACGAATGGGAGCTGCTGGAGGGGACCGGCGTGACGGTGTCCGTGTGCGCGGAGACCGAGATGCAGATGGGCATGGGCTACCCCGCGATCTCCGAAACCACGCGCCACACCCCCGGCCCCAGCCTCGGGATCGACTGCGTGAGCGGCAACAGCGGTGACATGCTCTCCCACGCGCGCCTCGTCCTCCAGGCATCGCGCTACCGCGCCGACGAGCCCGAGTACGCGCAGTGGCGCGCACCTCAAGTGATGGCGTGGTCCACGCGGGACGCCCTGCGCTGGGCGACGATCAACGGCGCACGGGCGGCCGGGGTCGATCATCTCGTCGGCTCGCTCACGGTCGGCAAGCGCGCGGACATCGTCCTCGTGGACATGAGCGGTGTGAGTCAGGCCGGGTGGAACCGCCAGGATCCCGCCGGTGCGCTCATCTCACAGGGAAACGCAGGCTGCGTGCACACCGTGCTCGTGGACGGATCGATCGTCAAGCGGGACGGGCGCCTGGCCGGCGTGGACGACCGCGCAGCCGTCCGGCTGCTCGAGGAATCCCACGACCACCTGTACGGCCAGATGCACGACCACGGTGGCTTCATTCCGCAGCCGCCGATCGACATCCCCCTGTATCGCGAGCGCGCCTAGGGCGGTCATCGGCTCCCAGCTGCAGTCTCGCTGCACGGGTCGTCGAGATTCGGCGTCAAAGTGATAACAAATACTTGACGCGTACAGTCACACTTTCTAGGATCAACACACATCGAACGGGCGTCCGCGACGTGACGCCCGCTGACAAAGGAGTCGACGAACACATGGGCGGTACGCGCACCCTCCTCCGTGGCGGCACGGTGATCACGGCGGCACAGCCGGGCGAGGTCCTGTCGGAGACGGACATCATGATCGCGGCCGACGGCACGATCGAGGCGATCGGAGTCGACCTCGATCCCACCGGTGCGGACGTCGTGGACGTGGCCGGGCGCATCGTGCACCCGGGCTTCGTCGACACGCATCGTCACACGTGGCAGTCGATCGTGCGGAACATGGCGTCGGACTGGTCGCTCACCGAATACCTCGCGGGGCTCCACACCGGCCTGAGCAAGCACTTCCGCCCCGAGGACACCTACATCGGCAATCATCTGGGCGCGCTGGAAGCACTCGATTCCGGCATCACGACGCTCGTGGACTGGTCGCACAATCTCGCCACTCCGGACCACGCCGACGCGGCGATCGCGGCGCTCCAGGACACCGGGATGCGCGCGGTCTTCGCCCACGGCGGGGGAGCCGAGCAGTGGGGCGTCCTGCCTTCGGCCAATCCGCACCCGGAAGACGCCCGGCGCGTGCGCGACCAGTACTTCACCTCGGACGACCAGCTCGTGACGATGGCGCTCGCCCTGCGCGGACCGCAGTTCACGGCCCCGGAGGTCAACCGCACCGACTTCGCGCTGGCCCACGACCTGGACCTCCGGGTCACGGTCCACGTCGGTGACGGATACTGGGGCAAGTCGGGTCCGATCCGCAAGCTCGCCGAGGACGGGCTGCTCTCGGACCGCACGACGTACGTCCACTGCTGCACGCTCGGCGATGACGAGCTGAAGATGATCGCCGACAGCGGCGGCACCGCGTCTGTCGCGCCCGATGTCGAGATGCAGATGGGGCACGGGTTCCCGGCGACCGGCAGACTCCTGCGCGCCGGCATCCGTCCGACATTCTCGATCGACGTGTGCAGCTCGAACGGCGGCGACATGTTCGCGACGATGCGCACCGCGATCGGCATGCAGCGCGCCCTGGACAACGCACCCAGCGTCGACACCGGCGAGGTGCTGGAGCGGATCAGCCTCACGTGCGCCGATGTCGTCCGCTTCGCGACGATCGACGGTGCGAACGCGGCGGGTCTCGGTTCGCGCACGGGTTCGCTCGAAGTGGGCAAGGCCGCCGACATCGTGGTGCTCGACGACCAATCGCTCGCCCTGACACCGCTGAACAACCCGCTCGGCAGCCTCGTGTACTCCGCACACCCGGGCCTGGTCCGCGACGTCTTCGTCCAGGGCGTCCGCGTCAAGCGCGACGGCAAGCTCGTCGGGGTCGACCTGGCCAAGATCAAGGCGGACGCTGCGGCGTCGCGCGACTACCTCCTCGGGCAGATGCCCGAAGCGCGGGTCGACGGCACATGGCACCCCGTGCTGGCGACCTCATGACCTCCACGCCGACCGCGCAGCGGCGAGGTCCACTCGACCACGCGCCGATCGTACCGATGGTGCTGTCCTGGCCCGGATCGCGCGCATTCATCGCTGTGCTCGCGCTGTTCCTCGTCAGCCCTCTCATCGCGCCCGGGAGCATCGGTCCCACCGCGATCGTGTCCATGCTGCCGTTCGCCGCTCTCATGGCGATCGTCGCGATCGGGCAGACCCTCGTGATCCAGCAAGGCGGGCTCGACCTCTCGATCCCCGGAGCCGTCACTCTCGGTGCCCTCATCGTCGCGCGGTTCGGCGCGGAGGATGCGCTCGGACTGCCGGTCGCGATCCTGGTCGCGGTCGTCGGAACGGCGCTCTTCGGGCTGCTCAGCGGTCTGGTGATCACCCTGTTCGCGCTGCCGCCGCTCGTGGTGACGATCGCGATGAACGCGCTCATGGTCGGCACCGTCCAGGCGCTCTCCGGCGGGTTCGCAGGGCAGAGCCCCGAGGCGCTCAGCCAGTTCGCGCTGGGACGGTGGTTCGGCATCCCGGTTCTCGTCTACTTCGCCGTCGCGCTGGTGGTCCTCACCCATGTCGTGGTCAAGATGACGCGCGCGGGGCGGCGATTCGAGCTCGTGGGCGAGAACCCGCGCAGCGCGGCCAACATCGGGATCGGGACCCGCGGCTACACGATCGCGGCCTACGTCCTCTCCAGTGCGCTCGCCGCAGTGGGCGGAATCCTCCTCGCCGGTCTCCTGCGCAATCCGACGCTGACCGCGGGCGATGACTACCTGCTGCCCTCGATCGCGGCGGTGGTGCTCGGTGGAACCGCCCTCACCGGCGGACGCGGCAGCATCGTGGGCACCGCGCTGGGAGCGCTGTTCCTGGCTCAGCTCAGCCAGCTCGTGCAGACCTTCACGCAGGCCACGGCCGTGCAGAACATCGTCCAGGCGCTCATCATCGGCGTCGGAATCGTCGCGCAGCTGCAGCTGGGCGGAACTACGTCGCGCATCCGTGGCTTGGTGCGCGGACGAACGGGGGCAGGGACCCCCGC
>JASBUD010000160.1 GCA_030148105.1 Microbacterium sp. | reverse complement strand
CCGATGTTCGGGCCTTCCGGGGTCTCGATCGGGCACATGCGGCCGTAGTGCGACGGGTGGACGTCACGGACCTCGACACCGGCGCGCTCACGCGAGAGACCACCCGGGCCAAGCGCCGAGAGGCGACGCTTGTGGGTGAGCCCCGCGAGCGGGTTGTTCTGGTCCATGAACTGCGAGAGCTGCGAGGTCCCGAAGAACTCCTTGATCGCGGCGACGACGGGGCGCACGTTGATCAGGGTCTGCGGCGTGATCGCCTCGATGTCCTGCGTGGTCATGCGCTCGCGGACGACGCGCTCCATGCGCGACAGCCCCGTGCGGACCTGGTTCTGGATAAGCTCGCCGACCGCGCGGATGCGACGGTTGCCGAAGTTGTCGATGTCGTCGGTGTCCAGGCGGATCTCGGCGGGCTTGCCGCCGCGGATGCCGTCGAACGTCGTGTCGCCGCGGTGCAGGCGCACGAGGTACTTGATCGTCGCGACGATGTCCTGAACCGTCAGCACCGAGTCGGTCAGCGGCGCGTCCAGACCCAGCTTCTGGTTGATCTTGTAGCGGCCCACCTTCGCCAGGTCGTAGCGCTTGGCGTTGAAGTAGAAGTTGTCCAGCAGCGCGCGGGCTGCCTCGGCGGCGACCTGCTCACCCGGACGGAGCTTGCGGTAGATGTCGCGGAGCGCGTCTTCCTTCGTGAGGATCGTGTCCTTGGACAGCGTCTCCTCGATCGAGTCGAAGCCGGCGAACTCCTCGAGGATCTCCTCGCTGGAAAGGCCGAGGGCCTTCAGGAACACGGTGACGGACTGCTTGCGCTTGCGGTCGATGCGCACGCCCACCTGGTCGCGCTTGTCGATCTCGAACTCGAGCCACGCGCCGCGGCTCGGGATGACGCGTGCCGAGACGATGTCCTTATCACTGGTCTTGTCGGGCGTCTTGTCGAAGTAGACGCCGGGCGAACGCACGAGCTGGGAGACCACGACACGCTCGGTGCCGTTGATGATGAAGGTTCCCTTGTCGGTCTGGAGCGGGAAGTCGCCCATGAAGACCGTCTGGGTCTTGATCTCACCCGTCTGGTGGTTCATGAACTCGGCCTCGACGTACAGCGGGGCGGCATAGGTCTTGCCACGCTCCTTGCACTCGTCGATCGAGTACTTCTCCGGCTCCAGGTACGGGTTCGTGAACGAGAGCTGCATCGTCTCGCTCAGATCCTCGATCGGCGAGATCTCCTCGAAGATCTCCTCGAGGCCTGAGACCTCGGGCACGTCGGTGCGGCCGGCGGCCTGCGCCTCGGCGACGCGCGCCTTCCACGCGTCGTTGCCGACGAGCCAGTCGAAGGACTCCGTCTGCAGCGCGAGAAGGTCAGGGACCGTCAGCGTGTCGGTGATCTTGGCGAACGAGAGACGGGAAGCCCCGCGGCCGTTCTTGGTGGTGGTGGAAGATGCGTTGATCGCAGCAGCCAAGGGGATTACCTCCGTGGGCCCGGGTGAGGGCTCGTTTCCTTGTCGTCAGGGTGGAGTGCTCATCTGTCCCCGAAACCTGGGCGCCACACTCCGCATCCGTGAAGAAGCGGGGGCACGCAGGCACCACCGACCACCATATGAGGGCAGGGGGAATCCAAGAGCGCGAGGAACAACTATACGCGTCGTGGCACGCCGTGTCCAGCCGGGTTCTTGAAAAGTTCTGAATCGTGCGGTATAACCGCGCGCCACGCGGTCGGTCGGCATCCGTCGGACTCTTTACGGCGGAGGTCCCCACTGCCCACAATGGGCGGATGGGGGCTGTACCCGACGCGCGTTCCGGGCCTATCCGCACGCCCGATCAGCGCCTGCGCGTGTTCGTCTCCTCGACGCTGCGAGAGATGGCCGAGGAGCGCAGAAGCGTGCGCTCCGCGGTGGAGGGCATGCACCTGGCGCCGGTCATGTTCGAGCTCGGCGCCCGCCCGCACCCTCCTCGCGAGCTGTACCGCTCCTACCTCGCGCAGAGCGACGTCTTCGTGGGCATCTACGGCGACAGCTACGGCTGGGTCGCGCCGGGCGAGGAGATCTCGGGGCTGGAGGACGAGTACCGGTTGGCTCCGCGTGCGATGCCCAAGCTCATCTACGTCAAGAGCACGCACACACGCGACGAACGCCTCCAGGAGCTCATCCACCGCATCCAGGAGGACGACACTGCCGCGTACCTCCCGTTCGAGGACCCCGCGCAGCTGGGCGAGCAGGTCGCGGCTGACCTGGCGACGCTGCTCGCCGAGCGGTTCGACGGGTCGCGCGACGTCACGGCGGAGGAAGACGCGACCTCGTCGCTGATCGCCCGTGTTCCGGTTCCTTATTCGACCACGATCGGGCGGGAGCGGGACATCGCCGATCTGTGCGGGCTGCTCCAGCGCGGCGAGCACCGCGTGATCAGCCTCATCGGCCCGGGCGGCATCGGCAAGAGCCGCCTGGCGATCGAGTCGGCGATCGCGGCGCGCCGCCTGTTCCCGGACGGCACGTACTTCGTGGCCCTGGAGAACGTGCTCGAGCCCGGATTGCTGCTGCCGACGATCGCCTACACGCTCGGCATCCGCGACAACGGCGAAGCCGTGCTCGAAGAGCGCATCTCGCGCGCCCTCGAGGACCGCGACGTGCTGCTCGTCCTCGACAACTTCGAGCAGATCGTGGATGCCGCTCCCGTTCTGGTGCGGCTCTACACGGTGGCGCCGAGTGCGACCTTCCTGGTCACGAGCCGGGTCGTGCTGAGGATTCGCGGCGAGCAGGTCTACGACGTCCGCCCGCTCTCCGTCCCCGCCCGAGGAGCGCCCGGCACTCTGGACCGGGCCGCTGGATCGGCGGCGGTGGATCTGTTCGTGGACCGCGCGCAGGCCGCGAAGCCCTCCTTCGCACTGACGGAGGAGAACGCCGGCGCCGTCATGGACATCTGCCGACGCCTGGAGGGACTTCCACTGGCGATCGAGCTCGCCGCCGCGAAAGTACGCATGCTCACCCCCGTCGGCATCGCTGAGCGCCTGCGGAGCACGCTGCCGCTCCTCACTGCCGCGGTGCGCGACCTCCCGGAGCGCCACCGCACCATGCGGGCCACGCTGGATTGGAGCGTGAGTCTGCTCAGCGCCGAGGACAGGGCGCTCCTGGAGGACCTGAGTGTGTTCGCCGAACGATTCTCGGTCGAGGCGGTCGAAGCCCTCGGGTCGGGCAGGGTCTGGGACGGGCGCGCGATCGACGGGCTGACCGCACTGATCGACGGCTCGCTGGTCAAACAGACCGAGGTCGGCGGGCGGACGGTGCTCTCGCTGCTGGCGATCGTCCGCGAGTACGCACTCGGACGGCTGAAGGAGCGCGGTGACGCCGATCACATGCGGGCGGCGCACGCCGACTATTACACCGCGCTGGTGCGTCGGGATGCCGGCGAACTGCGCAGCGCGAGCCAGGCGAGCATCCTCGCCGCGCTGAGCATCGAGCTGGCGAACCTGCGCGCCGCGGTCCGCCACCTCATCTACACCGATCGCCTGGACGATGCCGCGGATTTCGCGTGGAGCCTGCTCATCTACTGGTGGATCATGGGCCTCTTCGGCGGCGTCCGCGTGTGGATGCTCGAGCTCCTCGGCAAGGAGCAGCCGATCCGCCCGCATTCGCGCGCCGTCGCCTGGTTCTACGCGCTGTGGGGCGAGATGTGGCAGCACCCGTCCGAAGAGGTGGTCGCCGGGCTCGCCGAGTGCGTGCGGCTGTTCACCGAGAGCGGCGACGAGGATGCTGCGGCCATGGCGCTGGCCGCGCGGGCGACCGCGCGTGTGCAACTGCCTCGACCGGACATCGAGACCGCGTCGCGGGAGCTGGACGATGCCGTCGAGCGCCTGCATCGCCTGGGCAACGGCTGGGGCGAGGCGATCACCCGGGTCTCCCTCGGCCGGGTGGCGTGGCTGCGCGGCGAGCCGGAGGCGGCCCTGGCGCACTTCCGCCGGGCCAGCGAAGTCGCCGAGTCCGGCGGCGACCTGTTCACCCGCTCGGTCGCCGGCAACCAGATCGGCCGGCTTCTGCTCGTGGGCGGCAAGACCTCCGAGGCGGAGGACTTCTTCCGCCGGACGCTCGTGGATTCGATCACGCTGCACCACGACGAGGGCGTCGCGTACGGGCTGGAGGGCATGTGCGCGATCGCCGCGGCCCACGGCGACGCGCACCGCGCGGGGGCGCTCTCGGCGGCGGCCGCCTCGATCCGCCACCGGATCGGGGTGTTCGACGTCGAGGCCTTCACGGTGCACGAGATCTCGCTGGACGCCGTCCGGCGGGCCCAGCCGGACGCCGTCGCGGACGGCGAGCGCACGGGCGCCGAGCTGAGTGTGGCCGAGGCGGTCGCCCTCGCGCTGCCCGACGCCGATGCCTCCGTGGCGCATGCCGTCGCGCACTGGTGAGGCACCGGCTCCGGTCAGACCTGCCGCGCGTGGCGGAAGCGGATGCGCGTGCCGGGCCTCGCCTGGGCGAGCAGGTCGAGCGCGGCATCCGTCGCCACGGCGATCACGGGGTAGCCACCGGTGACCGGACCATCGGCGAGCAGGATCGTGGGACGCCCGCTCGGCGGCACCTGGAGAGCGCCGGCCACCATCGCCTCGCTCGGCAGCTCGCCGGCGCGTTCGCGCTGCAATTCGGGTCCGTCCAGGCGCATGCCGACGCGGTCGGCGTCGTTCGTGACCGTCCACACCGCCTCGAAGAGCGCATCGCGGGCGGATGCCGTGAACCACTCGGCCCGCGGGCCGGGGGCGAGCTCGATCTCGAGCTCGTCATCGTGCGGGGCGCCCCACGGGGCGAGATCCGCGACGGGTATCGGGGCGTCCGGGGTCGCGCCGACCTCGAGCACGGCGCCGGCGTCCAGACGCGGCGGGCCGAGGCCGGACAGGACGTCGGTCGCGGACGAGCCGAGGACCTTCGGGCCCCGAATGCCTCCGCGGACGGCGAGGTAGCCGCGCGCGCCGTGCGCGAACCAGTCCAGGTGAAGCTCCTCGCCGGCCGGCCACGCGTGCGCTTCGTAGGGGTCGAGCTCGTGCCCGGCGAGGCGGATCGGTCCCCACGCTCCGGCCACCGCGAACCACAGGTCGCGGCGGGCGACCGCGCGGAATCCGCCCATCGTGACCTCGATGACGGCGGCGGACTCGGGGTTGCCGAGGAGCCGGTTCGCCGTGCGGGCGGAGCCCCGGTCCAGCGCGCCGGACCGCGCGACCCCGAGCGCCGCGGCTCCCCCGCGTCCGAGGTCCTGCACCGTGGCGAGCAGCCCCGGCTCCACGACCTCGATCCCTCCAGACCGTGAGACGACTTCTGCACGTCGAGACGGTGGGTGAACACCATGGTCTCGACGTGCAGAAGTCGTCTCAGCGTCTGGGCGGGGGCGGGCGGGGCGGAAGCGCACGCGGGTGCCGGGGGCGAGCAGGGCGGGGGATGCCGCATCCGGATCGAACAGCGCGGCATCCGTCGTCCCGATCAGTCGCCAGCCGCCGGGAGTCGCGCGGGGATACGCACCCGTGAACTCCCCGGCCAGGCCCACCGCGCCCGCCGGGACCCGGGTGCGCGGCGCGGCCAGGCGCGGGACGTCGAACGGCCAGTCCGGGCTCACCAGATAGCCGAACCCCGGCGCGAAGCCGGTGAACGCGACCGTCCAGCGTGCGGCGGTGTGCCGGGCGACGAGCTCGTCCGCGGAGACACCGAGCAGCAGAGCGGTCTCGGCGAGATCCGCGCCGCCGTACCGCACACCGATCTCGACCTCCCGGGTGTCCGCGGCGAGAAGGGGAGCGGCATCCGTCGACGCCGCCTCGATCCACGCGCGCGCCGCCGACAGGAGCAGAACGCGCGGGTCGACCCGCACCATCACGGTCCGCGCCGCCGGCACGAGATCGATGACCCCTGCCGGCCGGGAGGCCTCGAGGCGCGCGTGCAGCGCGAGGACGTCCGCGAGATCGGGCACTTCTGCCAGCAGGGCGCGCTGACCGAGCGGGAGGATCCGCGTGCTCACCACGGCGCCTTCACCGCGATGCCGGCATCATCCAGCGCGGCGCGCACCGCCCGCGCCATCGCGACGGCCGAGGGCGAGTCGCCGTGCAGGCACAGGGATGCCGCCTCCACCGGCACCGTCGTGCCGTCGGTCGCCTGCACCACACCCTCGGTCACCAGGCGCACCGCCCGGCGCGCGACGAGGTCGGGGTCGGCGAGCAGCGCCCCCGCCGACCCCCGGGGCACGAGGGTGCCGTCGGGGAGGTAGCCCCGGTCCAGGAACGCCTCCGCGACGAAGCCGATGCCGGCGGCGCGCGCAGACCGCTCTCCCGCACCGCCGAGCCCGAGGAGCGGTACCGCGCGTCCGAGCCGGTCGGAGAGGGCGGCGACGGCGCGCACGACCGCTGCGGCCACCGCGGGGTCGGCCGAGACGGCGTGGTACAGCGCGCCGTGCGGCTTGACGTAGCGGACGTCACCGCCCGCGGCGATCAGCGCCTCGAGCTGCGCCGTGATGCTCGCGGTCAGGTCGTCGTCGGGCATCGCCATCGGCAGGCGACCGAATCCGGCTCGGTCCGGGTACGACGGGTGCGCCCCGACGGCCACCCCGTGCCGGGCCGCGCGGTCCACGGCGGTGCGCAGGGACACGGCATCCCCCGCATGTCCGCCGCACGCGATGCTCGCGCTCGAGATCACCGCGAACATCGCTTCGTCGTCGGCCGTGGGCACGCCGTCGACGGTCTCGCCGAGGTCTGCGTTGAGGTCGATCGCACCCATGCGTCCACGCTACCGACCGGGGCCTGCCAGCCGGCCGGATAGCGTGGACCCATGGCCCGCGCCCGCTTCGAGGACACGCCCGCATCCGCGCGGCTGTCCGACGGCACCCTCGCGGAGGTCAGGCGCTCCGAGTACGCGGGCGGGTGGGAGCTGCAGGTCGACGGCACCCCGCAGTCCCACGTCGACCTCGACGACCCGACCCACCTGCACTTCGAGTACGTCGCCCGGATGGGCGCCGTGATCGACCTGCTGCGGATGCCGCGCCAGCCGCTCACCGCTGTGCACCTCGGCGCCGGCGCGCTGAACCTCCCCCGCTACGTCGACGCCACCCGGCCGGGCTCGCGCCAGCAGGTCATCGAGCTCGAGCCGGCCCTCGTGGACCTCGTGCGCAGCGAGCTGCCGCTGCCGAAGGGCGCCGCGATCCGGGTCCGCATCGGCGACGCCCGCGAGGGCCTCGGGCGCCTGCCCGCGGCGCTGACCGGACAGGTCGACCTGCTCGTGTCGGACGTGTACGCGGGCTCGCAGACCCCGGCGCACCTGACCACACGCGAGTTCTACGCGGCCGCCGCGGGACTCCTCGCGCCCGAGGGCGTGCTGCTGGTCAACGTCGCCGACGGCGCGGGACTCGCGTTCGCACGGCGCCAGGTCGCGACCGTCCAGGCGGTGTTCGCGCACGTGATCGTCCTCGCCGAGGTGCAGGTGCTCAAGGGCCGCCGGTTCGGCAACCTGGTGATCGCCGCCTCCCCCGCGCCCTTGCCCTCGGCCTGGCTGCCGCGCCTGATGGCGGCGGGGCCGCATCCGGCGAAAGTGGCCGAAGGGCGCGAGCTCGAGGAGTTCGCGCGCGGGGCACGTGTGGCGACGGATGCCGATTCCACGCCGTCGCCGCGGCCCGCGGCATCCGTCTTCGAAAGAGGTCGCTGACTTCCCGCGCGACCGCGGCGCGTCCGCCGAGGGCTGATCGCGCCCCGGGGCACACTGGAGAGGCGAATCGCATCGCGCGGAGAGGAGTCGACAGTGAGCTACATCCTCGGGTATGACCCGATCACGCTGCGTGAGCAGGTCGACCCCCGGGCCTGCGCGGAGCGCCTCGACGAGATCGGCGAGCAGCGCTCGCTGCCGGCCCTGCTCGAGCGGGTGTGGCTGCTGAAGGTGCTCGGTCGCCTGGAGGACTCCCTCGTGCTGTCCGAGCAGTCGGTGCGGGTCGCCCGGATGGCCGGCACGCGCAAGGATCTGCTCCGGGCCCGCATCCTGCACGCGTCGGTCCTGCACTTCCGCGGCGCGTACGCCGCCGCCGAGCAGGAGCTCACCTCGTGCGCGTACGAGGCCGAGGGGCAGGGCTGGAATGCGATCGCCGCGTTCGCGCTGCAGCATCGCGGCAAGGTCTTCTTCGACAGCGAGGACTTCGTCTCGGCCCGCGCGGACTTCAAGCAGGCGCTGTTCCTGCGTCAGGAGTCCGGCGCGACGGACGACCAGCTCGAGGCGACCCTGCTCGCGATCGACGCCGCGGACCGCCGCCGTGCCGGCGCGGTCGTGGCCAGCTGAGATCCGTGTCGTAGGGATGTTCTAGTCTCCCCGCATGTCGGATCTTCACCGCGTGCGCGTCTGGGCTGACGCGCTGATCGCCTCCCACCTCGACGACTCCTGGTCGTTCGGGTTCGACAACGCCAAGCGCCGCGCCGGCCAGTGCGACTTCACACACAAGCGCATCACGGTCTCGCGCTACCTCACGGCACGCTACGACGACGACGCGAACCACCAGACGCTGCTGCACGAGGTCGCCCACGCGCTCGCCGGTCCGACCGCGGGCCACGGCGCCCGGTGGAAGAAGATCGCCCGTGACCTCGGCTACGTCGGCGGCACGACGCATCACGGCGAGACGGCGACCGAGCTCGCGCCGTGGGTCGGCGTGTGTCCGGCGGGCCACCTCGCGTACCGTCACCGGCGGGTGACCCGACCGACGTCGTGCGCGAAATGCGCGCCGCGCTTCGACGACCGGTTCGTCTTCACGTGGGTCCGACGCGAGATCAGCCCGGCGACCCGGCTCGCCGCGATGACCCCGCGCTGAGCGGCCCGCCGAACGCGGCGCCCGCCGTTCAGAATGCGACGAAGAGCCCGCCCCTCAGCACGGGGACGACGGATGCCGCATCCCTCGCGGCCGCGGCGAGCACCTCGTCCCGCCTGCCCTGAGCGATGAGCTCGAGCCCCGACCCGCTCGCGGTCAGCAGATGCGTGCTCGCACGCCCGAGGGCGCGGTCCGCTTCGGCCGCCACCGCGGCGTCGGGAGAGGTGTGATCGATCCCGAGTGCGCCGAGCGCGGCGATGACCGCACCGGCGCCGAGCTGGTCTTCGACCGCGAAGCGGAGCCCGGCATCCGCCTGCTCGCCCGCCGCGATCACGGCGACGCTCGTTCGCGCGCCGCGGCGCTGCTGCTCGGCGAGCACCGCGCGCGCGACGGCGGTGGCGTTGCGGAGGCCGCCGAGCAGGACGACCGCGTCACCCGCGCCGGCGGTCTCGGCGACGGCGGCGCCGTTCGCCGAGACGGCATGGGCGGCGGCATCCAGCGGGTATGACCCGCCCCGCTCGAGCGCGGCGATCACGGTGGAGCTGAAGCGCAGCACATCGACGACCACGACGATGTCGGCCGAGGCGAGACGGTTCAGGCCCGCGACACCCCACTCCATCCGCACCTGATACGTGGACTGGTCGAACGGAGGCACCGCTCCAGCGTACGGCGGGCCGAGCGGGTGCGAGACTGGGACGATGCGCATCCTCCTGAAGCTCGTGATCGACTGCGACGCGGATGCCGCCTGGCGCGCGGTGCACTCCCCCCGCGCCGTCGCCGAGCTGTACGGACCCCTCATGCAGCTGTCGCCGCTCGATCCCGCGGGCCTGCCCACCGCGTGGGAGTCGGGCACGGATGCCCCGGTGCAGCTCTCTGTCGCCGGTCTCTTCCCGGTCGGGCGGCAGCTCATCCACGTGAGCGAGCGCACCGTGCAGGACGCGAACGGACCGGTGCGGATCTTCCGCGACAGCGGGATCCCCCTCACCGGTCCCCTCGCGAGCCTGGATGTCTGGGATCACCAGATGGCGATCTCCGCCGCCCCCGGCGACCCGACGAAGACCCTGTGGCGCGACCGCCTCACGATCGGCGGACCGACCGCCCTCGCCCTCTGGCCCATGCTGTGGGCGACGTGGCAGTGGCGGGGTGCCCGGATCGCCGCGATGGCCCCGACGTGGGCGCACGATCCGGAACCCGACCCGGCGCCCGTCGCGGGCTGAGCGTCACTCCGCGAGAGCCTCCACCGGCGCGACGCGGGTCGCCAGGCGCGTGGGGACGACCGCCGCGACCAGGGTCAGCACGGTCGTCGCCGCCACGACCGCGACCAGCGGCCCCGGCGGAACCGCCGGCCAGACCAGGGTCATCGAGGTCATCTGGTCCGGATCGACCCGGACCGACCCGAGCAGCGACTGGGCGCCCGCCCACCCGTATGCAATCCCGAGCACGAGCCCGGTGCCCAGAGCTGCGATGGTGACGTGGGCGGCCTCGAGCAGCACCATGCGCCGCACCTGCGCGTTCGAGACCCCGAGCGCGCGCAGCAGGCCGAGCTCGCGGCGTCGCTGCACGACCCCGATCGTGAGCAGATTCACCAGTCCGACCCCGGCGATCACCGCCGAGACCGCGACGAGCCCCATCATGATCGCCGAGAACGAGTCGAGCACGCTCGCCAGTTCGACCGGCAGCGAGCCTCCACCCGCCCGTGTCAGGAGCACCTTCACCGACTCGATCGCGACGGCGAACATCGTCACGAGGGTGACCCCCATCACGACGCCGATCGCCATGCGCGACGAGCGCTCCGGGTAGCGCAGCGCGTTCTCGGCTGCCAGTCTTGCGGTCGCCGAGCGTCCGAACAGACGGCCGACCAGACGGAGCACGGGCGGCATGACCAGGGTCGCGCCGAGCGCGAGACCCGTGAAGGACAGGATGCCTCCGATGAACGCCACGATCACGCCGAGCGGGATCACCAGTCCGATCGCGACGCCCGCGGCGAGCAGGGCCGCGCCCGAAACCAGGAGCACCGCGGCGCCGACATTGCGCCCCGTGCGGGCGGTGATCTGCTCACGCGAGGCCTCGACTGCGCCGCCGAGCGCCTGCAGCGGGGTGACGGCCAGGACGCGGCGCGAGCCCGCCCAGGCTGCGGCCCAGGTCGTGAGTGCGACGATCACGGCCGGCACGAGGAGGACCGGCTGGACGAGCGCGAAGTCCGGCACGGACAGGCCCCAGGCGGCGTCGGCGGCCCCGAGCCCGATCGCCGCGCTCGCGGTGCCGCCGACCAGCCCCAGCATCGCGCCGAGCGCGCCGACGATCAGGCCTTGCCGGGCCACCTCGGCGCGCTGCCCACGGGCGGATGCGCCGATGAGGCCGAGCAGTGCGATGCTCCGGCTGCGCCCGGCGATCACCGTCGCGAAGGTGGTGGCCGTCACGATCGCCGCGACATAGACGGCGACGCCGACGAGGAGGACGGTGAGGAAGCTCAGGACGAACGCGAGGGTGTCGCTGTCGCCGACGAAGGGGTCGGCGCGCAGGAACGCGGCGATGTAGTCCGTGGTGCTGATCAGCACGACACCGAACGCGCTCGAGATCGCCGCGACGAGGATGCTCGCGCCCATCCCCCGCTCGCGCAACCAGGCCGGCGGAGCGGATGCCGCTGCCCGGCGGCCCGCCACGATCGGCCGCTCCGCGGTCAGGGCGCTCACGCGCGGACCGCCTGCGCGACCGATGCCTGCGCGCCGAGCTCGGCCGCGAGCATGTACGCCGAGATCTCCTCGGCGCTCTGACGCGGCTTGTCGGCCACCACGCGTCCGTCCGCGAGGAAGATCACCCGGTCGGCGTGCGCGGCCGCCATCGGATCGTGAGTGACCATCGCGATCGATTGGCCGTGGTCGCGACTGGCGGTCTGCAGGAGCTGCAGCACTTCGCGGCCGCTGCGCGAATCGAGGTTGCCGGTGGGCTCGTCGGCGAAGACGAGGTCGGGGGCGGTGGCGAGCGCGCGGGCGATCGCCACGCGCTGCTGCTGTCCGCCGCTCAGCTGGTGCGGACGGTGCCCCAGACGCGCGGCGAGCCCGAGGGTCTCGATCAGCGCGTCGATGCGGGCACGTTCGAGCGCGCTCGGTCGGCGTCCGTCGAGGTCGAAGGGCAGGAGGATGTTCGCCTGGGCGTCCAAGGTCGGCACGAGGTTGAACGCCTGGAAGACGAAACCCACCCGCCGGCGGCGCAGGATCGTCAGCTCGAGATCGGACAGCGCCGTGATGTCGGTGTCGCCGACCCACGCGTGCCCGGAGGTGGCCGCATCCAGGCCCGCCATGATGTGCATGAGGGTGGACTTGCCCGAGCCGGAGGGTCCCATGATCGCGGTGAACTGACCGCGGCGGATCCCGACGCTCACGTCATCCAGGGCACGCACGGCGCTTTCGCCCGCGCCGTAGGTCTTGGTCAGGTTGTGCACGCGGGCGGCGAGCCCGAGGTCTGCGGAGGAGAGGTTCATGTCCTCGACGCTAGGAAGCGGGCAGGCGGCGCCGCGTCGGTCGCGGGGGCCATCTGCGTACATCGCCAGGATGATGCTGCGCGCCCCGGCGTGAAAGCGCGGGGCCGAATCAGCCTCTCCAGGCCTCCCGGAGGCGTGGCGGCCCGGATTCGCCCCGGGCTTTCACCGCGTCGACGCGGGCGCGTAGACGCGCAGCGCGCGCGGCAGGATCCGGCACGTCATCGCGTACCGACCGTCCGGCCCGACCGCCGGGCGACGCTGGAGCTCGCCGTCGTGCGCGTAGAACGGCGCATCGCCCGGGCTCGGGCGCACCGAGATCGTGATCTCGGTCGCGGTGATGTGCTCGATGTCCGACGCGGGCGGAAGCAGGCGCAGCGCCCGCAGAACCGCGCGGCTGGCCGCCCCGAACGACAGGGCCGCAACCGCCTGGAGCCGTGACCCGCGGGCGTGCTGCACGCGCACGTCGAGCACGTCGTCCGACAGCGTCCGCCGCTGGAAGGTCGCGACCTGCCCCGGGGTGTTGCGCCCGATGCTCGCGAAGACCGACCAGACCCGGGCCCGCTTGCCGCCGATCGAGATCTCGATCGGCTCCGCATCGCGCAGGCCCCGCCACGCGGCGACGACGCCACCCACCCATTTGCCGAGCCGGGCCTTGCGCTTCGTGCGCTCCGCGACGAACTCCGGATAGACGCCGATGGATGCCGAATTGAGCACGGTGGTCGTGCGGTCGCCGGCGCGCAGCTCCCCGACGCTCGCCGCGATGCCGGTTCCCGCTTCCAGTGCGTCCAGCGCGAGTTCGACCGAGTCGAGTCCCGCCGTCCGCGCGAAGTGGTTGAACGTGCCGCCGGGAAGGGCGAGGAACGGCCGGTCGAACTCCAGAGCGAGGTGCGCCATGCGCGAGACGGACCCGTCGCCGCCGTACACGCCGAGGATCTCGGGCGGATGCTCGCCCGCCATGATCTCGCGCACGATGTCAGCCATCGCCTCGTGCGCCTCGAGCTCGCGCACGCGCGCCTTCGGCAGGCGCTCGGCGATCACCGGACGCGGGTCGAGGTGGATGACCGATGTCCCCGCTCCGCTGTTCATCACGATCAGCACCCCCGCACCGTCCGCCGACGCCGGGAGGTCGATCCGCTCGATCACCTGGGCGACCTCGGGTTCGGGCGGCGACGACCGCCGCCGAGCGGGGACGACCAGGCGTCCGACGCTCGCGACGACGGCACCGATCGCGACGCCGGCGACGACGTCCGAGAGCCAGTGCGCCCCCACGTGCAGGCGCGAGTACGCGACGCCCGCCGCCAGCGGGGCGAGGGCGGCGCCCGCGGCCGGAGACTCCCACGCCGCACCGGCCGCGAAGCCCGCGGCACTCGCGGAGTGCCCGGACGGGAACGACGTCGTGCGCGGGTAGGCCCGCAGGCGCCGCGCGTGGGGCACGGCATCCCACCCCGGTCGGGGGCCGTCGAAGAAGCGCTTGACCACGACGTCGGAGACGACGCCCGCGACGAGCATGGATCCGACGCCGCGCAGCGCCGCCCGGTGCGCGCCGAAGACGACCATCGTGGCGGCGATCGCCGCCCAGATCAGCCCGCCGTCCGCGGCGCGACTCAGCCCCGTGAGCAGCGCGTCCGGCGCTGCGCGGCGGTTGATGCGCCGTGCGGCCGCCGCATCGAGCCGGCGCACCCACCGCGGCATCGTGCGGGCGCGCTCGAGGCGGGCGATCGGATGCCGGCGGGAAGGGGGACGCATATGCCGAGGGTAGTTCGCTCCTCAGGTCAGACCGTGCTCGAACGCGAAGACGACCAGCTGCACGCGATCGCGGAGCGCAAGCTTGGCGAGGATGCGGCTGATGTGCGTCTTCACCGTCGCCTCGGACAGGAACTCCCGCCCGGCGATCTCGGCGTTGGAGAGCCCGCGCGCGGCCAACGCGAAGATCTCCCGCTCGCGCTCGGTCAGGGCCGCGTACGCCGGCGGAACGGGGTGCGCCGTGCCGCCGAAGTGCGCGAACAGGTCGCGCGTGGCCGCGGCGGCGATCACCGCCGACCCGGCGTGCACGGTGCGGATCGCGGCCAGCAGGAACTCCGGCTCGGCGTCCTTCAGCAGGAACCCGCTCGCGCCCTGCCGGATCGCGCGCGCGGCCGCTTCGTCGAGGTCGAAAGTGGTGAGCATGACGATCCGCGGCGGGTCGGGGTCGGCGAGCAGCGCCGCCGTCGCCGCCAGGCCGTCCATGACCGGCATCCGGATGTCCATCAGGACGACATCGGGCCGCGCGTCCCGCACGACGCTCAGCGCTTCGGCACCGTCAGCCGCCTCGCCCACCACCTCGAGGTCGGGCTGGGAGTCGATCAGCATGCGGATGCCGGCGCGGAAGAGCGCCTGATCATCGACCAGGACGACCCGGATGCCGCTCACGCGGTCACCGCCATCGGCAGGACCCCGCTCACGACGAAGTCCTGCCCGTCGCGGGCCGCGGTGACCCGGCCGCCGACCAGGCCCGCCCGCTCGGTCATGCCGATGAGCCCGTGCCCGGCGGCTCCTCCGACCGGCTCCGCGGTGCCGACGCGGTTGCGCACCGCGAACTCCACCGCATCCGGGCGCCACGAGAGCGTCACGTGCACAGCGCCGCCGCCCCCGTGGCGCAGCGCGTTCGTCAGCGCCTCCTGGAGGATGCGGTACAGCGCGAGCTGCACGGCCGCCGACGGCTCCCCCGCGGGCGCGGGGTCGATGTCGATGCGCAGCTCCACCCCGGCCGCGCGCACCTGGGCGTACAGTTCCTCGAGATCGGCGAGCGTCGGCTGCGGGCCGTCGCCCTGCTGATGACGCAGCTGGGTCAGCAGCAGCCGCACGTCGGCCAGCGCCGCGCGGGCGGTCGTGGAGATCGTGCCGAGCGCCGCAGTCGCAGCGGTCGGGTCGGTTGCGGCGGCGTAGCGCGCACCGTCGGCCTGGGCGATCACGACCGCGAGCGAGTGCGCGACGACATCGTGCATGTCCCGGGCGATGCGGGCGCGCTCGTGCTCGGCGGCGGCGTCCGCTTCGGCCTGCACCTGCGCCGCGCGATTCGCACGGGCGCGGGCCGAGCTGCGCACGAGCGCGCCGATCGTCCAGGACAGCAGAAGGGCGAAGCCCGCGGCGACGAGCACCGCGAACGCGAGCGGCAGGCTGGCCAGGGTCAGCCGACCGCCGGCGAACTGCGGGATCGCGAACAGATAGGCCGTGATCACGATCGCCCCGCCGATCGAGGACGCGAAGCCCAGCCAGTAGACCAGCCGCGACCCGTAGGCGGCCGTGGCGTACAGCACTGCGAAGACGGCGACATCGGCCAGGATCGGCGGGCGCCCGAACGACATCTGCACGACCGCCCCGGCCCACGCGACCCCGAGGGCCAGGCCGGGCGAGAGCCGCCGCACCGCGACAGCGGACGCCATCAGGACGCAGGTGAGCGCGCTCGCGACCGGGGCCTCCGCGACGCCGCTGCCCAGTTCGGAGCCGAGCGCGATGAGGCCGAAGACGACGGCGAGGAGGACGTCCACCGTCAGCTGAACGGGGAGCAGAGGGCGGAACACCGTTTCACGCTACGTGAGACGCGGTGTCGCGGCATCCGTCTTCCGATGTATCCGGGTCCACCCCTTGCCGCCCGGCGTCGTGAGGCTTTACTGTCCGGACACAGGCTGAAACCGACGGGAAACGTCGGGTCGACAGGATCAA
>JASBUD010000148.1 GCA_030148105.1 Microbacterium sp. | reverse complement strand
CGGGGCCGGGATGCCGAGATCCAGCCGTTGCTGGATCGGCGCGGCCTCGTCGCCTGAGAGAGGGCGCGTGGGTCAGGCGAGGATCCCGGACGCGCGGGCGGCGGCGACGGCGGCGCTGCGGGAGCGCACGTCGAGCTTGGTGTACACGTGGGCGAGGTGCGACTTGACCGTCGCTTCGGACACGTGCAGCGCGGCGGCGATCTCGGCGTTGGAGAGTCCGTCGGCGGCACGCTGCAGCACGTCCAGCTCTCGAGCGGTCAAGGACGTCGCGGGGGTGCGCAGACGATGCAGGAGTCGCCCGGCGACGGCCGGGGCGAGTGCGCTCTCCCCCGCCGCCGCCGCCCGGATCGCTGCGAGCAGGTCATCGGGCGGTGCGTCCTTCAGCAGGTAGCCGTTCGCCCCCGCTTCGACCGCGGCGAGGATGTCGGCGTCGCTGTCGTAATTCGTGAGCACGAGCACGGCCGGCGCGTCCGGGGACGCCCGGATCACGCGGGTGGCGTCCGCGCCCGTCTCCGCGGTGCCGAACCGCAGGTCCATCAGGACGACGTCGGGACTCAGCTCGCGGGCAGCCTGCACCGCTGCCGCCGGAGTGTCGGCCTCGCCGACCACCTGCAGCGCGGCATCCGTCGCGATCAGCGCGCGCAGTCCCGCGCGCACCACGGGGTGATCGTCCGCAATGAGGATCGTGATCCGCCCCGCGGTCATGACCCGTGCTCCCGCGGTATGCAGACGCGGACGACGGTGCCGTCGCCCACCGCGCTCTGCACCGACACGGTGCCGCCGAGCTGCTCGGCGCGTTCCTGCATCGCGCGCAAGCCGAACGACGGACCGGACGGGCCGGCATTCGCGGCGGGGTCGAATCCGACCCCGTCATCCATGATCTCCAGACATGTGTCCTCGACGGATGCCGAGAGCGTGATCGTCGCCCGCGTCGCGCCCGCGTGGGTGAGGACGTTCGCCATCGCCCCCTGCGCGACACGCAGCAGCGCCGCCTGCTGGTCCATGGGCAGAGCAAGGGCATCGGGGGCGCGGACGACGATGTGCAGACCGGGTCGGCGCCAGGACTTCTCGGCGAGCCGCCGCAGCGCTCCCCCGAGGCTCTGCTCGTCCAGTACCGGCGGTGTCAGCTCGCGGATGAAGCGGCGGGTCTCGGCGAGACCCGCCGCGGCCGTGTCACGGGCCAGGCGCACCTGCTCTGCGGTGACCGCCTGCGGGTCGGCACGTTCGACCGCGTTCAGGAGCAGCGTGATGCTGGCGAGCCCCTGCGCGACGGTGTCGTGGATCTCGCGCGCGAGTCGGGCACGCTCGGCAGCGACGCCGCTCTCGCGCTCGGCGGCGGCCAGCGCGCTCTGGGCGGACTGGAGCTCCTCGTAGAGTCGCTGATGGTCCGCCGCCTCCTGGCGCAGCGCGCGGTACGCCCGGCCGATCAGCACCGCCACACCCGCGCCGACGATGGGTCCGATCACGCCCCCGACGCTCCATCCCGCGTGGAGTCCGAGGGCGAGCACCGCTGCTGCGGTGGTGACCCCCACCGCCAGCGTCGCCGCGGGCTCGGGCAGCAGCTCGAGATAGAGGAAGAACAGCGGGAAGACGAGGTAGGCCGCGAACGGCGTGAGGCTCACCAGGAGAGCCCATTCCACCGTGAGGGCCAGCACCCACACCCACCGCAGAGTGCGCCGCCAGGCGGGCGCGGTGACGGCGTGGGCGAAGAACGCCGCGGCATAGGTGAGCAGCATGAGCGCGGATATCGCGACGACGAGGATGACGTCGTCACCGGAGAGCAGGGCCATCACAACGGCGAAGCCCAGTAGTGACAGGAAGAGGATCTGGAGCCCGATCTGCAGCCCGAGGACGATCGGGTTCACGGACGCGTGCGAGGAGGGCATGACCTCCCACGCTACGCGGAAGCATCGGCGGGCACGTCATCTGAAAGGTGGAGATCGCGCTCCGCCTCTCCGCGCGGAAGAAACATCCGGGGCGCCGATGTGGCGCCGCGCCCCTGCGGCGAGGCTGGTGGCACACCACCGAAAGGAACCACATGTTCGTCGCCTGGCGCGATCTGCGCTTCGCCCGCGGTCGATTCGTCCTGATCGCCACCGTCGTCACCCTGATCAGCATCCTGGTCGGGTTTCTGAGCGGCCTCACCGGGGGCCTTGCCGCTCAGAACGTCACCGGCATCCTCACCCTCGGAGCCGACCGCATCGTCCTGGCCCCGAGCGCTCCGGGCGCGTCGCCGACCTGGTCCGACTCGACCGTCACGGCCGATCAGCTCTCGCTGTGGAAGGGTGCCGACGGCGTCGACGACGCCATCCCGCTCGGGGTCTCGCAGATCCGCGCGCAGAGTGCCGGTGAGAGGGTCGCGGTCACCGTCTTCGCGACGCCCGACGGCGCGCAGGGGGCGCCGGCCGCGGACGGGGCGATCGCGCTGTCCGCGCCCGCCGCCGTCGCGCTCGGTGCCGATGTCGGGGACGTCATCACGATCGCGGACGATCCGTACGAGGTGACGTCCATCGCCGGCGACGACTGGTACAGCCACACCCCCGTCGTGCGGATGGCGCTGTCGCAGTGGCAGCAGTTGCAGTCCCGCACCGGCGGCGAAGCCGACACCGCGACGGCGATCCTCGTCACCGGCGCCGCGGACTGGGCGAGCGTGGATGCGTCCGCGGGGACGACATCCCAGTCGAGCCTCGGTTCGCTCACCCTCCTGCCGGCCTTCCGGTCCGAGATCGGGTCGCTCCTGCTGATCGTCGTGCTCCTGTTCGGCATCTCCGCTCTGGTGATCGGTGCGTTCTTCACGGTGTGGACGATGCAGCGCCGCGGCGACGTCGCGATCCTCAAGGCGCTCGGCGCGACTGACGGCGCGCTCGTGCGGGATGCGCTCGGTCAGGCGCTCGTGGTCCTCACGGCGGGCACCCTGATCGGAACCGTCATCGTGCTGATCGCGGGTCTCGCGGTCTCGGGCACACTGCCCTACCTCCTCAGCCCGTGGACGACGATCGCGCCCGCGGTGCTGCTCATCGCGGTCGGCCTGATCGGCGCCGCGTTCGCCCTCCGTGCCGTCACCACTGCCAGCCCCCTCACCGCCCTCGGGAGCAACCGATGATCACCATGACCGATGTCACCCTCACCTTCCCGGACGGCGCCGCCCGCGTGCGTGCCCTCGACGCCGTCTCGCTCGTCGTGCGTCCGGGGACGATCACGGGGATCACCGGGCCTTCCGGTTCCGGCAAGTCGAGTCTCCTCGCCGTCGCGTCCACCCTCATCCGACCGGATTCCGGTCGTGTGGTGATCGACGACGTCGAGGCCTCGGCCCTCTCCCCCGCGGAGGCGTCGGAGCTGCGCCGCACGCGCATCGGGATCGTCTTCCAGCAGTCCAATCTGCTCCCGTCGCTGACGGCGCTCGAGCAGCTCATGGTCATGAACGAGCTCGGGCGGGCGGGCCGACGCCCGCGGCGTCAGGAGAAGGCCCGAGCGGTGGACCTCCTGGATGCGGTCGGACTCACGGCGCATCGGGACAAGCGGCCGCACCAGCTCTCCGGAGGACAGCGTCAGCGCGTCAACATCGCGCGCGCGCTCATGAATGATCCCCGCGTGCTGATCGTCGACGAGCCGACGAGCGCGCTCGACTCCGAGAGCGGCGCGCAGGTGATGCGCGTCCTTTTCGAACTCACCGAGGAGCGCTCCACGGCGACGATGCTCGTCACCCACGACAGATCGATCGCAGCCGTCCTGCACGAGGTTCGAACCATGAATGACGGTGTGCTCACGCGCGAACGCATGACCGTCTGACGCGACGAGGCGCCTGAGTCGAAAGGCTCAGGCGCTCTTGCGCGCGCGCCGCTTCGTGTAGGTCGGTGCCGCGCCGGTCTCGACGGACTCCCGCGTGACGATGACCTTCTCGATCTCGTCGTCCGACGGGATGTCGAACATGATCGGCCCTAGGACGTCCTCGAGGATCGCGCGGAGTCCGCGGGCGCCGGTCTTGCGCTCCACCGCGAGGTCGGCGATCGCCAGCAGCGCGCCGTCGTCGAACTCGAGGGCGACGCCGTCGAGCTCGAACATGCGCTGGTACTGCTTGACCAGGGCGTTCTTCGGCTCGGTGAGGATCTCCATGAGCGCGGTCTGGTCCAGAGGAGTCACCGACGCGACGACCGGAAGGCGGCCGATGAACTCGGGGATGAGGCCGAACTTGTGCAGGTCCTCCGGACGCACCTCGCTGAACAGCGTGAGGTCGTCGCCCTTGTCGTGCAGCGGCGCGCCGAAGCCGACGCCGTGCTTGCCGACCCGGCTGGAGATGATGTCCTCGAGCCCCGCGAAGGCCCCCGCGACGATGAACAGGACGTTCGTCGTGTCGATCTGGATGAACTCCTGGTGCGGGTGCTTGCGGCCTCCCTGCGGCGGGACGGAGGCGACCGTTCCCTCCAGGATCTTCAGCAGCGCCTGCTGCACGCCATCACCCGAGACGGCACGCGTGATCGACGGGTTCTCCGCCTTACGGGCGATCTTGTCGACCTCGTCGATGTCGATGATGCCCGTCTCCGCGCGCTTCACGTCGAAATCGGCGGCCTGCAGGAGCTTCAGGAGGATGTTCTCGACGTCTTCACCGACGTAGCCGGCCTCCGTGAGCGCCGTGGCGTCCGCCACGGCGAACGGGACGTTCAGTCTCTTGGCCAGGGTCTGAGCGAGGTAGGTCTTGCCGCAGCCGGTCGGACCCAGGAGCAGGATGTTGCTCTTGGCGATCTCGATCTCTTCGGCCCGCTGCTCGGCGGACTGAATCGTGCCGTGCGCGCGCACCCGCTTGTAATGGTTGTAGACCGCGACCGAAAGCGCGCGCTTGGCGGCGATCTGGCCGACGACGTATTCGTCGAGGAAGGAGAAGATCTCGCGGGGCTTCGGGAGGTCGAACTCGGCGACTTCACCCGTCGAGGACTCGGCCATCCGCTCTTCGATGATCTCGTTGCACAGCTCGACGCACTCGTCGCAGATGTAGACGCCGGGGCCGGCGATCAGCTGCTGGACCTGCTTCTGGCTCTTGCCGCAGAAGGAGCACTTGAACAGGTCTGCACTCTCACCGATGCGCGCCATCAGGTCGCCTTCCTTGCATGTGGGGAACCCCCGTGCCACGGGCTGTGACCCCGATCGTCCTGTCGAGCCTAACCTCTGGGACCGACAAGCGTGGGGATTGCGACGCGTTGTCTCCTGTGGGCGAAATCGCGATCGCCCGAACGCCGACGCCCCGTCCCCTCGCGTCGAGGGGACGGGGCGTCGCGGCATCCGTTCTCAGCTGGTGAGTGCAGCGGGAACGCGCTTGCGCGTCGTGAGCACCTGATCGACCAGTCCGTACTCGACCGCCTCGCGACCGCTGAGGATCTTGTCGCGGTCGATGTCGCGGTTGACCTGCTCGATCGAGCGGTTCGAGTGCGACGCGAGCGTCTCCTCGAGCCACGTCCGCATGCGCAGGATCTCCGCCGCCTGGATCTCGATGTCCGAGGCCTGGCCGTGACCGGCCTCGCCCATCGCGGGCTGGTGGATCAGCACGCGGGCGTTCGGCAGCGCCAACCGCTTGCCGGGGGCGCCCGCCGCCAGGAGCACCGCGGCTGCCGAGGCCGCCTGCCCGAGGACGACCGTCTGGATCTGGGGAGAGATGTACTGCATCGTGTCGTAGATCGCGGTCATGGCCGTGAACGATCCGCCGGGCGAGTTGATGTACATGATGATGTCGCGGTCCGGGTCCTGGCTCTCCAGCACGAGGAGCTGGGCCATGACGTCGTCCGCCGAGGCGTCGTCGACCTGCACGCCGAGGAAGATCACGCGGTCTTCGAACAGCTTGTTGTACGGGTCCTGGCGCTTGTAGCCGTAGGCGGTGCGCTCTTCGAACTGGGGCAGGATGTACCGGCTGGAGGGCATCGCGAGCCCGTTGTGC
>JASBUD010000313.1 GCA_030148105.1 Microbacterium sp. | reverse complement strand
GTCCTGCGGCGCCGGCGCGCGCGACCGGGGCCGCGCCGGCGGCGAAGACCGCGAGCGCGAGGAGAGCCGCGGCCAGGAGTACCGCGCTCGGCGCGATCGCGACGATCGGATCGAAACCCCCGGGACGCGCCTGCGGCAGCTGCCAGACCGCGAAGGCGCCGGTGAGCGCGACGACCCCGATCGCGGCGGCCGTCGCGATGCGCGCGCCGCGACGGCGGGAGTCCGAGCGGCGCTGCGCGGCGACGAGGACCGCGGCGAGGACGAGGGCCGTGAGTGGCGCCGTCCAGCCGAGCGGGAGCGCCTCGAGCGCCGCCTGCGCACCGAAGAGCAGCACGGTGAGCGCGCCGCCGGACACGAGGCCGAACACGCTGGCGGTCACCGCGATCGCGGCGGCCTCGATCGCGCCGAGCGCCGTCGCCTGGCGTCCGGACAAGCCCCGCGCCCGCAGGTTCGCCGTGTCTTGCTCGCGGGCGGCGGCCAGAAGCCGCCCGAGTTGGAACACCGCGGTGGAGGCCAGGAGCAGAACGAGCACGATGAGCGCGGGCGCGGCGGAGAGCAGGGCGACGACGCCGGCAGCCACCTGCGCGGCGACCTCATCGCGCGGCACGCCCGGAGGAGCGGCATCCCCCGACCGCTCGACGGCGACCGTCAGGGACGCGAGGATCGCGTACACCGTCGCGACCGCCACCGACAGCGTCGCGGTCGTGGTGAGCAGCAAGCCGCGCCGGGCACCCGCGCGGGCACGGACGAGCCGTCCCGTGCTGAGCGCGCGAGCAGGCATGGGCGTCCTCCGGGGGGTCGGGTGCGGCCATCTCAACCTAACCCGGCCCTCTGCCCGAGCCCCGAAGGGAGTGGGAGACTGGCGGGATGACGCTGCACATCACCGGCGACTCGGATGCCGACCGCCTGCTCACCGACGACCCTCTCGCCCTGCTGATCGGCATGCTGCTGGACCAGCAGGTCGCGATGGAGACCGCGTTCGCCGGGCCGCTGAAGATCCGGGAGCGGGTCGGATCGGTGGATGCCGCGACCCTGGCGTCCTACGACGCCGACGCGCTGGTGGAGGTGTTCAAGGAGACGCCCGCCGTGCACCGCTATCCGGGCGCGATGGCGGGACGCGTGCAGTCGCTGTGCGCCGCGATCGAGCAGGACTGGGGCGGCGACGCGGCCGCGATCTGGACGCAGGACGACCCGGACGGCGCGACCGTCCTCAAGCGCCTGAAGGCGCTGACGGGGTTCGGCGAGCAGAAGGCGAAGATCTTCCTCGCGCTCCTGGGCAAGCAGTACGGCTTCACGGGCGCCGGGTGGCGCGAAGCGGCCGGCGCGTACGGCGAGGAGGGCTCGTTCCGCTCCGTCGCCGACATCGTCTCACCGGAGTCCCTCGCGAAGGTCCGTGAGCACAAGCGCGCGATGAAGGCGGCCGCGAAGGGCGCGTGAGCTTCAGGCGGGTACGGCGAGCGCGCCGTAACCCAGCGCGATGAACAAGCTGAGCACGGCGAGCACGATAGTCACCGGGACCATCGTGAACCTCTCGGGCTTGCTGCGCGAGACCGCATTCATCAGGATGCCGAGCATGAAGTAGGCGAAGATCACCCACATCGCGACCTCGGCGAAGCCCGCGGGGAACAGGGCGATCGCACCCACGCGGTCCCAGGCGATGAGGTCGATCAGCACATAGATCAGGACCGAGACCGCGCTGCCGACCCGGAGCCGGGGCGGCAGCACCCGGTGCTGTCCACCCCACGCGAACCGGCCGAGCGGCGCTCCGAGCGCGAGCGCGATCTGGAAGGCGGCGAGCAGGGCGAGGACGACCGTCAGGGCCAGGGCGAAGGGCATGGTGCGAGGCTATCGACCCGGGGCCGCGGCGATGCGTGTGCAGAACTCCTCAGATCTGCCCGGTCCGCACACCCACGGCGCGGAATACGGCCCCACGCGCACCGAGTTTGAGGAGTTCTGCACGGGAGAGGCCGGGGGTCAGAGCTCGTAGAAGAACGAGTCGCGGATCGCGCCGCCCGCGGCGCTCCACCACAGCTCCATCGACCCCGGGACACGGCTGACAGCCGCCACGGCGAACGGGTTCGCCGACTGCTGCGGGCCCTCCAGCGTGTACCGGGACCAGGAACCGCCCTCGTACCAGTACGCACCCTGGACCGACTGGTCGGCCCCGGCGAACCACAGCTCCATCGATCCAGGAATCCGCGAGACGGCGGCGATCCCGCTCGAGGGGAGCGCGGCGCCGGGGCCGGCGAGCTGATACCGCGACCACTCGCCGCCCTCGTACCAGAACGCCGCCTCCACCGAACCGGCAGGCCCGGTCCACCACAGCTCCATCGAGTTCTCGATACGCGACACCGCGGCGATCCCCCCTCCGACGGCGGCAGACCCGGCCGGCGCCAGCTGATACCGCCCCCACGCTCCGCCGTCATACCAGAACGCCGCCTCCACCGAACCGGCGGGCCCCGTCCACCACAGCTCCATCGAGCCCGGGATGCGCGACACCGCCGCGAACTCCGAGCCGCGGCCCGCCGAACCCTCGGGTGCGAGTTGATACCGCGACCACGAGCCGCCCTCGTACCAGAACGCCGCCTCCACCGAACCGGCCGGACCCGCCCACCACAGCTCCATCGAGTTCGGGATGCGCGACACCGCCGCGACGCCGGTCGCGGCATCCGCTGATCCGTCGGGTGCGAGCTGATACCGCGACCACGAGCCGCCCTCGTACCAGAAGGCACCCTCGATCGACCCGCGGGCGCCGACCCACCAGAGCTCCATCGAGCCGGGGACGCGGGAGACGGCGGCGATGCCGGATGCCGGAGCGGCGGATCCCGCCGGCGCGAGCTGGTATCGACCCCACTGGCCGCCGTCGTACCAGAAGGCCCCCTCGACGGAGCCGGCGGGACCGATCCACCACAGCTCCATCGAATTCGGGATCCGCGACACCGCGGCGATGTTGGGAACCGCGGCGGCGCTGCCGGCGGGCGCGAGCTCGAATCCTCGCCATGCGGCCTTGTCGGAGACCTTGTTCGCCACTGCACCGAAGCGGCGGCCGGCCCACGTGGTGAACCCGGAGGCCATGCCCTTCTCGCGCGTGTGGTGGTGCAGGGTGAACGGCTGTGCGGTGTTGTCGGGTCCGAAGTCGATCGTGAAGTCCAGCACGTGCAGTCGGTCGGCCCGCGCCGCTCCGCGCACGGGTCGCACCTCGCCCGTCGAGCGACGGTACGCCAACGCCGCGGCGCCGTCGGGCGCGACACCGTCCACGGTCAGGACGCCGCGCCATCCGTCGTGGTTCATCTCCCACTCGCCGAGCCAGTCGACCCGGTCGAACGGGTCGGCAGGCGCCGCCGGCACGCCCCCGCGCCGGAGCTGCGCACCGAACGGGGTCCCCGCCCATGACGTGTCGCCGGCGGCCAGCCCGACATCGCTCGAATAGACGCTGACGGCGAAGTCCTGGCCGCCGTCGCCGATGTCGGCGATGCGCAGGTTCACGGTCTGACCGGCATCCGAGAACCACCCCGTCACGTCATGCTTCCCGCCGTTGAGGTAGTAGCTGCCGAGCTTGGTCGCGGACCCGGCCGACAAGGAGTCGGATGCCGCGCGCAGGTCCGTGAAGCGGCGGAGCGTCATCCGCCCGCGCCAGCCGTCGTGGTCCATGTCCCACTGGCCGACGAAGGCCGCCCGGAGGTCCGCCGCCGGATCGATGACATCGATGATGTAGTGGGCGATCCCGGTGTTGATCATGAAGGTCGGGTCGTTCTCGTACCGGATGCGGATGAAGTCGTTCTCGCCCCACGAGTTCTTGGCGATGAAGTAGCGCCGCTCCGCGTTGAACCCCACGAGCAGGAGCACATGTCCGCCGCCGCCGACCGTCACGTTGACGACGACCTCGTGTCGCGCGCGGAGCACGTTCTCGAGGTCGGTGACGGAGAAGTCCGTGAGCACCCCCGAGGTTCTCACGCCGTAGCGAGCCCGTCCGCGCGCCGCGAACGGGATGTGCGCGGGTGCGAACTCGAAGTCGTCGCGCTGCTCCTGTGTCGGGCTCGCCGCCCCGTTCAGCGTCGCGGCCGCGGGGATGTTCGCGATCATGTCCGCCTGGGTGCGGTAGGGAGCGTCCGCGCGCTCCGGGACCCGCATCCGTTCGAGGTGTTTGACGATGTCGCTGGAGCCCTGGAATCCCATGAGCGAGTGGTTGCCGAAGTCGCTCTCGTGGGCCTTGCAGATGTGGAACAGATACTGCTCGGACAGGCCCACCTGGAGCCCCTTCAGGCGCCGGTAGGCGGCTTCGAGCGCCGCGATCCCGGCGAATGCCCAGCACGTGCCGCGGTCCTGCTGGTTCTGGAACGGCGATTGATCCGCCGCGAGGGTGACCTCGGTGCCGGTGAGCACCACGGGCGGCATCGGGGTGACCCAGCCGTTCGCGAGGGACAGCGTGCGGGCCTCCTCGAGTCCGCGGGTGAAGAGGGCGAGGGGCTGGAGGGCGGGGTTCGCAGGCATGGGAACGGCTCCGATCATCGGCTGGTGATACCGATGAGGAGGTAGGGGCGGCGCGCGTGATACCTCTCGGCGGTCAGGCGTGCCGCGGAGATCGAGGATTCTGAGGACGGATGCCGCGCACGGCCCCTCCGGAACCTCGATCCCCTCCGAACGGGGCCTTCGCGCGGTCAGGGGCGCGCGTACTCCGAGCCGGACCGGGTCCTGGCGAGCTCGCCGTGGTCGACGAGGTGGCGGCGCAGCACCGCCACGTCGTCGGTGAACGCCGCGAGCTGCTCGTTGACCTCGCGCTCGCTGAGAACGCGATCGTCGGGGAAGGCACGGGCGGCCACGTGCGCCAGGAGTTCGGCCCGGACCGAGCGATCCGCTGGGTACGCGGTGATGCGGCCGTCCGGCCCGAGGAAACGCTCGACGCCCTGCGGCCGGGGCCGCACCGGATTCGCGACCAGGGCACGGGCGAAGACATCCGGGACCACACGAAGATCGGCGCCGTCCACGGACAGCAGGCCGGAGCGCGTCAGCGCCTCGCGGACGTGCCGTGCGCGCGACGGCGACAGTGCGTCGAGCGTCGGACTCGCTCCTGCCGTCACGAACTCGGCGTAGACCGCCCGGGCGGTGTCGTTCGCCAGGGCGGCGACGATCGCTCGCCAGCCTTCGGCGGGGAGGGCAGCCATGCCTTCACGCTACGCCGGGCCACGAGTAGTGTGCACCGCATGCCCATCCGGTTCGAGAACGTCGCGATCGCCGTGCGCGATCTGGAGGCGACGATCGCGTTCTTCACCGATCTCGGGCTGGAGGAGATCGGCCGCGACACCGTGAGCGGCGAATGGACGGATACCGCGGTGGGCCTGGACGGCAATCACGCGAAGATCGCCATGCTGCAGACACCCGGCGGCGACGGTCAGCTGGAACTCTTCGAATACATCCACCCGGACGCGATCGAGACCGAGCCCACCCGGCCGAACGAGATCGGCATGCACCGGGTGGCGTTCTCGGTCGACGACCTCGATGAGGCGCTCGCGATCGCCGCCCGGCACGGCTGCGAGCCGCTGCGCGGAGTGGCGAGGTACGGGGACGTCTACAAGCTCACGTATGTGCGCGGTCCGAGCGGGATCATCGTGATGCTCGCCCAGGACCTCCGCCGGTCCTGACCCACCTGCACCCGCGAGAGGGCACGAACGCACCTCCCGAGCGGCGTGTCGCTCTACAGATGTGCCCTCTCGCGGAGGAGCAGTCAGCCCAGGACGCGACCGCTCACGGCGAGGGCGGTGCGGCGGGGCATGAAGCCCACGAGCTTGGCGGTGATCGCGTTCATCCGGCCGGACACCACGCTCGGCGGCGTGCTGCGCCGGTCCAGCTCGCGCAGAGCGAGCGAGACGACCTGCTCGGGGGTCTGGAACCGCCCGACCGATGCGTCCTCGCCGCCCACCACGTCGAAGAACTCGGTGCGCGTCGCGCCCGGGCTCACGGCGAGGACGCCGAGCCCCGACTCCCGCGTCTCATGCGCGAGCGCCTCCGTGAAGCTCAGCACGAACGCCTTCGTCGCCCCGTACACCGCCATGCTCGGGCACGGCTGGTACGCCGCCGTGCTCGCGATGTTCACGAGGGCGCCGCGTCCCGCACGGACCAGGTCGGGGAGGAACTCGCGCGTGATCGCCACGAGCGAGGAGACGTTCAGCTGCACCATCTCGGCGATCCGCGCGGGATCCGCCTCGACGAAGTCGCCCTTCATTCCGAAGCCGGCGTTGTTCACGAGGGTGTCGACCGACAGGCCGCGCGCCTGCAGTTCTCGCCGCAGTTCGGCCGCGGCATCCGGCCGGGCGAGATCGAGCCCGATCACGGTCGCGGTCACGTTGTAGCCGGACTCCAGCGAGGCGGCGAGGTCGCGCAGGCGCTCCTCGCGGCGGGCGACGAGCACGACGTCCGCTCCGCGGGCGGCGAACTGGCGCGCGAACTCGGATCCGAGGCCGGCGCTCGCGCCGGTGATGAGGGCGGTCGTACCGCGGTGATTTCTCGTCATGGTGCCAATGTAGACAGTGACAGCATTGTTGTCAATGCCAACACTGAGATAGCGTGAGGGCATGACGTACCACCACGGCAATCTGCGCGCCGACCTCTTGGAACGCGCATGGGCCGTGGTCGACACCGACGGCGCCGAGGCACTGTCCCTGCGTCAGCTCGCCCGCGACGCCGGCGTGAGTCACGGCGCCTCCGCACGGCACTTCCGCGACAAGCAGGCGCTGCTGGACGCGATCGCGCTGCAGGGCTTCGAGCGGCTCAACGGGGCACTGACGGATGCCGCCGCCTCGGCATCCGCCTTCGCCGCGCGCTTCCGCGCCGTCGGCGACGCGT
>JASBUD010000003.1 GCA_030148105.1 Microbacterium sp. | reverse complement strand
CGGCCCCGGCGACCACGTTCGCCCACCTGGACGCCACGACCGAGCTCAGCCGCGAGATCGCCTCGAAGGGTCTGTACCCCGCCGTCGACCCGCTGACCTCGACGAGCCGCATCCTCGACCCCCGCTACATCGGCGCCGACCACTACCGCGTGGCCACCGCCGTGAAGCAGATCCTGCAGAAGAACAAGGAGCTGCAGGAGATCATCGCGATCCTCGGTGTCGACGAGCTCTCCGAAGAGGACAAGGTCGTCGTGTCGCGTGCGCGTCGCATCCAGCAGTTCCTCTCGCAGAACACCTACATGGCGAAGAAGTTCACCGGCGTCGAGGGGTCCACGGTCCCGATCGCCGAGACGATCGAGTCGTTCGACGCGATCGTGAAGGGCGACTTCGACCACGTCGCGGAGCAGGCCTTCTTCAACGTCGGCGGCATCTCCGACGTCGAGGCGAACTGGGCACGCATCCAGAAGGAGAACGGCTGATCATGGCGCTCACGGTGAACCTCGTCGCGGCTGACCACGAGGTCTGGTCGGGCGAGGCGAGCCTCGTCGTCGCGAAGACCACGATCGGCGAGATCGGCATCATGACCGGTCACGAGCCCGTTCTGGGTGTGCTCGCGGCCGGCGAGGTGCGTATCACGCTCGAGGACGGCAGCAAGATCATCGCGAACGCGCAGGACGGCTTCCTTTCTGTCGAGGGTGACATCGTCACCATCGTCGCGGGCAACGCCGCACTCATCAGCTGACTTGCTGATCCTGCTGCCCCCCTCCGAGACCAAGCGGTCCGGAGGGGGTCGCTCGTCTCTGGACCTCGACGCGCTCTCGCTTCCTTCCTTGCGTCTGCAGCGTGAGCGGATCCTGGATGCCCTCGCCGGGCTCTCGGCGAACCCTTCGACCGCTGCGCGTGTGCTGGGTCTCAGTCCGCGCCAGCTCGGCGAGATCGAGGTCAACGCTCGCGTGCGCTCCGCCGGGACGATGGCTGCGATCGACCGGTACACGGGTGTCCTCTACGACGCCGTGGATGCTGCATCCCTCGCCCCCGCGGAGCGACGCTGGCTCGGCGCACACGTGCTCATCCACACCGCCCCGCTGGGTCCGGTGGGCGCGCTCGATCGCATCCCCGCCTACCGGATGGGGGCGAGCGTGTCGCTGCCGGGTGCTCCGACGCTCAGGCGTGTGTGGGCGGACGCGGTCACGGAGGCTCTCGCGCAGGCTGCGCCGCGCTTCGTGCTGGACCTGCGCTCCGAGGCGTACGTCGCACTCGGCCCCGTCCCCGCCGGGTGCGCCTCCGTGTACGTGCGGGTCGTCAGTGATGCCGGCGGGGGAGCGGTGCGGGCGCTGAACCACTTCAACAAGCACGCGAAGGGTGCTCTCGTGCGCGCTCTCGCCGAAGATCGGCCCCGTCTGTCGACCGGTCGCGGGCTGGCACAGTGGGCCGCCGTGCGCGGCCTGCGCATGAGCGAAGGCGCGCCCGGCGAGATGCTGCTGTTCGCGTAGCCGCTCAGCGCCCGCGCGTGTTCTCCGCGGTGCGCTCGGTGTTCTCCGCGATCGCGATCAGCGCGACGACGGCCTCGATCAGGAACCTCAGGATCACGATCGACAGGAACGCCGCGATCGGCACGATGATCAGCGTCGCGATGATGAGCGAGATGCCCGCACCGACGTTGAAGAACAGTGCGTTCACGCCGCTGACCAGTCCCGAGACGAAGTACACGATGAACGCGATCGCGATCGCGATCAGACCCACGAGGTAGAAGACGCTCGCCAGGCGACGGGTGATGAAGGTCCGGAACGACAAGTCGAAGAGCGCGCGGAGGAAGCCGCGGCCCACGTCGTCGATCTCACCGTGCAGGGACGTCGGAACGCCCGTGTCATCCGGATCGCGGGCAGGATCGTAAGCGGGTGCCGATGCCGGGGCACCGGAGTCCGCCGCGCGGGCGGCTTCGTCCGCAGGCTGCGACGGCAGCGGCGGCACGGCGCCGGGGGTGTTCTGGCTCATGGAGTCCTTCTGTCGTTCGGACATGTGTCCCGCAAGAGTAGCGACGGGCGACACGTGTTGCGAGTATCGCGGAATCACCTGTCCGCGGGCACGCGCCGTCGCTAGCATGTGAGACGCACGGCGAGGCGCCGTGCCGACGTGAGCCTGCGTCGTGGTTCACACACCAGGGGGAACACCCATGAACGACTATTCGGACGGGGCAGGTCTCGCGGTTCTCGCGGGTGTCTACCTGCTCTTCTTCATCTTCGCGATCGCGTTCTACATCGTCGGCTCGATCTTCCTCATGAAGATCTTCGAGAAGGCCGGCGTCCAGGGCAAGTGGCGCGCGTGGGTGCCGATCTACAACTACATGGTCTTCAGCAAGCTGGGGGATCTGAGCCCCTGGCTGATCCTGATCGCGATCGGCGCGAGCATCGTCCTCGGCTGGATTCCGGTCATCGGCCAGATCATCGGCGTCGCGGCCTTCGTCGTGACACTGCTCGCCGCCTGGCGGGTCGGGCTCAAGCTCCAGAAGGAGCCGGTCTGGCTGATCCTCTACTTCTTCCTCCAGCTCGTCTGGCTCGGCATCCTCGCGTTCGACAAGTCGCGCTGGAACACCGCGATCCCCGCCGCACCATGGGCGGGCAACGGCTTCCTCTCCGACCGCACGTCGTGGGCGGGGATCCCCGATCAGACGCCCGCGGGCGGATACCCGACCAACCCGGTGACCCAGCCCGGCGCCTACCCGCCGCCGGCGGGCTACCAGCCCCCGCCGCCGCCCGCCGGCTACGCGCCGCCGCCGGCCGCCACGCCGCCGGCCGCCACGCCGCCGGCTGCCACGCAGCCTCCCGTGACGCCGCCGTCCGCCACGCCGCCGGGAGCTCCCGAGCCGCCGACGACGCCGCCCGCGCCGCCGACGACGCCCGCTCCGTAACCACTCCGCACTCGAGCCCCCACCCGTCCGGGTGGGGGCTCGAGTGCGTCCGGCATCGGCGGAGCACCGGACGCTCGGGTTAGCGTGGATGCGTGAACACCACCGATACCGCCGTCCCCGTCCGCCGCGTCGGAAGCTCCGGCCTTCTCGTGTCGGCGACCGGGCTCGGCTGCAACAACTTCGGCCGGCCGGGGACGCGCACCGCGACGCTCGGCGGGACGATCGAGGTGCTGGATGCCGCGATCGAGGCGGGTGTCACGTTCCTGGACACCGCCGACAGGTACGGCGGCGAGCCGGGTCTCAGCGAGACGCTCATGGGCGAGGCACTGCAGGGACGCCGCGACCAGGTCGTCCTGGCCACCAAGTTCGGTCACCCCGGCCGCGACATGGGATACCGGATCTCCGCGGCGAAAGGCTCACGGTCCTATGTGCGCGTCGCGGTGGAGGAGTCGCTGCGACGTCTGCGCACCGACTGGATCGATCTGTATCAGCTGCACGTCCCCGACCCGCAGACGCCGATCACCGAAACCCTGTCGGTTCTGGAGGATCTGGTCCGCGAGGGCAAGATCCGGTACTTCGGTCACTCGAACCTCTCCGGATGGCAGATCGCGGATGCCGATCACCGCGCGACGGATCGCGGAAGTCGCTTCGTCTCGGCGCAGAACCACTACAGCCTGCTCGCACGGGCGGCCGAGCGTGAAGTGCTGCCGGCGGCGCGGCACTTCGGGCTGGGGTTCTTTCCGTTCTTCCCGCTGCACAACGGGCTGCTCACCGGCAAGTTCACGCGCGACGGCGGACCGGAGGGCAGTCGCATCATGATGCAGCGTCGTCATGTGTGGCAGGACGCCCCCTGGGACGCGCTCGAGCAGTACCAGCGGTTCTGCGACGAGCGCGGCATCTCGATGCTGCAGGCGACGTTCGGTTGGCTGCTCGCGCAGCCGGCGCTTTCGAGCGTCATCGCCGGTGCGACGAGCCCAGAGCAGGTGCGCGCCAACGCCGAGGCCGCTGCGGCGTGGAAGCCGTCCGACGCCGACCTGGCGGTCATCGACGGACTCTTCCCGCTCGTGGAGGACCCCGCCGCGCGCGTGTGACCGGGGCCGCCGTCGGCAATGTCAGTAGGATATGAAGACGTCGACAGGACCGCTCGGGTTCCGTCGCCGCTGATGTCGGCTAACGGGAGGACGGGGCGTGCCCGAGGAATCCACCCACTCCCATTCCGTGCCGACGCCGGACGGGACGATCGAGCTCACCTGGGCGGGTGTGACGCACACCGGGCGCCGACGCGAGATCAACCAGGACGCCCTGCTCGCCAGCTATCCGCTGTTCATCGTCGCCGACGGCATGGGCGGGCACATCGGCGGGGAGATCGCCAGCGCCAGTACGGTCGATCGGCTCGGTGGTGTCGTCGCGGACGGTCCGGTGAACCCGAAGACGATCGAGAAGGCGCTCACGCGCGCGGTGCGCGACATCGCCTCGCACCCGGAGACGACCGACGACGGCACGGGGACGACCCTGACCGGCGTCTACCTCGACCTGAGTGACGGCCCTCCGCAGTGGGTGACGCTCAACATCGGCGACTCGCGGGTCTACCTCGTCCGCGAGGGGGACATCGAGCAGATCACGACGGATCACTCCGTCGTCCAGGAACTGATCGCCGCGGGACGACTGAGCCCGGAAGAGGCGGAGAACCACCCCTACGGCAACGTGATCACGCGCGCCGTCGGTCCCAGCGAGAGTGTCGCACCCGACTACGTGCGGCTGGACGTGGTGGACGGCGACCGCTTCGTCATCTGCTCGGACGGGCTCACGAAAGAGCTCACCGACTACGGGATCCAGCACTTCCTGAGGGAGAACGCCGATCCTGCCGCCGCTGTCGAGGCGATGCTGGATGCCGCGCTCGAGAACGGGGGGCGTGACAACATCACGATCATCGTGCTCGATGTCGCGGTGCGCGTGACGGCGGACGATCCGGAGAACGCTCCCGCGACGATCGCCGACTCCTCCCCAGCCTGAGCGCCGTCGCACTTCTCCCCGATCCCTCCCGAGCCGTCCTGCAGAGCGGCAACACGTGATGTGCTCGGGACGTGAGCGCGTCCTTCTCCCCGCCGCAGGCTCTGCGGGTCCGCACCGTTGCACCGCCACCGGAGCCGCTCGAGTTGCCCCCGCCGTGGACCGAGCCCGCTCGGCCGGCTGTCCCTCTCCTCGCCTCGGTCGTCCCGGTGGTCGGTGCGGTTGCTCTGTGGGCTGTGACCGGCTCGATCCTCGCTCTCTGGCTGGCAGCGCTCGGGCCCCTCATCGCGGGCGCGAGCATGCTCGACGGAGCGCGCAGCAGCCGACGTGAGAAGCGCCGCGCGGAGCGCGCGGCGATCATCGCGCGCGCCCAGGTCGGTCACGACATCGACGAGCGTCACGCCGACGAGCGCGAACGACTCCGCGCACGGCATCCGGATCTCGCAGGGTTCGCCGACCGGCCGGCCGAGGTCTGGCGGGTCGTACCCGGTCGCGCCGAGGCCCTGGTGCTCGGGAGAGGCGAGCGTCCGAGCGCGCTTCGGGTCACGGGGGGCGGTGACGATCCCGCGAGCGCCGACCTGCGGCGACGCGCGAGTCTGCTGGCGTCGGCTCCGGTCGCGGTACCCCTTCCGTCGACTCTCGCTGTCGTCGGCCCGCCGGTGCTCGCCCGCGCGGTCGTCCGCGCCGTCGTGCTCCAGCTCGCCCTGATCAGTCCACCGGGAGCCCTCCGCGTCGTCGGCCCCCTCCGCGGCGAGAATGCGTGGGCCGAGGTGCTTCCGCACCGACGCACGACCGCGGGCCTCGGGCTCGCTCTCGCGGCGCCGGGGGAGGCGATTGCACACGACGCCGACGTCATGATCATCCGGACCCGAACCGAGGATCCGCCGCCCGTCGCGGATGTCGTGCTCACGGTGCGCACGCCGGACGATGCCGTACTGGACGTCGGCGGCGAGGTCGTGCCGGTCGCCGTGGAGGCGATCGGCGAAGCGCAGGCGCGACGGCTGGCGACCTGGCTCGTGCGCCGCGCCGGAGACGAGGGGCGCGAGGAGGGCCGGGTCGCGGTCATCGCCCTCGCCGGTCTTCTGCTCGATGCCCCGCCGTCCGTGCCGGGGCGCCTGTGCGCTCCGGTGGGACTCGAAGCGGACGAGCCCTGCGTGATCGACCTCGTGGACGACGGGCCGCACGCGATCGTGGCGGGGGTGACCGGTTCGGGAAAGTCGGAGTTGCTCATCACCTGGGTGCTGGCGCTGAGCGCGCGCCACCCGCCCGGCGAGGTGAGCTTCCTCTTGGCGGACTTCAAGGGCGGAACCGCGTTCGATGCTCTCGCGGGAGTCCCGCACGTGACCGGCGTCATCACGGACCTCGACGGGACAGGGGCGCGTCGCGCGATCGAGAGCCTTCGTGCGGAGGTGCGGTGGCGCGAAGCGGAGCTCGCGCGGGTCGGCGCGCGCGACATCCGCGACCCCCGGGTCCGGATTCCCCGCCTCGTGATCGTCGTGGACGAGTTCGCGGCGCTGCTGGGCGAGCACCCCGAACTGCATGCGGTCTTCACCGACGTCGCCGCGCGCGGCCGCGCGCTCGGGATGCACCTCATCCTGGGCACGCAGCGACCGTCGGGGGTGATCAGGGAGAGCCTGCTCGCCAACTGCCCGCTCCGGATCAGTCTGAGGGTGACCGATCCCGCTGACAGCAGGGCTGTCATCGGCACCGAGCTGGCGGCGCTGCTGCCCGGCGATCCGGGCTCGCGCGGCATCGCACTCGTGCGGACGGCAGCCGACCCCTCGGCGCGGCGTGTGCGCGTCGCGCTGTCCGCGCCGGCGGACGCCGCCGCGATCGCCGAGTCCGCTGCGGCGGAGCCGCCCCCGAGACGCCCCTGGCTGCCGGAGCTTCCGGTGTCCGTGCTGCTGTCCGAACTGCCCGGGCCCCGAGGAGGCCTGGCCGAACCGGGTTTCCTGCCGTTCGGGCTGGCCGACGAACCGGAGCGGCAGAGCCAGTGCACGGTGGGGCTCGCCGCATCGGAGCGCGGCTTGCTGGTCGTCGGCGCGGGCGGAACGGGGAAGTCCACCGTGCTGCGCTCGCTCCTGGCCGGCTCGACGGATGTCGTCCGCGTGGCCGGGTCGGGAGAGCAGGTCTGGGATGCCGTCGCGGCCGCGTCCCGCGCGACGCCCGGGACCCTCGTGGTGATCGACGACCTCGACACCCTGACCGGAGACCTGCCTGCCGAGTACGGCCGAGAGCTCCTGGAGCGGATCGAGCGACTGACCCGCCGGGCGGGGGAGAGCGGCATCCGTGTCGTGGTCGCCGCGCAGCGGCTCGTCGGCGGGGCCGCGCGCATCGCCGAACTCCTCCCGCGTCGACTCGTGCTGGGGACCTCTTCGCGCTCGGAGCACATCGCCGCCGGGGGCGACCCGGCCGTGTACGCGCCCGCGCTGCCCCCGGGGCGCGGCTGGCTCGACAGTCGTGCCGTGCAGGTCGCCGTCGTCCCGGACCCCCCTGTGCCGGTCGCGCCGGAGTCGGCTCCGTGGATCCCCGAGGGTCCGCTGACCGGGATGATCCGTCGCGGTTCCGTCCTGCGCCCGCCGGACGCCTGGGTGGGAGCCGACGTGTGCATCGTCGGCCTCGAGGAATTCGTCCGGGGCGAGTGGGCGCGCTCCGGCCGCGTCGTCGTGACGGGAGACCCCGACGACTGGCAGCGTCAGTGGCGCTGGCTGCACACGTTCCGCGCCGACCACGACCTCGTGGTGGACGCCGGCTGCGCCACCGACTACCGGCTGCTCACCGGCGACCGGGATCTCCCGCCGTATTGCGAACCCCGAGCCCACCGGGCCTGGCTGATGCGCGCGGGGGGACCGGCGCAGCGCGTCGTGTTGCCCGCACCGGGTTGACCGCCCTGACGCCACCCCCTACGGTCACTGTGTGACCACAACACCGATCTCCCTCGACCGACCCGAAGGCAAGGGACTCGCCGCCGGCACACTCGGACTCTGGGGATCCACGGTCATCGGGCTCGCCTCGACTGCTCCGGTGTATTCGCTCGTGGCGACGCTCGGCTTCGTCGTGCTCGCCGTCGGCGCCCAGGCCCCGGTGATCTTCATCCTCGCCTTCGTGCCCATGCTGTTCATCGCCTTCGCCTACCGGGAACTCAACAACGAGATCCCGGACTGCGGCACGACTTTCACCTGGGGCACGAAGGCGTTCGGCCCCTGGGTCGGCTGGCTCGGCGGGTGGGGTGTCGCGGTGGCGGGGATGGTCGTGCTGGCCAATCTCGCCCAGATCGCCGGCATCTACTTCTGGGCTCTCGTGGACGGGATCATCCAGAACCCGTCGGACGCCCTGCTGGCCGACAACGTTCCGCTGGTCACTGTGACCGGAGTGGTCTTCATCGCCGCGATGACGTGGATCAGCTGGCGAGGAGTCGAGATCGGCGAGCGCGTCCAGAACATCCTGCTCGGCATCCAGTACCTCGCTCTGGCGATCTTCGTCGTCGCGGCGCTCTGGCACTTCTTCGCCGGGACGGCGCCGGACCCCACCCCGTTCGATTGGGCGTGGTTCAACCCGTTCGCGCTCGGGGACTGGAGCAGCTTCATCGAGGCGATCCTGCTCGCCCTGTTCATCTACTGGGGGTGGGACACCTGCCTGGCCCTGAACGAGGAGACGAAGGATCCCAAGCGCATCCCCGGACGCGCGGCCCTTCTCACCACGGTGTTCCTGCTGATCACCTACGTCGGCGTCACGGTCGCCGCGATGATGTACGCGGGTCTCGGGGACACCGGGACGGGCCTGGGCAACGAGGCGAACGCGGATGACTTCTTCCTCGCGATCAAGGACGGACTGCTGGGTCCGGTCGGCTGGATCCTGGTGGTGGCCGTCATGATCTCCGCGATTTCGTCCACGCAGACCACGATCCTCCCGACGGCGCGCGGCACTCTCGCGATGGCGGCGTACAAGGCGCTGCCCAAGCGGTTCGCCACGGTCCACCCGCGCTACAAGACGCCGTCCTTCTCGACGCTCATCATGGGCGTGGTGGCATCGGTGTACTACATCGGCATGACGCTGATCAGCGACAACATCCTCCAGGACTCGATTCTCTCGCTCGGGCTCGCGATCGCCTTCTACTACGCCGTGACGGGCTACGCGTGCGTCTGGTACTTCCGGCGGGACCTCTTCTCGTCGGCGCGCGACTTCTTCTACAAGGGCCTCTTCCCGCTGCTGGGCGCGCTCATGCTCACGTACGCGTTCGTCCAGTCCGCGATCGACATGTACGACGTCGACTACGGCTACACCGTGCTGTTCGGCATCGGCGGCACGTTCGTCCTCGGCATCGGATCCCTCGCGTTCGGG
>JASBUD010000128.1 GCA_030148105.1 Microbacterium sp. | reverse complement strand
CGCGCCCTCCGTTCAGACCTCCGCAACGTCGCGATCGTCGCCCACGTCGACCACGGCAAGACGACGCTGGTCGACGCGATGCTCCGACAGACCGGCTCGTTCGGCGAGCACGCTCACGTCGAGGAGCGCGCGATGGACTCCAACGATCTCGAGCGCGAGAAGGGCATCACGATCCTCGCCAAGAACACGGCGATCACATACTCCGGCGTGCACGCGACCGACGGGCCCGTCACGATCAACGTGATCGACACTCCGGGCCACGCCGACTTCGGCGGTGAAGTCGAGCGCGGTCTGTCCATGGTCGACGGTGTCGTTCTGCTCGTCGACGCGAGCGAGGGCCCGCTGCCCCAGACGCGCTTCGTGCTGCGCAAGGCTCTCGAGGCCAAGCTTCCGGTGATCCTGCTGGTCAACAAGACCGACCGCCCGGATGCACGCATCGCCGAGGTGGAGGAAGAGGCGCACGACCTGCTGCTGGGGCTCGCGTCCGATCTGCACGAGGACGTCCCCGACCTCGACGTGGATGCGCTGCTGGACGTGCCGGTCGTGTACGCGAGCGGCCGCGCGGGCGCGGCATCCCGGACCCGCCCCGAGAACGGCGCGCTCCCCGACAACGACGACCTCGAGCCGCTCTTCGAGGCGATCCTCGAGCACGTGCCCGCCCCGTCGTACGATGACGACGCGCCGCTGCAGGCGTGGGTCACGAACCTCGACTCGAGCCCCTTCCTCGGCCGCCTCGCTCTGCTGCGCGTGTTCAACGGCACGCTGAAGAAGGGCCAGACCGTCGCCTGGGTGCGCGCCGACGGAACCGTCAGCAACGCGCGCATCACGGAGCTTCTGAAGACGAGGGCGCTCGAGCGCTACCCCGCCGAGAGTGCCGGACCCGGTGACATCGTCGCGATCGCCGGCTTCGAGGACATCACGATCGGCGAGACGATCGCCGACCCCGAGGACGTCCGCCCGCTGCCGCAGATCCACGTCGACGACCCTGCGATCTCGATGACGATCGGCACGAACACGAGCCCGCTCGTGGGCAAGGTCAAGGGCCACAAGCTCACCGCGCGCATGGTGAAGGACCGTCTCGATCGTGAGCTCGTCGGAAACGTCTCGCTCAAGGTCGTCGACATCGGTCGGCCCGACGCGTGGGAGGTGCAGGGTCGCGGCGAGCTGGCTCTCGCGATCCTCGTCGAGAACATGCGCCGCGAGGGCTTCGAGCTGACCGTCGGCAAGCCGCAGGTGGTCACGAAGAAGGTCGACGGCAAGACGTACGAGCCGTTCGAGCACCTCACGATCGACGCCCCCGAGGAGTACCTCGGCGCGATCACGCAGCTGCTGGCTGCGCGCAAGGGCCGGATGGACAACATGACCAACCACGGCACCGGCTGGGTGCGCATGGAGTTCATCGTGCCGTCCCGTGGACTGATCGGCTTCCGCACCGAGTTCCTGACGACCACGCGCGGCACCGGCATCGCGAACGCGATCTCGCACGGCTACGAGCCGTGGGCAGGCCACATCGTGACGCGTCAGAACGGGTCGATCGTGGCGGACCGGTCCGGCGTCGTGACGCCGTTCGCGATCATCGCCCTGCAGGAGCGCATGTCGTTCTTCGTCCAGCCCACCCAGGAGGTGTACGAGGGCATGGTGATCGGTGAGAACTCGCGCGCCGATGACATGGATGTGAACATCACCAAGGAGAAGAAGCTCACCAACATGCGCTCGTCGACGTCGGACTCGTTCGAGTCGATGACGCCGCCGCGCCAGCTTTCGCTCGAGGAGAGCCTGGAGTTCGCGCGCGACGACGAATGCGTCGAGGTCACTCCGGAGATCGTGCGCATCCGCAAGGTGAACCTCGATGCGACCGAGCGCGCCCGCGCGACCTCGCGCCTGAAGCGCCAGGACGCCGGCGCCTGACCCTCTTCGGGCTCAGTCGGAGTCCGAGAGGAGCACGGCGCTCGTGTGCGGCTCGAGCGCCTCGAACACGTGCGGAGCGTCGCCCGGGTAGCGCAGATAGTCGCCCGGCATGAGTTCGAACGGCTCGCCGGTAGGGCCCGCGACAGCGCGCCCGCTCACCACGACCAGGTGCTCCACTGTTCCGCGTGGGTGCGGTGCCGAATGGCGGGGTTCGCCGGGTTCGGCGCGCACGATGTACAGGTCGCGTCGCACTCGCGGACTGCCCGCACTGAGCAGCAGGGCCTCGTAGGGGGAGTCGGCCGAGCGGATGCCGGTGCTCTCACCCGCCCGCACCAGGCGTGGCCGAGGCGCGGTGTCTTCGACGAAGACCGAGAACGGCACCTCGAGCGCGGTCGCGATCGCCCAGAGCGTCTCGACGGACGGATTGGCCCCTCCCGCCTCCAACTGCGACACCGTGGCCTTCGACACTCCCGCGCGACGGGCGAGCTCCGCTGCGCTCACGTGCAATCGCTCGCGCTCACGTCGCATCGCGCGGGCGATGCGATCTCCCAGTTCATCCATCAGTTCATTCTGCTGCACTTTCGTTCGGTTTGACGAACGCAAGTGTCACGGCGCAAGATGGGGCCGTGCCATCGCCTCCTGCGCCCGCCGATGACGAGCGTTCCTCTCCGGACGAGGCGTCGGCCCGTGCGGCGATCCGGCAGGGGCTCGGTGTCGCCCTCGCGACCAGCGCGTACGGCGTCTCGTTCGGAGCGCTGGCGGTCGCTGCGGGTCTGGACATCTGGCAGACCGCTGTGCTGAGTCTCGTGATGTTCACGGGAGGATCGCAGTTCGCCTTCGTCGGTGTGATCGCGGCGGGCGGACTGCCGGCGGCACCGGCGGCGATCGCCTCGGCATCCCTTCTCGGAGTCCGCAACATCGCGTACGGCATGCGGATGTCGCCCGTCATCGGGACCGGGTTCTGGCGCCGCCTGGGCGCCGCCCAGTTCACGATCGACGAGTCGACCGCGGTCTCGCTCGCGCAGAGCGACGCCCGCGCACGCACGCTCGGGTTCTGGGTGACGGGCGTCGCGATCTACATCGGCTGGAACATCTCCACCCTCGCCGGTGCGCTCCTGGGCGACGTCCTCGGAGATCCGAAGGCGTACGGATTGGATGCCGCGGCGGCGGCGGCGTTCCTCGCTCTGCTCTGGCCGCGCCTGAGGCGCCGGCAGCCCATCGCGGTCGGGGTCGCCGCCGCCGTCGTCGCGACGATCCTGACCCCGGCGCTCATGCCGGGCGTTCCGGTCCTGATCGCCGCCGTGGTCGCGGTCATCGTCGGCTGGTTCGACTGGCTGGGCGGTGGGCGTCCGCCGGCGGATGAGCCCGGGGACGTTCCGGAGAGGATCGGACTGCCGTGACGGAGGCGATGTCATGACCCTGTGGACGGCGATCCTGATCGCCTCGATCGTGTGCGTCGTGTGGAAGACGCTCGGCTACCTCATCCCGCAGCGATGGCTGGATGCACCGCGTCCGATGCGGATCGCCGATCTGCTGACGGTCGCCCTCCTCGCCGCTCTCGTGGCCGTCCAGACCATCGGTGCCGGACAGGCCGTCGTGATCGATGCGCGGGTCCGGCGGTGCTCGTGGCCGCGGGGCTCCTGCTCCTGCGTGCGCCCTTCCTCGTCGTCGTCGCGGCGGCGGCTCTCGCGGCGGCGCTGCTGCGCCTGTGGGGATGGGCCTCGTGACGTTTCGCCGTCGCATAGGCTGTCCGGCGTGC
>JASBUD010000126.1 GCA_030148105.1 Microbacterium sp. | reverse complement strand
ATGCTGCCCGGATCGACCGACAGCCAATTCGTGCTCAGCTCGTCGCTGGACATCGAACCGTCGGCATCCGTCAACCACTACGTCGACTACTTCGGCACGCGCGTGGCGTCCTTCGACGTGCTCGCACCGCACTCCTCGCTCACGATCTCCGCGCGCTCGCTCGTGGAGGTCCGGCCGCGCCCGCTTGCGCACCCCGACATCACGTGGGACCAGCTGCACACCGAGGCGGCCCGTTCCATCGAGACCGTCGAGCAGCTCGGTCAGAGCGCCCGCACCCGTCCGCACGCCGAAGTGGCCGAGATCGCGCGGGCGATCGCCGCCCAGCACGATCAGCCGGCGGTCGCGGCGCAAGAGATCGCGATGGCGATGGGCAACGCGGTGGAGTACATGCACGGCATCACCGGTGTGCACTCCACGGCCGCCGAGGCGTGGGAGGCGCGCAAGGGCGTCTGCCAGGACATCGCGCACATCACGCTCGGCGCACTCCGCGAGGTCGGCATCCCGGCCCGCTACGTGTCGGGCTATCTGCACCCGCGCCCCGAGGCGGACGTCGGGGTTCCGGTGACCGGAGAGTCCCACGCGTGGGTGGAGTGGTTCGCGGGCGACTGGCAGGGCTTCGATCCCACGAACAACCTCGACATCGGCGACCGTCACGTGCTCGTCGGGCGCGGCCGGGACTACAACGACGTGCCGCCGCTGCGGGGCGTGTACGCGGGTCCGTTCAAGTCCCAGCTGCACGTGAAGGTCACGATCACGCGCGAAGCGTGACCGACATCGAGATGGCGCGCATCGCGCCGGGACGCGTCACCCTGCACGATGCGCGGCGCAAGCGCCGGTGGACCGTCGAGCTCGAGGGCTTCGAGATCGGCGTGTATCCGGTCACGCAGGAGCTGCAGGCGGAGCTCCTCGGCGAGCCGGCGCGCCACCCGCGGCGTCCCGCGACCGATGTCAGCTGGCTCCGCGCGGTCCGACTGTGCAATGCGGCATCCGAATGGGAAGGCCTCGACGCGGCGTACACGTTCGAGGGCGAGGAGGTCACGTGGCACGTCGACTCCGACGGCTACCGCCTGCCGACCGAGGCCGAGTGGGAGTACGCGTGCCGCGCGGGGTCGACCGGGCCGCACTACGGTCCGCTCGCCGAGGTCGCCTGGACCGCGGCGGACGGGGTGAGCGCGCCGCAGGAGATCGGCGGCAAGCTCCCGAATCTCAACGGACTGTTCGACACGCTCGGCAACGTCTGGGAGTGGTGCTGGGACTTCCTGGACCCCGCCCGGTACGACCAGTACCGCGTCTTCCGCGGCGGCGGATACGCAGATGACGCGTGGAGCGTGCGCGCCTCCACCCGGCGGGGCGGGGCTCCGCGCATGCACCACGACGACGTCGGCGTGCGGTTCGCACGCGGCGGCTTCGACGGGACGGATGCCGCGCAGGGCTGGTCGGCTCGGGCCGACCGGGAACGCGCCGATCCGGACGGTCCGTTGCCGTCCGGATGGACGCCGAGACGCTGAGGGCGCGCCCGGCCGAAGCCGGACGCGCCCGTGTGCGCGGGACCGCTCAGGCGGTGACGCGGTTCTTGTCGTACGTCGCCGAGCCGAACCCGAGGATCAGGTAGCCGATCGCGGAGAGGAGCCACAGCAGGAAGATCGAGAACACCGCACCCTGGCCGAACCCCTTGCCGACGCGGAGCGAGACGATGATGTGGAAGATGATGTTCACGATCGGGATCAGGTACAGAAGCCCGAGCCACGCCGAGAAGCCGGCGATCTTGACCAGGACGAACGCGTTCACGATCGGGATGATCGCGAGCCAGCCCGGGTAGCCGGCCTTCGTGAAGACCTTCCACAGCGCGATGACGATGATGATGTAGATGACGAGGCCGAAGAAGCCCTGCACCGCGGTGAGGCCGGTGACATCCGCTTGCTGAGTGATTGATGTGAGAGCAGTCATGGCGCTCAGCATAGGGGTCGGTATCCGCACGCCCAGGCCACGTGACGGCGGACGTCAGGGTCGTGTCGACCCCAGGCGGTCGGCAACGTCATCCAGCACGGCCTCGTCACCGGCGTACAGTCCGCTCTCGCGCGGCCAGTGCGCGACGACGTCGGTGAAGCCGAGCTCGGCCGCCCGGGCCACGTCGTCACGGTACGCGGCGGCGCTGCGGAGCGAGTACGCCACTTCGTTGTCCAGGGAGAGGACGCGGGCGATATGCGGCCGGCCCACCGCTTCGGCGGCATCCTCGAAGCGGCGGGCGAGGTCCGCGACACCGCGCCACCAGTCTTCGCGGTCCTCTTCGGGCCCACCGGTCGTGATCCACCCGTCGCCGCGGGCGGCGGCGTAGCGGATCGCCTTCGGACCGTTGCCGGCCAGCCAGAGCGGTGCGCGCGGCTCCTGCGCCGGCGCGCCCACCATGCGTGCGGCGTCGGCGGTGAACCAGTCGCCGCGGAACGAGATCCCGCCCGAGCCGGGCTCCTCGAAGCGCAGGAGCGTGTCGAGCGCGTCGGCGAACTCGACGTATCGGTCGTGGCGTTCGCGGGGGGTCAGCATCCGCTGTCCGAGCACCGTCGCATCGAATCCGGTCCCGCCCGAGCCGACCCCGACGATCAGGCGGCCGCCGGCGATGTCGTCGAGGGTCGCCAGCTCCTTCGCGAACGGAACGGGATGCCGGAAGTTGGGGCTCGCCACGAACAGGCCCAGGCGCAGGCGCCCCGTGACGGTCGCGGCCGCGGTGAGGGTCGGGATCGTCGCGTGCCAGCGCTGGTTTGCGAGACTCCGCCAGGACAGGTGGTCGTACGTCCACGCGTGATCGAAGCCGTACTCCTCCGCCCGCCGCCACTTCTGTGCGGCATCCGGCCAGTCGGTCTGGGGGAGGATGACGATTCCGTGTCTCACCCGGGCCACGCTACGCCTCCGGGTGCGCGCGTAGGGTGAGGGGATGCCGCAGAACTGGGCCGGAACCCATGTCTACACCGCTCCGCGCATCGTGAGCGCCTCCAGCGTCGAGGAGGTCCGGCGCGCGGTCGCCGGCGACGGTCCGGTGCACGCCCTCGGCACGCGCCATTCCTTCACCGACCTGCCGGACACGACCGGCACCCTGATCGACCTCGCCGGGCTGTCGGGCGGGTTCGTGCTCGATGAGGACGCCCGCACCGTCGAGGTGGCAGCCGGCACACGCTACGGCGAGCTCGCGCTCTGGCTCGACGGGCGCGGGTGGGCGCTGCACAACCTCGGCTCCCTCCCGCACATCTCCGTGGGTGGGGCGACCGCGACGGGCACGCACGGATCGGGTGACCGCAACGGCGTCCTCACGAGCGCGGTGCGCGGCATCCGTTTCGTCGGCGCCGACGGCGACGTGCACGACGTGCGGCGCGGCGACCCCGACTTCGCGGCGCTCGCGGTCGGGCTCGGCGCGTTCGGCGTCGTCGTGGCCCTCACGCTCGAGGTGCAGCCGTCCTACCGCGCGCGGCAGGACGTCTTCCAGAACGTGTCGTGGGATGCCGCGCTCGAGCGCTTCGACGAGGTGACCGGCGCCGGCTACAGCGTGTCGGTGTTCACACGCTGGGAGCCGGAGCTTCTCGGCGATGTGTGGGTGAAGACGCGCCTCGAGGCAGACGACGACGCGGTCGCGGACGTGCTGCTGGACGGGACGCGCGTGATCGAGGCGAACCCGCTCCAGGGGCTCCCCGATCTCACGGTGCTCGGTGGTGTCCCGGGCCCGTGGATGGAGCGGCTCCCGCACTTCCGGCTGGATGGGAAGCCGTCCTTCGGCGACGAGATCCAGAGCGAGTACTTCGTGCCACGGTCCTCTGCGTCGGCGGCGCTGCAGGCGATGCGCGAGCTCGCGCCGCTCGTGCAGCCGGTCCTGTTCGTGTCGGAGCTGCGGACGGCGGCATCCGATGATCTCTGGCTGAGCGGCGCGTACGAGCGCGACTTCCTCGCGATCCACTTCACGTGGCACAACGACGACGCCGGCGTCCGCGCCGTGCTGCCGGCGGTCGAGCAGGCGCTCGCGCCGTTCGGTGCGCGCCCGCACTGGGGCAAGCTGCACCTGTTCGACGCCGCCGACATGGCGCGCGTGCATCCGCGCCTGGCCGACGCACGCGCGGTCTTCGACGCCCGCGACCCCGGTCGCCGCTTCGCGAACGCGCACCTCGAGCGCATCGGGGTGCGCTGAGCCGCTCCTTGTGCGCGTCGAGTGCACGACCCCGCGCCGAGCGCACGGGTTCTTCGCGCACGGACGTCGTGCTCTGGCGGCGAAGCCGTGCGCTCGGCGAAGCGAGCGCGAGGCTCAGCCCGCGCGACGCAGGGGTGGGGGAGGAAGGCGCAGCGGGGTGGTCTCGGCGACCTGATCCGAGAACTCCTCCGGTGCCGGCGCGATCACCGCGATCGGCAGGGTCTCGTCGATCGTGAGCCGGAACCGCCGGTTCTCGCTGCGGCGTACGCGTCCCGACGCCAGGAGCCAGGTCGCGCCGATCGCGAACGCCACCAAGGCGGCCGCAGCGCCCAGGAGGATCGCCATGCGCGGGCCGTACTCCGCCGCGACCCATCCGACGATCGGCGCGCCGATCGGGGTGCCGCCCATCAGGATCGCCATGTACAGCGCGAGGACTCGACCGCGCAGCGCCGGATCGGTCGTGGTCTGCACGTAGCCGTTCGCGGTCGTGAGCATCGTGACCACCGCGAATCCGGTGAACATGAGCGTGGCGGCATACGCCCAGTACCCGGGCATGAGCGCGGACACTCCGGCCGCCGCCGCGAACAGGATCGTCCCGCCGACCACGACGCGCAGGCGCGCCCGGTCGCGGCGCGCGGCCAGCAGGGCGCCCGCGAGGGACCCGATCGCGAGGATCGAGCTCAGCAGCCCGAACCCGTCGGCGTCGCGGCCGAACTCCAGCGCCATCGTCGATGCGAAGATCGGGAAGTTCATTCCGAACGCGCCGACCAGGAACACCATCGCGAAGATGACGATCAGGTCGGGGCGCTTGCCGACATAGCGGAAGCCGTCCGCCAGGCGCGAGGCGCCCGCCGTGTTCACCCGCGGCATGAGCTCGTGGGGACGGATGAGCATGAGGGCGATGATCATGCCGAAGAACGTCACGGCGTTGACCAGGAACACCCAGCCCGTCCCGACGGCCACGATGAGCACGCCCGCGACGGCGGGGCCGATCATGCGGGCGCCGTTGAAGGATGCCGCGTTCAGAGCGACCGCGTTCGATGCGTTCTCGCGCGTGACCACGTCGGAGACGAACGCCTGCCGCGCCGGGTTGTCGAACGCCGTCACGACACCGAGCGCGAGGGCGAAACTGTACATGATCGGGAGCGTCATCGACCCGGTGAGGATCATGACGCCGAGCGCGATCGCGAGGAGCAGCAGCACACCCTGCGTCACCATGAGGAGCTTGCGCCGCTCGAACCGGTCCGCCACCCATCCCGTCACACCGACCAGCAGCAGCGGCGGGGCGAACTGGAGGGCCATCGTGATGCCCATCGCGGCCGCGTCGTTGTCGGTGAGCTCGGTGAGCACGACCCAGTTCTGCGCGGTCGCCTGCATCCAGGCGCCGATGTTGGACACGAGCGCGCCGATGAACCACACGCGGTAGTTGAAGACCGAGAAGGACCGGAACATGGCGCTCATCGTTTCACCATCCGCCCCATGATCTCGGCGGCCTTCGCGAGGGTCTCGCGCTCGCCGGGTTCGAGCTCGGCCAGCGCCTCCTCGACCCACGCGTCGCGGCGTCGGGCGGTCTCATCGACCACGGCGCGGCCCGATTCGGTCAGGTCGATCACGACCTTGCGGCCGTCGCTCTCATCCGCGCCGCGGGTGATGTAGCCGGCATCCTGCAGGCAGTTCACGGTGCGGGTCATCGCCGGCGCCGACACACGCTCGCGGTCGGCGAGCTGGGTGAGCGTATGCGGGCCGTGCAGGAACAGCACGGCGAGCACACCGAACTGGCCGTCGCTCATCGAGTCGACCGCGCGCTGCGTGCGCATGCGGCGGGCGAGGCGGAACGTCGCGATACGCAGATCCGACGCCTCCTGGGAAAGGTCGTGGGGGGATGCTGCGCTGTCGGTCATTGATCCTTAGCTTAGTTCATTATCCTTGCTAAGTAAATTCGCCTCGGCCTCCGCCGACGCCTCGGCGTCCTGCTGCTCCCGTGTCTTGTGCGCCCCGCCGAGGGAGAAGGTCGCGATGAGCCCGATCACGAGGAACCCGGTCGCGGCGAACGCGGACAGGCGGGTGCCGTCCGAGAACGCCGTCTTGGCGGCATCCGCGATGTCAGCCGTCTGCGGGTTGGCCTCGAGGCCTGCGATCGCGCCGCCCGCGGAGTCGACGACGGCGCTCACGACCTGGTCGATCTGGTCGGCGGGCAGGTTCTGCTCCTGCAGAGACGACGTGAGGATGCCGGCGGTGCTGGTGAACAGGATCGTGCCGAGGATCGCGACGCCGAGCGCGGAGCCGACCTGACGGGCGGTGGACTGCGTGCCCGAGCCCTGGCCGGACATCTCGACCGGAACGTCCTGCAGGATGACGCCGGTCAGCTGCGCGGTGGCCAGGCCCACGCCGAATCCATAGACGAACAGCGCCGGGATCAGCCATCCCCACACCGCGTCCGGACCGATGATGAGGCCGACGGAGGCGACGCCGATGATCTCCGCGACGAGGCCGACGCGCACGATCGTGACCGGGGAGATCTTGCCCGACGTCGCTCCCGCGAACCCGCTGGCCATGAACGACCCGATCGCGAGGGAGAGGAGGAGGAAACCGGTCTGCAGGGCGTCGAATCCGAGGACGAACTGCAGCCACAGCGGCAGGGTGAGGATGATGCCGAACTCGCCGAGCGAGATGAGCATCGCGGCGATGTTGCCGTTGCGGAAAGACGAGATGCGGAAGAGCGAGAACTCCAGCAGGACGGACTTGCCGGTGCGCTTGCGGTGCAGTTCCCACGTGATGAACCCGACGAGCGCGAGGAGGGAGATCGCGAACGCGATCGGCACGGGCGACAGGTCGAACGGCCAGGTGAATCCGCCGATCTCCATGGGCGTGTCGGTGAGCCACCAGCCGTATGTGCGGCCTTCGATCAGTCCGAACACGAGCGGGCCGAAGACGAGGACCGACAGGACGGCGCCGAGGTAGTCGATCTTCCCGTAGGTCGCCTCGCGGGACTCGGCGACCGTGAGCAGCACGCCGATGAAGATGATGATGCCGAGGGGCACGTTGATGCCGAACGCCCACCGCCACGAGAACGCGGTCGTGAGCCATCCGCCCAGGAGCGGGCCGACGGCGACCATGCCACCGATCGTCGAGCCCCACACCGCGAAGGCGATGCCGCGTTCGCGGCCCCGGAAGGTCGCGTTGATGAGCGACAGGGTGGTGGGGAGCACCATCGCACCGCCGACTCCCTGGATGAGCCGGGCGAGGATCAGCAGGTCGCCCGAGGGGGCGAGACCTGCCATGACCGAGGCGATCGTGAAAATGATGATGCCGAGGAGCATCATCCGGCGTCTGCCGAACTTGTCGGCCAGGCTTCCGAAGAGCAGGAGCAGCGCGGCGAAGACCAGGGTGTAGGCCTCCTGCACCCACTGGACCTGGGTGGAGGAGATGCCGAGGTCGTCCACGATCGCGGGGATCGCGACGTTGACGATCGTCGAGTCGACGATGATGAGGGCGACGCCCAGGCTGATGAAGACGAGCCCGAACCAGCGGACGCGGGACGACGATGCGGTCATTTAGCTAGTCTATCTAGCAATCTCCGGTTGTCGAGAGGTGCGGCAGTCGACGAGGGCGGATGCCGGCGGGCGCTGTCTAGACTCGCACCATGCCCGAGTTCATCGATGCGCACGGCATCGCGATCGTCTACGACGTCCATCCCGCGCAGGGCACACCTCGGGGCGTGGTGCAGCTCGCCCACGGGGTCGGCGAGCACGCGGGCCGCTACGGCGACCTGATCGCCGCGCTCACCGCCGCCGGATTCGCGGTGTACGCGGACGACCACCGCGGCCACGGTCGCACGGGTCTCAAGCAGCACAGCGAGGATCCATCACGGTTGGGCCGCCTCGGCAAGGGCGGACTGCCCGCGACCGTGGACGCGGTGTGGCAGTTCACCGAGCTGATCCGCGCCGAGAACGCCAACCTGCCGCTCATCCTCCTCGGACACTCGTGGGGGTCGTTCCTCGCGCAGATGCTCGTGAACGACCACGCCGAGGCGTACGACGCGCTCGTCCTGAGCGGCTCGGCGCTGCGCTGGCCCGGCTCGCTGAACTCGGGCGACCTGAACGCGCCGTGGAAGCACAAGGACGTCACCGGCACGGAGTGGCTCTCCACCGACGCCGCGGTCGGTCAGGCGTTCCTCGACGATCCGCTGACGACATCCACCCCGCTGCTGAAGCTGTTCGGGCCGATCGACGCGGCGCGCCTCATGGGCAAGCCGAAGCGCAACCTCGGCCGCGACATCCCGACGCTCCTCATGGTGGGGCGCGATGACACCGTGGGGGGTCCCGTCAGCGTGCACAAGCTCGCCGACGCCTATCGCACCCGCTCGGGCTTCACGGATGTCACGACGTTCGTCTATCCGGACATGCGGCACGAGATCTTCAACGAGGTCGATCGGGCGCGCGTGTTCGCCGACCTCCTCGCATGGCTCGACGCGCGCTTCCCCGCCCGGGACTGACGGACCGGCATCCGCTCGCCCGCCGGACGCACCTAGGCTGAGTGCCATGCACGGCGAATACAAGGTGCCCGGGGGAAAGCTGGTCGTCGTCGACCTCGAAGAGCGCGACGGGCGGATCGCGGAGTTCCATCTCGCCGGCGACTTCTTCCTCGAGCCGGACAGCGCGCTGGATGACATCGACGCGGCCGTCAACGGGCTCCCCGTCGAAGCGGATGCCGCCACGATCGCCGCCGCCGTGCGCAGCGCGCTGCCCGAGGGTGCGCAGCTGCTCGGGTTCACCCCTGAGGCCGTCGGCACCGCGGTGCGCCGCGCGCTCGTCGTCGCGCCCGGGTGGGGCGACTTCGACTGGGAGGTCGTGCACGACCGGCCGATCTCGCCGCGGATGAACCTCGCCCTGGACGAAGTGCTGACCACGCGCGTGGGCGACGGGCGGCGGCGGCCCACGCTGCGGCTCTGGGAGTGGGACGAGTCCGCCGTCGTGATCGGCTCGTTCCAGTCGTACCGCAACGAGGTCGACCCGGAAGGCGCGGCCAAGCACGGCTTCGACGTCGTCCGGCGGATCTCGGGCGGCGGGGCGATGATGATGGGCGCGAACTCGATCGTCACGTACTCGCTCTACGTGCCCTCCTCCCTCGTGTCGGGCATGACGTTCGCCGACTCGTACGCGTTCCTGGACGACTGGGTGCTGCAGGCGCTGCGCTCGCTCGGCGTCGAGGCGACCTACCAGCCGCTGAACGACATCGCCTCGCCACAGGGGAAGATCGGCGGGGCGGCGCAGAAGCGCCTCGCGAACGGCGGGGTCCTGCACCATGCGACGCTCTCGTACGACATGGACGGTCAGGTCATGACCGAAGTGCTGCGGATCGGCCGCGAGAAGCTGAGCGACAAGGGCACCGTGTCCGCGGCCAAACGGGTCGACCCGCTGCGGCGTCAGACGGGCCTGCCGCGCGAAGCCATCATCGAGCGGTTCATCCAGACCTTCTCGACGCTGTACGGGGCCGTCCCCGGATCGATCACGGACGAGGAGTACGCCGAGGCCGAAGCGCTGGTCGCGTCGAAGTTCGCGACCGACCCGTGGCTGCACCGCGTGCCGTGACGGAGGCCGCACGCGGGGCCGTCACGATCCACCACGGCGACAACCTGTCCGTCGCCTCCGCGCTCGAGGCCGGCTCGTTCACCCTGATCTACCTGGATCCGCCGTTCAACACCGGTCGCGTGCAGGGCAAGGCGCTCGAGACCGCGCGTACCGCGACCGTCGCCGCGGCATCCGGCTCGCTGCGTCGTGGATTCCACGGGCGTGAGTACGAGCGCCTGCGCGGCGACCTGCGCACGTACGACGACCGCTTCGACGACTACTGGGGCTTCCTCGAACCGCGGCTGCTCGAGGCGTGGCGGCTGCTCGCCGACGACGGCACCCTGTACGTGCATCTGGATTACCGCGAGGCGCACTACGCGAAAGTCCTGATGGACGCGCTGTTCGGACGCGAGCGGTTCCTCAACGAGCTCATCTGGGCCTACGACTACGGCGCGAAGAGCCGTCGGCGCTGGCCCACGAAGCACGACACGATCCTGGTGTACGTGAAGGATCCCGACGGGTACTGGTTCGACTCCGAGCAGGTGGACCGCGAGCCGTACATGGCACCCGGACTCGTGACGGCCGAGAAGGCGGCGCGCGGCAAGCTCCCGACCGATGTGTGGTGGCACACGATCGTGCCGACGACGGGCCGCGAGAAGACCGGGTACCCGACGCAGAAACCCGAAGGAATTTTGCGGCGGATCGTGCAGGCCTCCAGCCGGCCCGGCGATCGGGTGCTCGACCTCTTCGCCGGGAGCGGCACGACCGGCGCGGTCGCGGCGGCGCTCGGCCGCGATGCCGTGCTCGTCGACGCGAATCCCGAGGCGATCGCGATCATGCGGGAAAGGATTCCCGACGCGGTCGTCGCCGGCTGAGCCTTCCGGCGATCGCCGACCCTAGGCTGGGACGATGCGATTCGGAACCTTCATCCCCCAAGGCTGGCGACTCGATCTGGTCGACATCGATCCCGCGGAGCAGTGGTCCGTCATGAACGGGCTCGCTCAGCGAGCGGATGCCGGACCCTGGGAATCGCTCTGGGTCTACGACCACTTCCACACCGTGCCGCTGCCGACCGAGGAGGCCACGCACGAGGCGTGGACGCTCATGTCGGCATTCGCCGCGTCGACGCAGCGCATCCGGCTCGGGCAGATGTGCACGTCGATGGGCTACCGCAACCCCGCCTACCTCGCGAAGGTCGCCGCGACCGTCGACCTCATCTCGGCCGGGCGCGCCGAGATGGGCATCGGCGGCGGCTGGTACGAGCACGAGTGGCGCGCGTACGGCTACGGCTTCCCGGCGATCAAGGAGCGGCTCGGACGCCTCCGCGAAGGCGTGGAGATCATGCACCAGGCCTGGACCACCGGCACCGCGACCCTCGACGGCACGTACTACCAGGTCGACGGCGCGATCGTCCGGCCTCTGCCGCTGCAGGAGAGCGGCATCCCGCTGTGGATCGCCGGAGGCGGCGAGAAGGTGACCCTCAAGATCGCGGCGCAGTACGCGTCGTACACGAACTTCGCCGGCTCGGTCGAGGAGTTCGACCACAAGAGCGGGATCCTCCGCGGACACTGTGACAACCTCGGTCGCGACTTCGATGCGATCACCCGGTCGTCGAACTTCAACACGATCGTGGGGGCGACCGAGGCCGAGGCCGCCGATCGGCTCGCCGCCGTGATCGCGCGGCTGCGTCCGCACGTCGGAGACGAGCGCGCCGCGGCGATCGAGGCGGACTACACGTCATCGCCCGGATTCGGCACGCCCGAGCAGGTCGCCGAGCGGCTCGCCGAGCGGGCCGCGCACGGCCTCGGCTACGCGATCCACTACTTCCCCGAGGCGGCGTACGACCGGAGCGGAATGGAGCTCTTCGAGCGCGAGGTCATCCCCGCGCTGAGCTGATCAAAGGGCGGGTCAGACCAGCGCGCGGACGCTCGCGTAGCCGTCCGCGATCACGTCCGGACGCGAGGGGTCGCCGCCGAATACGCGCGTGGTTCCGGATGCCGCAGACCACGCCGGCCAGCCCGGGTCGGCATCCCTCACGAAGGCCGCGGCGGCACCGTGCAGGGCTGCGGCGAGCGCGCGCGGCGGATCATCGCCGGCGAGGGCCGGTACGGCTTCGGCGCCGAGGCAGTCGAACCAGAACGGCACGTCCAGGCAGTGGCAGGCCCACCCGATCGTCGGGGAGGTCCAGGAGAACCGGTACACCCACGTGCGCTCGCCGCCGCGCGCCTCCGCGGTCCGCGCGACGATCGAGCGGAACACCACGTCGCTCACGTAGCGCCCGAGGACGGCCGCCGTCCCCTTGCGGCGCTGCGCGGCGTTCGCAGCGAGGTACGCCTTGCGTGTGCGCGCGTCGACGTTGAGCCGGCCGAGTGCGAGCGAGGCAGGGATGAGGCGAAGCAGATTCTTCGCGCCGTCGGTCACCATGGTGAATTCGTCGTCGGTGGCGCCGACCACCAGGGGGATGTCCGCGCCGACGCCGGCGTGCAGCGAGTCGATCGTCGGCCGGGTGATGAGGTCGCCGTCGATCATCGGACCCCAGGTCAAGCCGTCCTCGAGCAGCGCGTGCACGAACGCGAGGCGATCGGTGGACGCGGGGCGTCCCGCCCGTTCCTGCAGTCCCGTGAGGGTGGCCTCGTCGACCGAGGCGAATCCGTCTCGCGTCGCAGGGACGCCGGCGAGGTTCGCGAGCTTGGCCGCCAGGGTCCGTGCCCGTTCGCCGGGCACATCGCCGAGCGCGGGCGAGAGCGCCCACGCCGCATGGAACAGCCCCTGCGCGGCCGGCATCCCGAGCAGGGTCAGCACGGCGCCGCCGCCGGCGGACTGACCCGCGATCGTGACCCGCGAGGGGTCTCCGCCGAACGCGGCGACGTTCGTCTGCACCCATTCGAGCGCGGCGAGCCAGTCGCGCACGCCCCGGTTGCTCGGCGCGCCCGCGATGTGGCCGAAGCCGTCGAAGCCGAGCCGGTACGAGATCGTGACGGTGACGACGCCGTCGCGGTTGAACGCGGCGCCGTCGTACCAGGGGCTCGCCGGCGACCCCTCCGTGAACCCGCCTCCGTGGATATAGACGAGCACCGGGAGGTCGGCATCCTCTCGCCCCGGCGCGGGGGTGAACACGTTGACGTTGAGAGTCGACTCGCCGGCGACCGCCGGCTCGGGGATCAGGGTCTTCTCGCCCGGCTTCTCTCGCTTGGCCGTGGCGCCGTACGCCACGGCGTCGCGGACGCCGTCCCAGGGCTCGGGCGGCACGGGCGCCGCGAAGCGCAGGTCGCCGACGGGAGCCTGGGCGAACGGGATTCCGAGGAAGGCGGCGGAGTCGCCGCGCCAGAACCCGCGGACCTCACCCGGCGTGATGCGGACGACGGGATCGGGATGCTGCGTCATCAGGCCACCGTATCCGCCGCCCGCCCGGCGGTCAGGTGGCGCTGGCGCATCGCGAGGAAGAGCGGAAACGTGAAGGCGAACGCGGTGAGCCCGGATGCCACGACGTACAGCCAGCCGAACCGCATGCCGATGCGGCGAGCCTCCACGATGATGAAGGCGCTTCCGGCGATCGCGACGACCATCAGGTCGATCGAGATCGACGAGACGGCGGGGCCGCTCGAGACGAGGTCGCCGATGAAATCGACCATCTGCACGATCGCGATGACATTGAACGTCCACGTGCCGATGAGGCCGGCGACGGCGAGGAGCAGGTAGATCACGGCGAGCGGTGTCCAGTGACGGGTCATGGCGCCATGATGCCAGTCCCGGGCGCGCCCACGGCCGCCGCGTGTCAACCCCGCCCCGTCGGGTCCGCGGGGCCGTACCGTGGAGAGCGTGACGAACACTTCGCGTACCTCAGGAACGGATGCCGCGGCGAAGCCGACCGGCAAGGACATCGCCCGTCAGATCGCGGTGATCTCGGCGCTGGGCTTCACCCTGGTCGCCGTGCTCGTCGGCGTCGGGGGCCTCGGCGGCACCGAGGTGGAGAACACGCAGGGCGGACAGCTGTCGGCGCAGGGCTCGTTCCTGGCTCCCGCGACGCCCGCGTTCAGCATCTGGTCGGTGATCTACACCGGCCTGATCGCCTACGTGATCTGGCAGGCCCTGCCGAGCCAGCGGGCGTCGGAGAGACAGCGTGCGATCGGCTGGTGGATCGCGCTCACGATCGTCCTCAACGGCTTGTGGCTGGTCGCCTCTCAGTTCCTCACGATCGAGTGGACCGTCATCATCATCGTCCTCCTCGCGATCGCGCTGTCGATCACGTTCCGCATCTCCGTGAAGACCCGCGTGCCTCGCGGCGGCTTCCTGGACGCGCTCCTGATCGACGGCGTCACCGGCCTGCACCTGGGCTGGGTGACGCTGGCCACCGTCGCGAACATCGCGGCCTGGCTCACCGGCATCGTGCCGGAATCGTGGGCCGATTCGGCATCCGTCATCGGCGTGGTCGTGCTGATCGCCGTGCTGCTGATCGGACTCGGGATCTCGTGGCGCAGCGGCTGGCGCGTCGCCCCCGCGCTGGCGCTCGGCTGGGGCCTGTCCTGGCTCGCGGTGGGGCGCCTGGAGGGTGACCCGCAGAACCAGGCGATCGGCGTGACCGCGATCATCGTCGCCGTCATCATCGTGCTGGTCCCCGTGGTCGTCGCGGGCTTGCGATTGCTGCGCCCCGAGCGCGACTGACCCGCTCCTGCGTTCACTGAAACGACAACTGCACGTCGAAACGGTGGGGTAAACCCACAGTGTCGACGTGCAGATGTCGTCTCACGGGGACCGACGGTCGGCGAGCTCAGGTCGCCAGGAAAGCCAGGAGCGCCTCGTTCACCTCGTCGGCGTGGGTCCAGAGCATGCCGTGCGGGGCGCCCTCGATCTCGACGTAGGTCGCGTCGGGCAGCAGGTCCTTGAACCGACGTGCGGTCGCGTCGATCGGCAGGATCCGATCCGCCGTCCCGTGCACGATCAGCGCCGGCACGTCGACCTTCCCGATGTCGGCGCGGAAATCGGTCGGCCAGGTGAGGGGGGCGGCGGCGATCGCCGAATTGCCCGCCCGGTTCGCGGTCTGGATGCTGGCGTCGACGGCTTCCTGCGAGATGCGGGATCCGAGGTTGTCGTCGAGGTTGTAGAAGTCGGCGAAGAACCCGGTGAGGAACGCGTACCGGTCATCGCGGACGGATGCCGCGGTGTCGTCGAAGAACTCCTGGGGCGCCGCGCCGTCCGGGTTCTCGTCGGTCTTCAACAGGTAGGGCTCGAGGGATCCGAGGAACACCGCCTTGCGCACCCGCTCGTTCCCATAGCGCGTGAAGTAGCGCGCCACTTCGCCCGTCCCCATCGAGAAGCCGACGAGGGTCGCCTTCTCCAGGTCGAGCGTGTGCATGAGCGCGCCGAGATCGTCGGCGAACGTGTCGTAGTCCGATCCGGCCAGGGTCTTGCTCGACCCGCCGAACCCTCGCCGGTCGTACGTGATGACGCGGTAGCCCGCCTCGAGGAGCGCAGCCTCCTGCTTGCTCCAGGACGCCCCGTCCAGCGGGAATCCGTGGATCAGGACGACCGTCTGCCCCTTGCCGTGATCGGTGTAGTGGAGCCTGATGTCGGCCGAGTTCTCGACTCCGACGGTGATGTAGGCCATGCGTTCATCCCCTCTTGCCGAGGTTGCCCGGTCGCGGGCGGCGAAGTGCCCCGGCGCTGTGTCCGACGGTACGGGCCCGCCGGTTCGCCGGACCAGGGGTTGCGGTCGCTCCGCGGACCCGTTAGGACTCCCGGCCCGCGCCGGCTGAGGGGACGACGGTGAAGACCGTGGGTGCGGTGAAGCCGGATGCCGAGAATGCGTCGATTGCGGCATCCCGCACATCGTCCACACGCTCTCGATCCACGAGCGCGATCGCGGCGCCGCCGAACCCGCCCCCGGTCATGCGCGCGCCGATCGCGCCCGCCGACATCGCCGCGTCCACGGCCGTATCGAGCTCGGGCACCGAGATCTCGAAGTCGTCGCGCATCGACGCATGGGAGGCGCGGAGCAGGTCGCCGATCGCGCGAGGGCCGTCGGTGCGGAGGGCGTGCACGGTGTCGAGCACACGCTGGTTCTCGGTCACGACGTGCCGGACGCGACGGAAGGTGACGTCGTCCATGAGCTGCTCGGCGCGGGGCAGATCCGTCACGGAGAGGTCGCGCAGCGCCTCGACGCCCATGATCGCCGCGCCGCGCTCGCACGCCGCCCGGCGCTCGCCGTACCCGCCGGTCGCGTGCGAGTGCTTCACGCCGGTGTCGATCACGACGAGCTGGAGCCCGGCATCCGCGAAGCCGAGGTCGACGATCTGCGTCTCGAGCGATCGGCAGTCCAGGAAGATCGCGGCGTCTTCTCGCCCGAGCATCGACGCCATCTGGTCCATGATCCCGGTGGGCGCCCCGACGGCCTCGTTCTCGGCCGTCCGGCCGATCCGGGCGAGGGCGACCGCGTCCTGCCCGAGGTTCCAGGTGTCGTTCAGCGCGGTGGCGGTGGCGCCCTCGATCGCGGCGGACGAGGACAGCCCCGCACCGATCGGCACGTCCGAGGCGATCGCGAGGTCGACGCCGGGCACGCTCTCGGGGTCGACGCCCGCAGCGCGCAGCAGCGCCCACGCTACGCCGAGCGCGTAGGCCGCCCACTCCGGCACGGTCTCGCGACGGCCGGGGAAGAGCGCATCGAGCTCGGCGAGCGGCACGGTGACGGGCTCGGACGCGAACGTCGAGGCGACCCGGATGCCGGCATCCGGGCGTATGCCGAGAGCGAAATGCGTCCGCTGCTGGATCGCGAAAGGCAGGACGAAGCCGTCGTTGTAGTCGGTGTGCTCGCCGATGAGGTTCACGCGGCCCGGCGCGGACCACGTGCCGATCGGTGCTTCTCCGGTCAGGCTCCGGAAGAGGGCGTCGGCGGCGTTCGCGGCATCGGTCACAGGGTCACCTCGGGGATGGAGTCGATCGCGGCGCGCAGTTTCGCGGCCGCGGCTTCGGGCGGGACGTCGCCGATCCAGGCGCCCATGGCGGCCTCGGACCCTGCGAGGAACTTGAGCTTGTCCGCGGCGCGGCGGGGCGAGGTGAGCTCCAGGCGCAGGCGCACCGTGTCGCGGCCGACCGCGACGGGGGCCTGGTGCCACGCGGCGATGTACGGAGTCGGCGTGTCGTACAGCGCGTCGATTCCACGAAGGAGCCGGAGGTAGAGCGGGGCGAGTTCGTCGCGCTCGGCATCCGTCGTCTCGGCGATGTCGGCGACCTGCCGGTGCGGCATGAGGTGGACCTCGAGCGGCCAGCGTGCGGCGAAGGGGACGAACGCGGTCCAGTGCTCGCCGCGCAGGAGCACGCGGTCGGAGTCCTGTTCGAACGCGAGGATGCGCTCGAACAGATCCGCGCCCTCGCGGTCGAGCTGGGCGAGCAGCCGCTGCGTGCGCGGCGTGACGTACGGATACGCATAGATCTGGCCGTGGGGATGGGGGAGGGTTACCCCGATCGCCTCGCCGCGGTTCTCGAAGGGGAACACCTGCTGAATGCCGGGCAGCGCCGCGAGGGCGGCGGTGCGGTCCGCCCAGGCCTCGATGACCGTGCGGGCGCGGGTGGGGCTCAGCGTGCCGAACGAGCCCTCGTGCTCCGGACTGAAGCACACGACCTCGCACCGGCCCACGCTCGTGCGCGTGCGGCCGAGGCCCGGCGCGTCGAGATCGTCGAGGCCGGTCGGCGGGTCGACCGCGGCGGGCGCGTCGCCATGAGCCTCGGCCAGGGCGGGCCCGAAGGACGGCGAGCGGTTCTCGAACACCGCGACGTCGTATCGCGAGGGGATCTCAGAGGGGTTGGTCGGCGTCTGCGGGGCGAGCGGGTCGAGCTCGGCGGGCGGCAGGAACGCGCGGTTCTGGCGGGCCGCGGCGACCGAGATCCAGTCGCCGGTCAGCACGTCACGACGCATGGTCGCGGTCTCTCCGCGCGGATCGAGCGTGCGAGTGTCGACGTTGCGCTCGGGGCCCAGCGTGGTGCCCGGGTCGTCGAAGTAGATCAGTTCACGGCCGTCGGCCAGGCGGGTGGGCCGCTTCACGACGCCAGCGCCGAGGTGCTCTGTGCGAAACTCCGTCATGTTCACGTCAACACGGTAACAGAGAGGCCGTGATAACGTCAACACGGAACGGATCTGCGGAGTTCTGCACAGGGAGGGCGCATGACAGCCGAGAAGCGGGTCTCGATGCGCGACGTCGCCCTGCTCGCGGGGGTGTCGGGCCAGACGGTGTCGCGCGTCGTGAACGAGAGTCCGCGCGTCGACCCGGCGACCCGGCAGCGCGTCGAGTCGGCGATGGCCCGCCTCGGCTATCGCCCGCACCGCGCAGCCCGCGCCCTGCGCACCGGCCGCAGCCACACGATCGGCCTCGTGGTCTCGACGCTCGCGACGGTGGGCAACTCGCGCATGCTGCAGGCCGTCGCGGATGCCGCCTCCCGTCGCGGCTACGCACTGACCGTCGTGACCGCCGCCGACGCCGACGCCCTCGGCGCCGCGTTCGACCACCTGCGCGACCAGGGCGTGGACGGCGCGATCGTGCTGAACGAGGCGACCGCCGCCGCCCGCGGCGCCGCGTCGCCGTCCGGGCTCCAGCTCGTGGTCGTCGACTCGCCCGACGACGACAGGTTCGGCGTCGTGCAGTCCGATCACGACGCGGGTGCGCGCGCTGCGACCACCCACTTGCTCGACCTCGGACATCCCACGGTGTGGCACCTCGCCGGACCCGCGGACTCGTATGCCGCCGCCGAGCGTGAGCTCGGCTGGCGTGCGGCGCTGGAAGGCGCCGGGCTCGTCGTGCCGCCGGTCGTGCACGGTGACTGGACCTCGGCATCCGGCCATCGACAGGGCCGAACGCTCGCCGAGCGCCCCGATGTCTCGGCGGTCTTCGCGGCGAACGACCAGATGGCCCTCGGGCTCCTGCGGGCTCTGGCCGAAGCGGGCCGCGCCGTGCCCGGTGACGTCTCGGTCGTGGGCTTCGACGACATCGCGGATGCCGCCGACTACCTGCCTCCGCTGACCACGGTGCGACAGGACTTCGATGCTCTCGGGGAACGGGCGGTCGACGCGCTCATCGGCGAGATCGATGGCGATCCCGGCGTGCGCGAGACGGTGCCGACCCGACTCGTGGTGCGGGAGAGCACGGGGCCGGGGCGATGACCGTCGTGCTCGCCCCCGACAGCTTCAAGGGTTCGATCGCCGCCGCGGCGGCCGCGGCGGCGCTCGCCGAGGGGTGGCGCTCGGTCGATCCCGGCGCCGCCGTCGTGCCGCGTCCGATGGCCGACGGTGGCGAGGGGACGCTCGACGCGTTCGCCGCGGCGATCCCGGGTGCCACCCGTGTGCCGGTGACCGTGACGGGTCCGCACGGGCGCCCGCTCGCCGGATCCTGGCTGCTGCTCCCGCCGACCGACGACGCGCCGCGCGGCACCGCCGTCGTCGAACTCGCGTCCACGTCCGGGATCGAGCTGCTCGGCTCGGCCCTGCTCCCGCTCGACGCGCACTCGCTCGGCTTCGGTCAGGCGATCGCCGCGGCGCTCGATCACGGCGTCTCGCGGCTCGTGCTGGGCATCGGCAGCAGCGCGTCCACCGACGGCGGCACGGGCGTGCTCACCGCCCTCGGCGCGCGATTCACGGATGCCGCCGGCCAGGCGATCCCGCTCGGCGCCCGCGGACTGGACGCCCTGGTCGCGGCCGATCTCACCGCACTGCGGGCTCTGCCCGACGGCGGTGCCCTCGTCCTGAGCGATGTGACGAACCCGCTCCTGGGTGCGTTCGGCGCGGCCGCCGTGTTCGGGCCCCAGAAGGGTCTCGGCCAGAGCGCGGTGATCCGGGCCGACGCGGGTCTGCGCCGGCTCGTGGGGCTCCTCCCCGCCGACCCCGACACCCCCGGAGCCGGAGCCGCGGGCGGCGTCGGCTTCGCCCTCCGCGCCTGGGGCGCTCGACTGGTGCCCGGTGCTGCCGAGGTCGCCGGACTCATTGATCTGCCGGGAGCGCTGGCCGCGGCATCCGTCGTCGTGACCGGCGAGGGATCTTTCGACGGTCAGTCCGCCGCCGGGAAGGCTCCCACGCACGTCGGCGCGCTCGCCGCAGCCGCGGGAGTGCCGGTCGCCCTCGTCGCCGGCCGGATCACCGCGGATGCCGACACCTCGGCATTCGCGCACGCCGTGTCGCTCACCGAGCTGGCCGGCAGTGCCGATGCGGCGTTGGCCGACCCGGCGCGCTGGCTTCGTGGGGCGGGCGCGAGGCTCGCGGCGGGGGGATCTTCGCCGTCGGTGTGAGTCGGCTCGCCCGCCGGCCCGCGGATGCCGCGGAAACGTTCGGGGCCGTGCGATGTGCCGTTTGACCGCAATTACAACGTTAGAAGATATTGCTTGACATCGCGCGGCGAGCTGGCACAGCATGGGGTGATTGCAGATTACGACGTTGTAAATCCCCCTCGGCTTCTTCGATTCGCACGTTTCTCTGCGGTCTGGATCACGCGCCGCCCGACCGGGCGACGCGACGGTTGACGCGCACGCAGCCGTGCGCGAGAGAGAGGATCGACGATGACGATGATTCGACAAGAGACGAGCGCTGTGCGCAGCGCACGATGGAGGTGGACGGCGCTTGCGACCGCGGTGGCCGTGGGGACGGGTTCTCTGCTCGCGGTCCAGCCGGCGGCGGCGGAAGAAGACCCCTGGGTCGCGGAAGTCGTCCAGGACAACGGGGTCGAGGACGTTTACCGGTTCACGGTTCCCAACTCGGCGATCCAGCCGGCCACCGGCATCACGGGGTCGGTCGTCGCGGTCGAGGGGAACTTCGCGCCGGGCAAGACCTGGACGACCCTCAACATGGGCTCGAGCGGCGGCAACTGGTCATCCACGATCGGACCCCTCGAGCCGGGTCTCTACTACTACCAGTACTCGGCGCGCCCCGCGTGGAATCAGGACGCGATCGGGTTCCGCAATCCCGGCAGCCCCCAGGAGGTGACCTCGCACCCGACGTGGAACACGCTGTTCGTCGACGGCCTCGGAGCCGAGTGGCTTGCGGACGTCCCCGGTGGTGGGCAACTCCAGGATCTCACGTACCGGAGCACCGTCACCAAAGCGGAGCGGTCGGCCTTGGTGTGGACGCCGCCGGGTTTCGACGTCGATCGCGCCGAGCCGTACCCCGTCCTCTACCTGCTCCAAGATGAGGGGCAGAGCTATCGCGAGTGGGTCGAACTCGGACGGCTGCAGCAGATCCTCGACAATCTGGCACTCTCCGGCGACGCCGAGCCCATGGTCGTCGTGATGGCCGATGGCGAGTCCGACAACATCACGCGCGAGGTGATCAACAACGTCCTCCCGGCCACCGAGAAGAAGTTCAACGTCTCGCGCAAGGGCGAGGATCGCGCGATCGCCGGCATCGGACGCGGAGCCGCCCAGGCTCTCGGTCTCATGATCGAGAAGGAGCGCGAGTTCGCGAACGTCGGATCGTTCTCGGGCTACCTCGACCCGAACACCCGCAAGATCCAGTCCAAGCAGATCAACCGGGTGACTGACGTCGTGCGACTGTACACCGGAAACGTCACCGACCCGCGCTACAACGCTACGGTCGAGCTCGCCGACACGTTCACCAGCGCGGGCGTCGAGTTCCAGTCCGACGGATCCGACCCGGAGACGGGCGGCACGTGGGACACCTGGCAGAAGAATCTCCACGATTTCGCGCAGCGCGTGTTCCGTGATTCGGGCGACAGTGGACCGAGCGAAGGGCACCTTCCGCTTACGCCGCACTCGCTCCCGGCCGCCGGCACGACGCCCACCCCGTGGATCGACGAGAACGGCGTCGTCACGTTCGAGACCGGCACGGAGTTCGCGAATGCGAACAACGTGACGGTGTGGGGCAACTTCGGACCCGCCGGCAGCTGGCCGCGCACGCCGATGGTCAAGCAGGACGACGGGCGCTGGCGCCTGACGATGCCGGTCGAGGCCGGGTCGTACTACTACAAGTTCGTCGTAGAGGGTTCGGACCGCAAGGACACCGCCAACCCGACGACGGTTCTGTCGGAGCCGAACTGGAGCACGTTCCAGGTGCCCGGTGACGAGACGCTCCGCGGTGAGTACACCACACCGGTCGCGCCGGAAGCGCGCGGTGAGGTCACGGTCATGAGCTACACGAGCGTCGCCACCGGCAACCCGACGCGGTCCGCGTACGTCTGGACGCCTCCGGGGTACGACCCCGAGCGCGCCGAGGCCTACCCGGTCTTCTACCTGCAGCACGGCGGCGGCCAGACCTGGACGGACTGGATCGAGGTCGGCTTCGCCGCGCAGATCCTGGACAACCATCTCGCGAAGGGCGACATGGTCCCGATGGTCGTCGTCATGGCCAACGGCAACGGGGTGAACTTCCAGAACGAACTGTTCCAGCAGATCATCCCCGCGACCGAAGCGGCGTACAACACCAGCGCCGACCCGCAGAACCGGGCGATCGCCGGCCTGTCGATGGGTTCCGGCCTGGCGTTGAACACGCTCTACCAGTACCCGGGCGAGTTCGCCTACGTCGGCGCCATGTCGGCGTTCAGCAACCCGCCGGCGAGCGCGGACGTGCAGGCGATCAACGACGGGACGACGCTCCTGCGCATCTACACCGGTGACGTGCAGGACTTCACATATCAGAACACGCTGGGCCTCGTGAACGCTCTGAACGCCCGGGGCATCGATCACGAGTTCGCCCCCGTGATCCCCGGCCCGCACAGTTGGGATGTCTGGCAGAAGGCGCTGATCGACTTCCTGCCGCGTCTGTTCCAGGGCTGAGGAGGCTGCTGAGACAGAACGTGTGACACCGTCGCCGCTTCGGCGGCGGTGTCACACCGTCATGCTGTCGCGGGCACCGCGGCGCTCTCGTCGATGCCGTCCGTGTCGGTGACGTCCGCGACGTACGGGAAGCCGGTGGACTCGCGCCCGACGATGCGGAAGTCGGGCTTGATCCGGCGCGGCGGCATCCGCTCGCCCTTCTCCCCGATCCGCTCGACGAGCATCTCGACCGCGATCTCCGCGATCTCTTCGCGCCCGGGGTCGACGCTCGACAGCGAGGGAATGGAGTACTTCGTGCCGTCGATGTTGTCGAATCCGATGACGGCGACGTCACCCGGGACGCGGACGCCCGCCTCGCCGAGGGCCCGGAGGGCACCGATCGCGAGTGAGTCGTTCAGTGCGAACAAGCCGTCGAAGGGAATGCCGGACGCGATCAGGCTGCGCGTCGCCGCGGCGCCGGTGTCGTGATGCCACAGCCCCGCCGGGCGCACGAGCGCCGGATCGGCTGGAATCCCCGCGGCCTGAAGGGCCTGGTGGTAGCCGCGGACCCGCAGGGTGGCGGACCCGAAGGCGTTCGCCTCTTCGTCGTCGTCCGCGCCGATCACGGCGATCCGCCGTCGGCCGAGGCTCAGGAGATGCTCGACGGCCGCTTTCGCCGACGACACGTTGTGCATCGTCACGTGATCGGTCGGGCCGCCGAATATGCTCTCGCCGAGGATCACGAGCGGGAACGGGACGTTCAGCAGCGCGGCGTCCGATTCATCGATCGTGACCGGGCTGAACACGATGCCGTCCGTGAGGCGCAGTCGACGGCCCGCGACGACATCGAGCTCGTGCTGCCGAACCTGATTGGTCTGATCGACCACGACGCCGAGGCCCCGCTTCTCCGCGGCGCGGATGATCGAGTCGGCGAGCTCGGCGAAGTACGCCTCCCGGACGGAAGGGATCGCCAGTCCGATCACGCCGGTCTTGCCCGAGCGCAGTCCGCGCGCGGAGAGGTTCGGCTGATAGCCGAGCTCCTTGATCGCTGTCAGGACGCGGTCGCGCGTCGCAGAGCGGACGTGGGGGTAGTCATTGATGACGTTCGAGACCGTCTTGATCGATACGCCCGCGACGCGGGCGACATCGTGCATCGTCGCATTCATCCCGCCCCTCCGCCCGTGTGCTGTGCCGATGAATGTGCCGCAAGCATATCCTCGCGGGCGACCGCGGTCGGGCAGGCCCGGGCGCCGGGTGGCGCGAATCGCACCCGACGAGCGCGTCGATCCCGCCGACTCGCGCATCGGAACACGCGACCCGATATTTACAACGTTGTGTTTTCGTGTATCGTGCTCGATACGTCACCCCAGGAGGATGCCCCGATGGCGCTCACCGCTGAGACCTGGCCGATCGCGGCTTCGCTTCTTCCGTTCACCGCGGAACGCCTCGCGGATGGCGAACCCGATGCGCAGGCGCTCCGGCGCTGGCAGCGCGTATTCGACGCCGTCGTCGATGCGGGCTTCGACGCGGTCGACCTCACCGACACCTGGACCGCATTCGGCGATCTGACACCGGTCCAGACGGACGCGATGCGGGAGTCCCTCGCGCAGAGCGGCCTCACGCCGGCATCCCTCTCCGTCATCCGCCGCAGCGTCACGGACGAATTGGACGGCGAGGAGAACCTCGCCTACAGCCACCGCTGCATCGATCTCGCCGCGGACTGGGGGGTCGGAGTGGTGTCGGTGGGCCTGCACCGGCCGCTTACCGCGGAGCAGCGGCAGCAGCTGTGGTTCTGGACTGTCGCGGGGCATCGGGACCCGTACGACGACCCGGCGACGTGGGAGCTCGCGGTCCGGCGGTTCCGAGAACTCGGGCGTCACGCGGCGGACGTCGGGGTGCTGCTCTCGCTGGAGATGTACGAGCACACGTACCTCGGCACTGCCGACTCCGCGGTCCGGCTCGTCGAGGACATCGGAATGGACGTGGTCGGTCTCAACCCGGACTTCGGCAACCTCATCCGCCTGCACGAGCCGATCGAGGACTGGCGAGAGATCGCCCGGCAGACGCTGCCGTACGCCAACTACTGGCACGTCAAGAACTACACGCGCGACGAG
>JASBUD010000091.1 GCA_030148105.1 Microbacterium sp. | reverse complement strand
ACACGTACGACCGCATCCTGGTCGATGCGCCCTGCACCGGACTCGGTGCGCTGCGACGGCGTCCCGAGGCGCGCTGGCGGAAGTCCCCGGCGGATGTACCCGAGCTCACGCAGCTGCAGGGCGAGCTCCTCACCGCCGCCGTCCGGGGCCTGCGCCCCGGGGGCGTCGTCGCCTATGTGACGTGCTCACCGCATCTCGCGGAGACGGCGGGAGTCGTCGCCGAGGTGCGCCGCGAATTCGACGGGACGCTCGAGGAGCTGGATGCCCGCGCGGTCGTGTCGTCGCTGTCCGCGAGCGATCCGCTGCTGCCGCCGCAGAGCGACGGCTCCGGCCGCGCGCAGCTGTGGCCGCACCGTCACAACACGGACGCGATGTCGATCACGCTCCTGCGGCGTCACTGACGCGCGCAGGTTCCTCCTGCAGTCGGAAGCGCGGGGCCAGATTCTCGATCTCCGTCCGCAGCACGGTCACCGCCGCGGGATGCGACCGCGCGAGCTCGCCGACGTCGACCGTGATCAGCGTCGACTCGGGAGCCGCCGCGGCGACCTCGCGGAGCATCGAGAGCACCCGCTCCGCCCCGGCGAAACCCAGCTCGCCGCCGAGTCGCACCAGAACGCCGTCCGGGCTCTGCTCGACGCCGATGCCGGGCGCGGCGATGCTCTCGTGCGGCTCGAGCAGGTGCATTCCGAATCGGTCGGAGAGGATCTCGACGATCCGGCTCGCCCGCACGCTGTTGCCGTGCGGGTCCAGGCGCGGGCTGAACGCGGCGACGCCGAACTGCGACGGCGCGACGGCGATCACCCCGCCGCTGACACCGCTCTTGGCCGGGAGGCCGACGCGCAGCATCCACTCGCCGGAGAAGTCGTACATCCCGCAGCTTGCCATGATCGAGGTCACGTCCCTGGCGACGCGCTCGGACACGACCTGGTCGCGCGTGACGGGGTTGCGGCCGCCGAAGGCGAGCGTGGCGGCCATGACGGCGAGATCGCGCACCGTCACGAGAACGGAGCACTGCCGGAAATAGGTCTCGACCGCGTCCGTGACCGACCCCTGGATGATCTCGTAGGACTTCAGCAGATGCGCGAGTGCGCGGTTGCGGTCGCCCGTGGCGGACTCGCTCGCGTAAACGGCCTCGTCGATCCACAGCGAGCGTCCTGCGAACTTCGACATCATGCCCACGATGCGTCCCGTGCGCTCATCGACGTCCGCCCCCGGGATCAGTGCGGTGGTCGCGATCGCCCCGGCGTTCACCATCGGGTTGGCCGGCCTTCCGGTCCGGGCCTCCAGGCTGATCGCGTTGAACGGCTCGCCACTGGGTTCGGCTCCGACGCGCCGGAACACCTCGTCGCGGCCATGCAGCTCGAGGGCCAGGGCGAGCACGAACGGCTTGGACATCGACTGGATCGTGAACGGCGCGCTCTCGTCGCCCGCGGTGAACACCCGCCCGCGCGGCCCCACCAGCCCGAAGGCGAGCAGATCGGGGTCCGCCTCCGCCAACTCGGGGATGTAGGCGGCGGTCTCACCCGAACCGTCTGACGCCACCTCGGCCAGCACCTTCTCGAGCATCGCCGTGATGGGGTCCACGGCTCGACCATAATGGACGCGTGCACACCCCAGCCGACCGCCCCGACCTCAGCCGTGCCGTGGAGGCGGAGGTGCGCATCAACCCGAGCATCCTCGCCGCGGACTTCGTCAACATGCAGGCCGAGCTCGCGCGCATCGCCGGAGCCGACTTCGTGCACGTCGACGTGATGGACAACCACTTCGTGCCCAACCTCACGTTCGGGCCCCAGATGGTCGGGCGCATCCAGGCCACGAGCCCGGTTCCCCTGGATGTGCACCTCATGATCGACGCCCCCGAGCGGTGGGCGCCCGAATACGCCGAGCTGGGTGCCGCGTCGGTCACGTTCCACCTGGAGGCGGCGACCGAGCCTGTGGCGCTCGCCCGGCGCCTGCGGGCGATCGGCGCACGGGCGGGCGTGGCCGTGAAGCCCGGAACGCCGGTGGAGGGACTCTTCGACGTCCTCGACGAATTCGACCAGATCCTCGTGATGACCGTCGAACCCGGATTCGGCGGGCAATCTTTCATGCCCGAGACGATGCCCAAACTGCGTCTGCTCGCCGAGCAGGCACGCCAGCGCGGCTCCGCGGTGTGGCTGCAGGTCGACGGCGGCATCGGCGAATCGACGATCGCCCAGGCCGCGGAGGCCGGCGCGGACACGTTCGTGGCGGGTTCCGCCGTCTTCGGCGCCGACGATCCGGATGCCGCGATCGGCGCGCTGCGCAGCTCGGCGCTGCGGCACCATCACCGCGCTGCGAGCAGATCATGACCGACGTGCCCGAGCCGCGCGGCATGCGCCACCACGCCCGTCGGCTCATGAGCACGTACACCGGCGAGCACGGCGTGTACGGACTCGTCCTGGTCACGGCGCTCATCGCGATCGGCGATGATTACGACAACGACGCCGAAGTCCTCGGCTACGTCATCGGCACGATGATCGTCTTCTGGCTCGCGCACGTGTACGCGGGGATCGTCGCGGCGGGATCCCACCCCGAGCTCGGCCCGAAGCCCTTCTCGCACCGCCTGGCGCATTCCGCGCGCCACTCGGTCGGAATGCTCGTGGCGATGCTCCCGCCGGCCTTCCTGCTGCTGCTCGGTGTCGTCGGCCTCGTGGATGAGGACGACGCGTATGCGGCGGCGCTCCTGACCGGTCTGCTCGTGCTCGGACTCATCGGCTGGGCCAACGCCCGGCGCAACGGCAGGCGCTGGCCGCTGCAGATCCTCGGCGCACTGTCGACGATCAGCCTCGGCGCGCTCGTGATCCTGCTCAGCATCCTCGTGCACTGAGTCTGCACGCGCTCCCGGTGCCGATCGCACCCGGCGGTTCGCTACCCTGGGGAGGTGAAGACGTTCGACTCCCTGTTCGATGAGCTCTCCGCGAAGGCGGATGAGCGGCCCGCGGGTTCGGGCACCGTCGCGCAGCTGGACGCCGGCGTGCACGCGATCGGCAAGAAGATCGTCGAGGAAGCCGCCGAAGTGTGGATGGCAGCCGAGTACGAGTCCGCCGAGGCCGC
>JASBUD010000077.1 GCA_030148105.1 Microbacterium sp. | reverse complement strand
CGCGACGCAGGCCGAGCTCGCCGAGGCGGCGTGGGTCTCGACCGCGATCCGCGCCGGAGGCGGCTTCGCGCACGGCCGCCTCGCGTTCAAGTTCGGCGACCAGAGCGCGGTGGCCCACCAGCACTGAGGACCGATCGTTTGACGTCGGGTGACGCGGGGTGACGTCGGGTGACGGACGCGGGGCCGCAGTCATGTCGCACCTGCCAGCGTGAACGGGCCGTGACAGACGCGGCCGCATCACGAATCGGAGAGCCCATGACGAGCGAGCGGATGCTGGTCCCCCGAGCCGGATTCATCCTGGCCGGCACCCACCCCGAGGACGACCCGCGCGCAGGGCTCGAGCAGACCCTGCGCCTGTTCTCGTTCGCCGAGGATCTCGGGTACGACGTGGCCGGCATCCGTCAACGACACCTCGAGCGGGGGATCTCCTCCGCGCTGCCGTTCCTCGCCGCGGCGACGCAGCGGACGCGATCGATCCGGCTCGAGACCGGCGTCGTGCCCCTGGGCTACGAGACGCCGTTCCGCCTCGCCGAGGACTTCGGCACGGTCGACGCCCTCTCGGGAGGGCGGGTCAACGTCGGCATCAGCAGCTCCGCGCCGCACGGCGATCTGCTCGCGGGGCTCGGGCGCGGCGACGCGCCGGTCGACCCGTACGCGCTCATCGAACGGTTCCTCGATGCGCTCGAAGGACACCCGCTCGCGAGCGAACCGCTGCAGACGCCGTACGGCCCGCAGATCCCGCGCATCGAGCCGCATATCTCGGGTCTGCGCGACCGCGTGTGGCTCGGCGGCGGATCGGAGCGCTCCGTGCGCTGGGCCGCACGGCACGGGCTCAAGCTCCTGCTCGGCAACCTGAGCGACGCGGGCGGGCACGACCGGTTCGAGCCGGCGCAGCGCGCGCACCTGGACGCGTACTACTCGGCGTTCACCGGGAGCGGCATCCCCACGGTCGGCGTGGAACGGGTGATCGTGCCGACCACGACCGCGACCGCGCAGCAGCGCGAGCACTACCGCGCGTACGCCCAGGCGCGCGACGCCCGGACCGCCGCCCCGGCGGAGATCGGCCCGCGTCGCGTCGTGTTCCAGCGCGATCTCGTCGGCACCGCCGCGGAGATCATCGAGCGCCTCGGCGAGGACCCGTCGATCGACGGCCGCACCGAGCTGCGCGTCGCGCTGCCGTACGGCTTCGCCGAGGACGAGTACCGGCAGATCCTCTTCGACATCCGCCACGCCGTGCTGCCCGCGCTCGGCTGGTCGCCCGCGTCCGAACGTGGCGCCGCGTCGTTGATTACCGCGGATGACCGCGCATGACCCCTCTTGACGGCGCCACGCGCGACGGGCGCGGGATGCCGCGAGGCTGGCGACAGCGGACAGACGGGCTCCGCGACCTGAGCGAGGAACGGGAGACTCCATGACCACCACCGATCGACTGCGTCTGGGCGTGGCGCTCGAAGGCGCCGGCTGGCACCCCGCCGCGTGGCGCGAAGAGTCTTCGCGCCCGACGGAGCTGTTCACACCGAACTACTGGGCCGATCTGGTGCGACGAGCGGATGCCGCTGGCATCGACTTCGCCACGATCGAGGACTCGTTCGCCGTGCAGTCCGGCTCGCCGTTCGGTGCCGACGACCGCACGGACGAGGTGCGTGGCCGCCTGGACGCGCTGCTGATCGCCTCGCGCGTCGCCCCGGTGACCCGCCGGATCGGGCTGATCCCCACGGTGACCACGACCCACACCGAGCCCTTCCACATCTCCACCGGGATCGCCACCTTGGACTACACCAGCCTCGGCCGCGCCGGATGGCAGCCGAAGGTGTCGCCGCGCGCCGACGAGGCGCGGCACTTCGGACGCCGCGACATCCCCGAGTTCACCGACCGAGAAGACCCTCGGCTGTGGGAGATCGCCGCCGAGCTGTTCGCCGAGGCGGAGGACGTCGTCGAGGCGGTACGCCGGCTCTGGGACAGCTGGGAGGACGACGCGGAGATCCGCGACGTCGCGACCGACCGATTCCTGGATGCCGACAAGCTGCACACCGTCGACTTCGAGGGACGCTCCTTCCGTGTGCGCGGTCCGTCGATCACGCCGCGACCGCCCCAGGGGCAGCCCGTGATCGCCGCGCTCGCGCACGCCGAGATCCCGTACCGCTTCGCCGCGGCATCCGCGGACGTCGTCTTCGTCACCCCGCAGGACATCGCCGGTGCGACCGCGATCCTCGATGAGGTCCGCCGTGCGGAGCGCGACGTCGCTCGAACCGGGGAGCCGCTCCGGGTGTTCGCCGACCTCGTCGTGTTCCTGGACGCCGACGAACCGGCATCCGATCGCCTCGAGCGACTCGACGCCCTCGGCCGGCCGCTCTCCTCGGACGCCCGCATCTTCGCCGGGTCGGCCGCACAACTCGCCGACGAGATCGCCGCGCTCGGCGAGCTCGGCTACGCGGGGGTGCGGCTGCGCCCCGGCGTCGCGACCGACGACCTGCCCCATATCGCCGACGACCTGGTGCCCGAACTGCGCCGACGTGACCTGCTGGCCGGAGACGGAGGATCCCTGCGCGGCGTCCTCGGCCTGCCGACCTCCGTCCCCAACCGCTACGGGCCGGCGCTCGCCGGCTGACCCACTCAGGAGCAGACGATGAGTACGAGAGCACGCAAGCAGATCATCCTCGCCGCCTACGTCGGCGGTGTGAACGAGCACACCGCCTGGGAGCACCCCGACGCGGGCAGTCAGATCGAATTCGACACGTTCCGCCAGGTCGCCCAGACCGCCGAGCGCGGGCGGTTCGACTACTTCTTCCTCGCGGAGGGCCTCGCGCTGCGCGAACGCGCCGGCCGGGTGTTCGAGCACGACATCGCCGGGCGTCCGGACACGCTCGCGGTGCTCGCCTCCCTCGCCGCGGTGACCGACCACATCGGTCTGATCGGAACGCTGAGCTCGACCTTCAACGAGCCGTACGAGCTCGCCCGGCAGCTCGCGAGCCTGGACCACCTCTCCGGCGGTCGCGCGGGCTGGAACGTCGTGACGAGCTGGGACGCCTTCACCGGGCAGAACTTCCGGCGCGGCGGGTTCCTCACGCGTGAGGAGCGCTACACCCGGGCCGAGGAGTTCGTCCGCACGGTGCAGGAGCTGTGGGACTCGTGGGCGGAGGACGCGATCGTCGCCGACAAGCAGAGCGGGCGCTTCCTGGCCGACGACACGGTCGGGCGCTTCTCCCACGCCGGTGCGCAGTTCGACATCGAGGGCCGGTTCACGGTGCCGCGGAGTCCCCAGGGGCGCCCGGTCCTCGTGCAGGCGGGGATCTCGCCGCAGGGCCGGGACTTCGCTGCCGCGAACTCCGATCTGATCTTCTCGCCGTTCTCGCGTCAGCCCGAGGCGCAGGAGTTCTACGCCGACGTCAAGTCGCGGGCGCGGAGCTTCGGGCGCAACCCCGACGACCTCAAGATCATCCCCGGCGCCGGCTTCGTGCTCGGCGATTCGCGGGCGGATGCCGAGGAGAGGGCCCGGCACATCCTCGAGCAGCAGCTCAGCGACAAGGCCGTGCAGGTCCAGTTCGAGCAGCTGTGGAACCGCGATCTGTCGGCGTACGACATCGACGGGCCGCTGCCGAGCATCGACCCGGATCCCGAGGCCCCGCCCATCATCCAGGGGAAGGCCTTCATCTACCGCGACCGCTTCGAGACCGTGCGGCGCTGGCGTGCTCTGGCGGAGGAGAAGGGCCTCAGCATTCGCGGTGTCGCCGCCGAGGTGTCGGCGCGCGCCGACTTCATCGGGACGCCCGAGCAGGTCGCCGATGCGCTTGACGCGTTCATCCAGAACGACGGCGCCGACGGGGTCGTCCTCGGCGGGCACGTCACGCCTGGCGGCATCGACGAGTTCGTCGACAAGGTCGTGCCCCTCCTGCAGGAGCGCGGATCGCTGCGCACCGAGTACACGGGCTCGACGCTGCGCGAGAACCTCGGCCTGCCCGTCCCCGAGCGCCGCGGCGCGCTCGCCGCGACGGTGTGAGGGGGCGATCATGACCGACACGCTTAGCACGGCGACGATCGACCGGGCGGACTTCGGCCGCGGCTGGGAGGCCTGGCATCGCGAACATGAGGCCCGCCGGGCGGACCCGCACGGCTTCCTCGCGATCACCGGCCTGCACTGGCTCACCCCCGCGCCGCAACTCATCCCCGGCGTTCCGGGCGCGTGGTCCACGGGCCCGGAGGGCCCGGTGGTGGCGCTCGCCGACGACGATGTGCTGACCTTCGACGGTGAGGTGCTGCGCGGCACGCATGCGTTCGGGGAGATCCCCGAGCGCGGGGGACTCACGGTCGCCTACGACGGCGGTGTGGCCGAAGTGGCCAAGCGCGGCGGGCACGACATCGTCCGTCCCCGCAGGCCGGATCACCCGTTCCTTGCCGCGTACGACGGTACGCCGGTCTATGCGCCTCACCCGCAGTGGCGTGTTCCGGCGCGTTTCGTCGAGTATGCGACGCCGCGTCGCACCGAAGTCGGTGCCGCGGTGGATGGCCTGACGCACGTTTACGAGTCGCCCGGGTACGTGGAGTTCACGCTGCGGGGGGAGACCCGCCGGCTCATCGCGTTCGAGGGATACGCGCCGGGCGAGCTCGTCGTGCTGTTCACCGACGAGACGAGCGGGCGGACCACCTACGCCGCGAATCGGACGGTCGGCGTGCCGGCCCCGGACGCCGACGGCGGGACGGTGATCGACTTCACGCGCGCCGTCAACCTTCCCTGCGCCTACACCGACTTCGCGACCTGCCCCCTCCCGCCGGCCGGGAACCACCTGCCGATCGCCGTGGAAGCGGGGGAGAAGACGCCGCTCGGCCGCGTGCACGCGTCTGCCTGACCGCAAGCCGGTGTCGGTCGTCGGACCGATTGTGACAGGTGGGTCGCCTGGGGCTGCCGTGGCGGGTCTCAGGCCCTGACCTCCTGCGACCGGTCCGATAGAGCGTTACGCGGTGTTGCTCGGCGCGCCGGTGCGGTCGCGGCATCGCCGGATACTGGAACCATGTCGGGTGCAGACGCGCCGGCGGTCCCCTCCGCGGAGTGGCTCGTCGAGCAGGTGGAGTGGACCGATCCGCGCGCGCACGCGCTGCGTGACGCGATGGACGCCGAGATCGGACCCCGGTACGCGGGCAGGCTCGACGACGTGCCGCAGGACGTCGCGGAACGGATCGGGGCGGCGCTGTCCGTCGCGCCGGAGACGATCGTTGCGACGGTGATCGTGACGGATGCCGAGGGCGAAGCCGTCGGTCACGCCGCGCTCCGCGACCTCGGCGCGGAATTCGCGGGGTCGCTCGAGGTCAAGCGGGTGTACGTCGCTCCGGACGCCCGGGGCAGCGGCGTGAGCCGTCTGCTGATGGCGGAGCTCGAGCGGATCGCCGCCGACCTCGGCGCGCAGCGGCTGATCCTGCAGACCGGAGACCGCCAGCCCGAAGCCGTCGCCCTGTACGAGCGGATCGGCTACACGCGCATCCCGATCTATCCGCCGTACCTCGAGCTCGCCTTCTCGCAGTGCTTCGAGAAGCCGGTCGCCCGGAGGGCCGCCGCATGAGCGACACCACCGAGGTGGTCGTGGTCGGCGGCGGTGCGATGGGGGCGGCATCCGCGTGGCAGCTCGCCCGCCGCGGCGTCGACGTCACGCTCCTCGAGCAGTTCGAGCCGGGCCACCGGCACGGCGCGTCGCACGGCGCGTCCCGCAACTTCAATCTCAGCTACGAGGATCCGGGGCTCCTGGCCTGGCTGCATGAAGCCGACGGGTTGTGGCAGGAGCTCGAGGCCGAGACCGGTTCCGAGCTGCTGACCCGCACCGGGATCATCAACCACGGTCCGGGCCGCGACCAGAACCGTGCCGTGCAGGCGCTGCGGGACGGCGGCTTCGACGTCGAGCGTCTGGACGCGCGCGAGGCGGCCGACCGCTGGCCCGGCTTCCGCTTCGCCGGTCCGGTCTTCCACACGCCGCAGGCGGGTCGGCTGCACGCCGACCGGGCCGTCGCGGCACTCGGCTCGGCGGCGGCGGCGCGCGGTGCGCGGATCCGCCATCAGACGGCGGTGCTCGACGGGTCGGCCGGCGACGACGGCGTCCGGGTGCGCGTGCGGACCGCGGACGGGAGCGAGGAACGATCCGCGCACGACGCGCGATCATCACGGCCGGGGCATGGACGACGGATGTCCTCACCGCGCTCGGCATCGAGGCGTCCCTGCCGCCGCTGCGCGTCACGCAGGAGCAGCCGGCGTTCTTCGCGCCGCGCGACGGGTCGACCGCGTGGCCGGGATTCAACCACACCCCTGCCGCCGACGATCCCGCCACCGCGTGGTTCCCGAGCGGTGTGTACGGCATGGGCTCGCCGGGGGAGGGCATCAAGGCCGGCTGGCACGGGGTCGGACCCGAGACCCACCCCGATCGCCGCACCTACGTTCCCGACCCAGGGCTGTCGGACGCGATCGTCCGGTACGCGCGGGAGTGGCTCCCGGGGGTGGATTCCGCCGCGTTCTCCGAGATCACGTGCACGTACACCTCGACCCCGGACTCTGCGTTCGTCCTGGAGCGGATCGGACCGGTCGCCCTCGGCGCCGGCTTCTCGGGTCACGGGTTCAAGTTCACGCCGGTGATCGGTCGCGTGCTGGCGGACTTGGTCGTCGACCCGCGCTGATCAGGCGCCGCGCGGCGAAAGGGACGGGATCCGATCGAATCGGATCCCGCCCCTTTCGCGTGCCGTCACGGCTTGGGCAGCCCGGGCGGGTTGACCAGCGACTCGGTGACGCCCTCGGACTCCAGGCCCCAGAACTCGAGCAGCTCGGTGTAGGTGCCGTCCTCGATGATCTTGTTGAGCACGATGCTGACCGGTTCGATCAGGCCGTTGCCCTTCGCGGTGCCGGCCGCGATGTTCGCGGTGTCGGGCCAGCCGCCGGGCACGATGCCGACGAGCTTCGTGTCACCGGTCTCCAGCGCCGCCCAGGCGGCAGTCGCGTTCGGGCCGAAGTTGGCGTCGGCGCGACCCGACTGCAGCGCGAGCGTGGCCGCGGCGGTGTCGTCGTAGTACTGCAGCTCGGCGGGTGCCTTGCCGTCCGCTTCGAGTTCCTCGTTCCAGCGCAGGAGGACCTGCTCTTGGTTCGTCCCCGAACCGACGATGATCTTCAGGCCCGAGATGTCGGCGGCCTCGCTGATCGAGTCGATGTCGCTGTCGGCTTTGACGTAGAAGCCCAGGAGGTCCTCGCGGTAGCTCGCGAAGTCGTAGAGCTCCTTGCGCTCCTCCGTGACCGTGACGTTGGAGGTGATCAGGTCGTACTTGCCCGACTGGATGCCCAGCGGCCAGTCCGCCCACGCCACGACCTGCGGGTTGTACTCGAGGCCGAGTCCCTCCGCGATCAGCAGGCCGATGTTCGGTTCGGTGCCGGCGACGTCGGTCGCGGCGGACGTGCCGTCGGGCTGGTAGCTCAGCGGCGGGACGAACGCCCCGACCGCGACGGTGAGCTTGCCCTCCGCGGCGAGCACGGTCGGCGTCGCGGTGTTGCGCAGGCTCGCCCCGATCAGGCTGGAGACGAAGCCGAGTTGCGCGAGGTCGTCGTGCAGGGAGTCGTCGGTGAAGGCGAGACCCCTGGCGGCGCCGAACGCATCGAGGAACGCCTGCAGTGCGGGCGTGCGCACGAGCGGAAAGACGTGTGCGCCGACGGCGGCGACGGCGTTCGCGAGCCTGACGACGGCGTTGTCTTCGGTCGGTCGGGACCCGTGAGCAGCGCGGCCCCGAGCGGTCAGCGTCGCCCACGCGACGCCCTTCTCGCTCGTGGCGGCGAGGTACGCCCGACGTCGTTCGGTCAGCGGGATCGAGAACCCGCCGACTTCGCTGAGCGCCTCGGTGGCGCCGGCGAACAGGTCGGGTCGATTGTCGACGAGCCAGCCCGCTCCCCACACGCCCCCCGCCTCCTCGTCAGCGAGGAAGGCGAAGATGAGGTCGCGCCGCGGGACGATGCCCTCGCGCGCGTAGTGCCGAGCGACGGCGAGGATCGTGCCGGCGAAGTCCTTCATGTCGACGGCGCCCCGTCCGTACAGCCACCCGTCGTGCACCTCCGCACCGAAGGGCGGGTGGGTCCACACCTGTCCGTCTACCGGAACGACGTCGAGGTGGGCATGGACGATCAGGGCACCGGCTGTCGGGTCCGATCCGCCGAGGCGGGCGACGACCGAACCGCGGCCGGGCCGCGTCTCGATCAGTTCGGAGGCGATGCCCGCTTCCGACAGCCGCTGCTGCACGAACAGCGCGGCCCGCGTCTCGCCGTCACCGATCGTCTCGGCGACGCCGGTGTTGACGCTGTCGATGCGGATGAGGTCCCTGGTGAACGACACCGCCTCGTCCTGCAGTCGGGTCAGCGCCTGGTCCGGTCCAGGGCGAGCGGGTGCGGAGGTCATTCTGCGACCGTAGAACGGTCGCGCGCTGCAACCGCATGCCCACGGCATCTCCGCGTGAATGTGTCGCCGATTGTCGCCGGATTGCAGTGTGTTTCATGCGGAGGCGATCCACGGCGCTGCGGTGGGGACACTCGTGGAGTGCCCCTGCTCATCGACGCTCACGAACTCGCGTCCGAGATCGATTCGGGGCGTCCTGTGCGCCTGCTCGATGTGCGGTGGAGACTGAATGCGCCGGAGGGGCGACCCGCCTACGTCGCGGGGCACCTGCCCGGCGCCGTCTACGTCGACCTCGAGCGCGAGCTCGCCGAGACCGGGCACCCCGAGATCGGTCGGTATCCCCTCCCGGCTCTGGCGGACCTGCAGCACTCCGCCCGGCGCTGGGGGGTGAACGACGGCGACCTGGTCGTCGTCTACGACGACAACGATGCGGTCGCGGCCGCGCGGGCGTGGTGGCTGCTGCGGAGCCGCGGCGTGGACATCCGGGTGCTGGACGGCGGAATCCGCGCCTGGGTCGGTGCGGGCTTCCCGGTGCAACGCGGAGATGTCCTGCCGAAGCGTGGTGACATCACTCTGAGGGACGTCGACCCCGGTGTCGCGACGATCGACGACGCCGCCCGGGCCCCCGGCGAGGGCCATCTGATCGACGTCCGCGCACCCGAGCACTATCGCGGACTCGCCGCCGGCACCGAAGCCGCCGCGGGGCACATCCCCGGCGCCCTGAACATCCCCACCGTCGCGCACATCGCGCGCGACGGCACGCTGCGCGCGCCCGCGGAGATCCGGGCGACCATCGAGGCGGCATCCGTCGACCCCGACGCGCCGATCGTCCTCTACTGCAGCACGGGGATCGCTTCGGCGCACTCGGCGCTCGCTTTCGCGACCGCGGGGATCGATGCGCGCCTGTTCATCGGCTCATGGAGCCAGTGGTCGCTCGCGCCGAACCGGCCCGTCGCGGTCGGGCCGACGCCGACGGGAGTCCTGCAGGGCTGGTGAGTCGCGGGCTCAGCGCGCCTGCAGGTACGGCCACTGCCCGTCGAGCCACTCCGCGATGATCCGGGCGCGCTCGTCGGATTCGGACGCCGGGAACGCGAGCCCCCGCGTCGGGACGGAGGCCCCGAGTTCGACGAGCAGGGGGCGCAGGGTGTGCTCGACGGCGAGCGTGTGCGCGGGGCTGCCGATCGTCAGGATCGGCACGGCCGTCACGGACGCCAGCCCATTCGTCGGATAGCGGTCGAGGAACGCCTTGAGCAGCCCGGTGTAGCTGGCCTTGTAGGTCGGGCTCGCCACGATCAGCAGGTCTGCGCCGGCGACGCGGCCCAGCAGCTCGTCGATGCGCGGTGCGGGGAAGCGGAAGAGCTCGTCCGCCACGTCGGCGAGGTCGATCGTCGGGTGCACCGTCGCGTCGCTGCGTCGAGCGAGCTGCGCGGCGAGTTCTTCCGCGACGAGACGCGTGCGCGACTGAGGCTGCGGGTTGCCGACGAGGACGACGATCGAGGACATGGCTGCTCCTGGGTGCGTGGCGGCGGTCCGAGCCGCCTGGATCCGCACGTTACCGACACTTGCCGGCCGTCGGTGCGCCGGGCGTAACAGCGCGGAACGGGGGGGCTGCGCTCGCGCCCGGATGTCAGTCCGAGGCGGCAGGAGCCGACCCAACCGTGGCCGCACTGAGGAGTGGTCGCGACGGCGGGAGTCGAACTGAACCTCGGCGTTAACGAAGAAGGACGAATGGCCGCGAAGACCGCGTAATTCCGCGGATATCTGGGCATCGTCGATGCTCCTCGATCACGTCGATCAGGGCTCGTTTTCGCGAAAGTGTGGGCAAAATGTGGGCAAGTCTGGATGCTGCCACATGGCCGATCTGGAGCCGGCGGCAGGGTTGTGATCGATTCTCTAGATCCAGTTGCTGACTACGCTGTCCGCTCCTCGAGAAGCACAGATGTCAGCTTATGGTTCTGGCCCTGTTAGTGCGGTCGAGCTTGCTCACGGTCGGTGAGTGCGTGCGTCTGGTCCCGTGGCGATGCTTCCAGTCCTTCGTGATGGTCGTCCTCATCGTGCTCTTCGTCGTCGGCCTCGAGGAGCATGCCGACAGAAGTCGCGCACGCATCGCCGCGCCATGCTTCGAGACCTTCGCGGACGCCGAAGCCGGCGATGACGAGACCGGCGATAGCGTCGGCCCACCACCACTCGAACAGGCCGTTCACCACGAGCCCGATGAGCACGGCCGCGGACAGGTAGGTGCAGATGAGGGTCTGCTTGGAGTCGGCGACCGCGCTGGCCGATCCAAGCTCGCGTCCCGCCCGGCGCTCCGCAACAGAGAGAAACGGCATGATGACCACGCTGAGAGCCGTGATCGCGATGCCGAGTGGGCTGGGTTCGACCTCCACCTGGCCGAACAGGGCGATTAGGGACGTGACCGTGACATAGCCGGCTAGGGCGAAGAACGCCACGGCGATGACGCGGAGCGTGCCCTTCTCCCAGCGCTCCGGCTCCTTCCGAGTGAACTGCCACGCTACGGCAGCGGCGGAAAGAACCTCGATGGTGGAGTCCAGTCCGAACGCGATCAGCGCGGCGGAGGACGCGATGGCGCCCGCGGTGATTGCGACGACGGCTTCGATCAGGTTGTAGCCAATGGTCGCGGCGACGATCCATCGGATCCGGCGCTGCAGGACGTGCTTGCGCGCCTCGGGGAGGGTGGCGGTCATGCGCAGGTGCAGGTTTCGGCGGCGCAGCAGCCGGGCTCGACGTGGAGCACGACCTGCAGCAGCTCGTTCAGCGCCGGGGCGAGGTGTGGGTCGGCAAGGCGGTACGAAGCGCGCCGCCCGTCCGCGATTGATTCGACCAACCCACAGCCGCGCAAGCAGGCGAGCTGATTCGACATCACTTGCCGGGATACCCCGAGCATTTCGGCAAGCTCGGACGGGTACGCAGGCGCGTCCCGGAGAGCGAGCAGGACACCCACCCTCGTCGAATCAGAGAGCGCATTGCCGAAGCGGGCGAGAGCGGCGGTGTGCGTGAGCGATGCGGTAGCGGTGGGCACGAACAAACGATACAGGCAGGTCTGAATTAATGAGTTGCTGAACTGACGGCAGGGCTTCGACCGCCGCAGTTCCCCTCATCCGTCGCAGAGACAGCTCGAGGAGGGATGTTGCTCGTAGCGCGAAATACCTTAGGGGGGTATAGTATCGAGACATGAACGGATATGCCGGCAACAAAGAGGATCTCCTCAAGCGCCTTCGCCGCGCGGAGGGTCAGGTCCGCGGGATCGCACGGATGGTTGAGGAGGACAAGTACTGCATCGACATCCTCACTCAGGTGTCGGCGGCGACGAGCGCGCTCGAGACTGTCGCCTTGTCGTTGCTCGCCGATCACCTGTCCCATTGCGTTGCGGAGGCGACCGCCGAGGGCGGCGCCGTCGCCGAAGAGAAGATCCGAGAAGCGAATGAGGCGATCGCTCGCCTTGTCCGCTCCTGAACATCAACCCATTGAACCGATAGGAACGATCATGACAACGTACGAGCGCATCGACCTGGGCCTGACCGACTCCGCCGCCGGATGCAGCTGTTGCGCTACAGCATCCGTCCTCGACACGCAGCCCGCGGCATCCACGATCACTAACGAGGTGCTGGTGGAGGGAATGACCTGCTCGCACTGCGTGATGAGCGTGCAGGAGGAGATCGCCGCGATCGACGGTGTCGATAGCGTGTCAGTGGACCTGAACGCGGGTGGCACCTCGCGCGTCACCATCCGCAGCGCTGCGCCCATCGATGCCGCGCGGGTGCGGGCCGCGGTGGAGGAGGCGGGGTACGCCCTCGCCGGCACCCCCGCATGAGTGCCCTCGATGTGGACCTCGACATCTCGGGGATGACCTGCGCGTCGTGCGCCACCAGGATCGAGCGCAAGCTCAACAAGATCCCGGGTGTCGAGGCGACCGTCAACTACGCGACCGAGAAGGCGCGTGTGCACGCCGACGGCGTAGACACGGCACAGCTGATCGCCGCGGTCGAATCCGCCGGCTACTCCGCGGCGCTTCCCGCGCCGCCCATTGACGAGTCCACATCGAGCGAAGCACCCCAGGAAGACGCGGAGTTGGTGTCGCTGCGGCGCCGCTTGCTGATCAGCACGGCGCTATCCATTCCGGTTGCCGCGATGTCGATGATCCCGTTGCTGCAGTTCACGAACTGGCAGTGGCTAGCACTGACGCTGACCGCGCCGGTCGCTGTCTGGGGGGCGTGGCCGTTCCATCGTGCCGCGTTCGTGAACGCCCGGCATGGTGCCGCCACGATGGACACCCTGATCAGCCTGGGTGTGATCGCGGCGTTCGGCTGGTCGTTGTATGCGCTGTTCTTCGGCATGGCGGGGATGCCCGGCATGCACATGACCTTCACCTTGTTCGGCAGCCCTGAAGCGGGAAGCGGGGAGATCTACCTCGAAGTCGCCGCGCTCGTCACGGTGTTCATCCTCGCCGGCCGTTATGCGGAGGCGCGCGCGAAGAAGTCCTCATCGGAGGCGCTGCGCGCCCTGCTCGAGCTCGGCGCAAAGGACGCCACCCGCCTCGTCGGCGGGGTGGAGCAGCGAGTTCCGGTCGCGCAGCTTGCTGTGGGGGACCTGGTGGTGGTGCGACCCGGCGAGAAGATCCCGTCCGATGGTCTCGTGGCCGACGGGGCCTCGGCGATCGATGCCAGCATGCTGACCGGCGAATCCGTCCCGGTCGAGGTCACCGTGGGATCCCGAGTGGTGGGTGCCACCGTAAACGTCGGTGGACGCCTGATCGTGGAGATTACCCGGGTCGGTGCGGACACCGAGCTGGCACGGATGCAGCGTCTGATGGATGAAGCGCAAACCGGCAAGGCACGCGTGCAGCGGCTTGCCGATCGTGTCTCCGCAGTGTTCGTTCCGATCGTGATCCTTCTCGCGATCGTCGCGTTCGTCGGATGGCTGCTGGTCGGTGGTTCCGTCGAGGTCGCCTTCACCGCGGCCGTCGCGACGTTGATCATCGCTTGCCCATGCGCGGTGGGTTTGGCAACGCCGACGGCCTTGCTGGTCGGCACCGGGCGGGGTTCGCAGCTGGGCATCCTTATCCGCGGCCCACAGGTGCTGGAGCAGACGCGCGAGGTCGACACCATCGTGCTGGATAAGACCGGCACGATCACCCAAGGCAGGATGACCGTCACCACGGTCTCTGCCGCACCCGGCGTCACCGATGAGGAGTTGCTGCGGATCGCCGCCGGCGCTGAGTGGGGATCCGAACACCCCGTCGCGCGCGCAATCGTGGCCGCCCACCACGGCAGCGCGCCGGTGGCGGAGTCGTTCGCCTCGCACGCGGGGTTCGGCGTGCAGGCCATTGTCGACGGTTCACTCGTCGTGGCCGGTCGCCCCGAGTGGGTGCAGGACCAATGGTCCGTGCACCTGCCTATCCATTTCCGCAGCGAGGCTGAGACGCTGGAGGCCGCTGGGGCCACGGTGATCGCGGTCGCCGGCGACGGTGAGTTCCTCGGGATCGTCGCGGTTGCCGACACCGTCAAGCCCACCAGCGCGGACGCGATTGCCCGATTCCGCGCTCTGGGCTTGCGCCCTGTGCTGCTCACCGGCGACAACTTCGGCGCCGCGAACCATATTGCCGCGTTGGTCGGGATCGACGAGGTCCGTGCTGAGGTCACACCCGCGGGGAAGCTCGACGCGATCCGGCAGCTGCAGGCTACGGGGCGTGTGGTGGCGATGGTCGGTGATGGTGTGAACGATGCCGCAGCCCTCGCCGCGGCCGACCTCGGCATCGCGATGGGCGGTGGGACGGACGCGGCGATCGCCGCCAGCGATGTGACCATCGCCTCGGGAGATCTGCTGGTCGTCGCGGACGCCATCCAGCTGTCCCGCCGCACGCTGGGCACCATCAAGGGCAACCTGTTCTGGGCGTTTGCGTACAACATCGCCGCGATCCCGATCGCGATGCTCGGCCTTCTCAACCCGCTGGTGGCAGCCGCGGCGATGGCCTTGTCGTCGGTATTCGTTGTGACCAACAGTCTCCGTCTGCGTCGCTTCCGCCCAACGCCGCGTCCGAACGCGTCCGGAGCGCCCGCAATGCGGGAGCCGCAGACCGTCTGAGATGGCTAGGGCTGCGCGTTTCCCGCCGACCGCTGTGGCGATTACTCTGAAGGGGAGGAGGTGAGAACCCGATGATCACTCTCGCGCGCCAACTGCGTCACAGCCCTCGCGGGCTGGGCCGTTCCGTGCTGCTGCTCATCGCCCTCACCGCCGCTCTTATCGTCGGGCTACTCGCGATGCACGCGCTGAACACTCCCATCGCTCACGCGGAGCCGGTCACCGCCGTGTCAGTGCACGATACGGGCGCGTCGCACGGCCACGATGCGCCACTGACCGGTGACGACTGCGCGGACTGTGGCGGGCACGACGCCATGCTGGCTATGGCGTGCGTGTTTGCCCTCCTGGTCGTGTCGTTCCTGTTCGCGCTGCCACGTACCGGAATTTCCTGGGGTGTCGTATTCGGTCGAGCAGGACCTCTGCGAACTGCCGGCGGGATAGTGCTTCCTCGGCCACCGTCTCTTCTCCTCCTCTGCATCAGTCGTACGTGATGGCAGCTCGCTGACCCGACGAGGTCGGCGTTGCCTTTCGCGCGCGGTCATGCCGGTCGCGCGCGCCACACACACGACTGAGGAGAAACTAATGAAGACCCGTGCCACGGCGACCGCCGCTATCGCACTGACCGCCCTACTCGCCCTCGCCGGATGCGCCAGCACCACCAGCGGTGGCGGGATGGACAATATGCCCGGAATGGGCTCATCGGCGTCCGCATCTCCGGCAGCGGACGTGAACAACGCAGACATGCAGTTCACGATGATGATGATCCCGCATCACGAACAAGCCGTCGAGATGGCCGACATGGTCCTCGCCAAGGACGGCATCGACGAGCGCGTAGTTACCTTGGCCGAGCAGATCAAGGCCGCCCAAGGCCCGGAGATCGAGCTGATGGAGTCCTGGCTCGACGACTGGGGCACCCCGATGGGCGACATGGACGGAATGGATCACGGGGGGATGATGTCGGACTCCGACATGCAATCCCTGGAGGAAGCGACCGGCGTGGAGGCATCCCGCCTCTTCTTGGAGCAGATGATCGTCCACCATGAGGGCGCGATCGAGATGGCGCAGACCGAGGTCGACAACGGCCAGAACGCCGATGTGATCGCCCTCGCGGAGAACATCATCGCCTCGCAGACCGCCGAGATCACCACGATGGAGGACATTCTCGCGACCCTCTGACCTGACCGTCAGGGGCCGGCCGCATCCGACGACCGGCCCCTGACTCAGGGAGACCGCCATCATGAAGACGCTCACACGCCCCCTCGCCGCCATCAGCCTTGCCACCGCGGTCGCCCTCGCAACCGCGGCGTGTACCGGGACGCCCAACAGTGACGACTCACGGAACCTCACACTGCACGTCCACGACGTCGCGTTCGATCCGGACGGCGCGCTACTGATCGGTACCCACGCCGGTGTCTACCGGGTCGACCTCACTACCGATGACATCTCCCTCGTCGGGAAGACGACATTCGATGCCATGGGACTGACTGTCCAAGGCGGCACGATACTCGCGTCGGGACACCCGGACCCAGCAAACCAGGACCACACCTTCACCGCCCCGAACGTCGGGCTGGTTCGGCACACCGATAAGGGCTGGGAACAGGTGTCCCTGGCTGGCCTCGTCGACTTCCACCTCCTCGCGGCCACCCCGGCAGCGCCCGATTTTCTCCTCGGGCTCCCCTCCGGCCAAACACTGCTGACCGCGAGTGACGATGCCGGACGCACGTGGGTGGACATGAGCCCGCTGACCGCACGTGACATCAGCATCGACACGATGAAGGCCGACGTCGTGACCGCAACCACCCCCGATGGATTGATGATCAGCCGCGACGCCGGAGCCACGTTCATCGCCGTCGCCAACGCTCCCGCTCTCGTGGTCGTCACCGCCGACCCGACCGCCGAGGAAGGCATCATCGGGGTAGATACGGACGGCACCATCTGGACGGGAAGCACCTTGGAAGGTGCTGTCTGGACCAATTTCGGGCACGCCACTGGAGTCGCCTCTGCGATCACTGCAGGTTTCGACGGTGCTGTCGCGATCGCGGACGATGGGGGAGTTCGCGTCACCACCGACGCCGGAAACACCTGGCGGACTGTCATCAAGACGGACGCGTCATGACGACCCCACGTCCGCATGTCACGGAAATGAGAGCGCAATGAGCGGAACGACCCGGACCGTTGTGTTGGAGGTCGAGGGCCTGTCCTGGGCATCCTCGAAGTCCACGGTTGAAGCCACCCTGCTCCGGCAGCCGGGCGTCACCGATGTCGAGGCGAACCCGGTCTCCCAGACCGCAAACGTGATCTATGACCCTGATCTGACATCACAGGCCCAGCTCAGGCAATGGATCATCGAATGCGGCTACCACTGCGCCGGGCAATCCGTCCCTGACCACATCTGCAATCCCGCCGACGACCCCACCCAGGCTGCGGCGCACACCGACCACCGCCCGCGCACACCCGACCCCCAGGCGCCCGCGCGCGGCAACTCTCTACCACCGCGTCCGGAGAGCTCCGCCCACGATCATGCCGCGATGACCAGCGAACCCGTCGAGGCCGGCATCGCCCCGACCACACATACCGGCGAACGCGGCGCACCGGCCCACGGAGGCCTCGAGACGACCGACCGCAGCATGCAGGACGTGATGGGGCACGGCGGAAGCCACGCCGGCATGTCGATGGCCTCGATGATTCGCGACATGCGCAACCGGTTCATCGTCGCGGCCGTGCTGTCGGTGCCGATCATCCTGTGGTCACCAATCGGCCGGGAAGTGCTCGGATTCCCCGTTCCCGCACCGTTCGGACTGCGCGATGACGTGTTCTCGCTGATCCTCTCCCTGCCAGTGATCTTCTACTCGGCGTGGATCTTC
>JASBUD010000074.1 GCA_030148105.1 Microbacterium sp. | reverse complement strand
GCCGGCTCGAGGCCGAGGCTGAGGAACAGCGCGGTGCCGACGTAGAGCAGGATCGTCGACAGCGTCTGGACGCTGCTGATCAGCAGCAGACCCACGCCGACGCCGAGGGTCGCCACGAGGGCGACGCGGAACGGATTGTGCACCTTCACGGTGGCTCCTGTCTGTGCCGAGGTTCTCGGCGGTACGGCGATGAGCTGTCAGGTCAGGATATGCACTCCACCCGCGCAGCGCGGGGATTGGCACCTCCCGGGCGACGCACAGGTCTCCTTCGCTAGTCTGAAATGTCGAGTCGACGACCCGCGGTGACGACAAGCGGGTCCGGGAGAGGTGTTTTCGTGCGTTTCGTGTGGGCTGTGGCGGCCTTCGTGCTCGCCGCCGTGATGATCGGAGCGGGCATCGCCCAGCGCACCGTCTTCCAGGGCCCACGGTCCGAATCCGTCGACATCGCCGTCTCGCAGGAGGCGCCGTACCTGCTGATCGACGGCGCGGTGCTCAACCGCCTTCCTGGTGCGCAGACGCTGCGTGCACAGGGCGACGGCGAGATCTTCGCCGCCTACGGGCGCACCGCCGACATGAAGGCCTGGCTGGCGGACACCGAGTACGTGGAGGCGACGCTCACCTCCTCCGGTGACGTCGACTCCGAGAGCGTGACGCCGGCTCCGTCGGAAGAGCCCTCCGCCGAAGAGGACGTCGCCGTCGAGGGCGAGACCGACGGGAGCGCCGATGCGACGGCGGAGGCGCGGAGTCCGATCGGCTCCGACCTGTGGCTGGACGAGTTCCAGCAGGAGGACCTGCTGATCGCTCCGCTGCAGCTTCCCGAGGGAATGAGTGTGCTCGTCGCCACCGACGGCGTGGCTGCCGCTCCCTCCGATGTCAGCGTGTCCTGGTCGGTCGCCCGCGCGACTCCCTGGGCGGGTCCCCTCATCGTCCTCGGGGCGATCCTGATGGCGGTGGGGGTCTTCCTGTACATCCTCGGCATCCGTCATGTGCGCAGGTCGCGCGGCCCGCGCCGCAAGGGTCTGCCGCTGCCGGTCACGGAACCGATCGATCTCGCGGTCGAGGGCGCGGACAAGGGCGTGATCAGCGCGGCACCGACACGGCGATCGGTGGGACCCGGCCGGAAGGCTCTCGTCGTCGCGCCGGCGCTGGCGGTGTCGGCACTTCTCTTCGCCGGCTGCTCGGCGGACTCCTGGCCGCAGCTCGCCGCGAGCCCCACGCCGAGTCCCAGCGAGTCGGTGATCATCCCCGAGGGTCAGCAGGCTCCCGCCGTGACGAAAGCGCAGGCGGAGCGGATCATCGCACGCATCGCGCAGACAGCGGCGGACGCGGACAGTGCGCTCGATGCCACGCTGGCAGCGACCCGACTGGACGGCGCCGTCCTCGAGGAGCGCGCGACGAACTACCGGCTGCGCGCTGCTCTGCCCGATGAGGCGGCCCTCGCGGCGATTCCGACGAAACCGCTCGAGATCGTCCTCCCGCAGGCGTACGACGGATGGCCGCGGTCGGTGATGGCCGTCGTGAACGACGACGCCGACAAGACCGCGAGCATCATGCTCCTCACGCAGCAGGATCAGTGGGCGCCCTACAAGCTCACGTATCTGTCGAGCCTGGAGGCATCGACCCAGATGCCGGACCTGGCTCCGGTGTACGTCGGGGCGCAGCAGGTTCCGCCTGACTCCTCCTTCCTGCTGATGGCCCCGGATCAGCTCGCGGCCGCGTACGCCGACGTGCTCAACAAGGGTGCGGACAGTGAGTTCTACGACCAGTTCGAGGCGGAGGGCGACCAGTTCCGCGCGAGCGTGACGGCTGACCGCGAGAAGCGCCTCGCCGATTTCAACACCACCGCGGCCTCGACCGGCAGTCTCACCTTCGACACGGTCGCGGGATCCCATCCTCCGCTCGCGCTGGCGACGCTCGAAAGCGGCGCGATCGTCGCGGTGAACGTGAACGAAGTCGACACGGTCAAGCCGACGAACGCGGATGCCGTCATCAAGCTCGACACGAACCCCACGGTGAAGACCCTTGCGGGTGCCGAACAGTCGGCCACGGGCTTCACGACCACATTCAGTGATCAGCTGTTCTTCTACGTGCCCGGTCTCGGGTCCTCCGAGAAGATCCGGCTGCTCGGCTATTCGTCCGAGATCCTCGATGCAAAGGTGATCAATTGACCGACGTCTCTCCGACCGCTCTCCGCGGTGCCGTCGACCTGTCGGCTCTGCGCAATCGACCCGCCGCGCCTGCCCCGGGTACCGCGCAGACGTCGACGCCCTCACCGTCTCTCGTCATGGACGTCACCGACGACACCTTCCCGCAGATCCTGGAGCTCTCGCGTTCGGTGCCCGTCGTGATCGACCTGTGGGCGGAGTGGTGCGGCCCCTGCAAGCAGCTCAGCCCGATCCTCGAGGCCGTCGTGACCGAACTCTCGGGTCGCCTCGTGCTCGCCAAGGTCGATGTCGACGCGAACCCGCAGCTCGCGCAGGCGTTCCGTGCGCAGTCGATCCCGATGGTGGTCGCCCTGGTCGGCGGCCAGCCGGTGCCGCTGTTCACGGGGGCCGTCCCCGAGCAGCAGGTGCGCGAGGTCTTCGCCCAGCTTCTCCAGCTCGCCGCCCAGAACGGGGTGACGGGTTCGGTGGATGTGTCCGGCGACGGCAACGCCGCAGACGGCGAGCCGGTGGATGCACCCCTGCCTCCGCTGCACGCCGAGGCGTATGAGGCGATCGAAGCGGGCGACTACGCCCGCGCAGTGGTCGCCTACGAGAAGGCCCTCGCCGAGAATCCCCGCGATGAGGATGCCCGCGCCGGCCTCGGTCAGGTGCGTCTGCTCGACCGGGTCCAGCATCTCGATCTGCAGAGCGCGCGGGCGGCAGCGGCGGCGGGCCCGCTCGACATCGAGGCTCAGTTCGCCGTCGCCGACCTTGACATCGCGGGTGGGCATGTGGACGACGCGTTCGGGCGACTCCTGGATCTGTTCGGTGCCCTGCCCGCGGATGACCGGTCCGCGGTGCGCGAACGACTTCTGGAGCTGTTCGGTCTGATCGGGGATGCCGACCCGCGGGTCCTTCGCGCCCGCGGCCGACTGGCCTCGCTCCTGTTCTGAGCGCGGCCGGCCGGGCCGTCAGGGAAGCAGCAGCTGTCCGGAACTCGTTTGCGGCGGCAGGTGCTGCTGCGCGGCATGTCCGAGCCAGAGGACCCCGAGCGGGGGCAGGACCATGGTGGCCCGTCCGGATTCTCCGGCGTGGACCGCACCCAGATTGCCGACGCCCGAGCCGCCGTACTCCTGACCGTCGGAGTTGAGGATCTCGTGCCACACGCCTGATTCGGGCAGATCCAGCGCGTACCCGTGGATCGGCACGCCGGAGAAGTTCGCGATCACGACGACCGTGTTGCCGTGATGGTCACGACGGGAGAAGGCCACGACATTCGGGTTCCAGGTGGGGGCGCCGATGCGGGAGAACGCCGCGCCGTCGCTGTCGCGCGACCACAGTGCGGACTGCGCCTTGTAGACGCTGTTGAGCGTCGCCACGAAGCCGTGCAGCTGCGCGTGCGAAGGCTGGTCCAGCAGCCACCAGTCCAGACCACGGCCCTCCGCCCATTCGGAGAGCTGGCCGAACTCCTGTCCCATGAACAGCAGTTGCTTGCCGGGGTGGCCCCACATGTACGCGAGGAACGCACGCATGTTCGCGAGCTTCTGCCAGTGGTCACCGGGCATCCGCGCGAACAGACTGCCCTTGCCGTGGACGACCTCGTCATGGCTGATGGGCAGCACGAAGTTCTCGCTGAACGCGTAGACGAACGAGAACGAGAGCTCTCCTTCGTGGTGCGCGCGGTACATCGGGTCCCGGGCGATGTACTGGAGCGAGTCGTTCATCCAGCCCATGTTCCACTTGAAGCCGAAGCCGAGACCCGCCTGACTCGTCGGAGCGGTCACGCCCGGGAAGGACGTGGACTCCTCGGCGATCAGGGAGATCCCCGGATAGCGCTTGTACGACGTGGCGGTCACTTCCTGGAGGAATCTGATGGCCTCCAGGTTCTCGCGCCCGCCGTGGATGTTCGGGACCCACTCCCCGTCCTCGCGCGAGTAGTCGAGGTACAGCATCGACGCGACGGCGTCGACGCGGAGGCCGTCGACGTGGAATTCCTCGAACCAGTACAGCGCGTTGGCGACGAGGAAGTTCCGCACCTCGTTGCGTCCGTAGTCGAAGATGTACGTGCCCCAGTCGCGGTGCTCGCCGCGCCGCGGATCGGGATGCTCGTACAACGCCTCGCCGTCGAAGCGGGCGAGCGCGAACGCGTCCTTCGGGAAGTGACCGGGCACCCAGTCCATGATCACGCCGATACCCGCCTGGTGCAGCCGGTCGATCAGGTAGCGGAGGTCATCGGGCGACCCGAATCGACTGGTGGGGGAGTAGTACCCGGTCACCTGATAGCCCCAAGAGCCCCCGAACGGGTGCTCCGCGAGCGGCAGGAACTCCACGTGGGTGAAGCCCTGCGCCGTGACGTAGTCGATCAGCCGGTCCGCACCCTCGCGATACGAGAGCCCCGGACGCCACGAGCCGAAGTGCACTTCGTAGATCGACATGGGCTGCGACACAGGCTGGCTGGACGCGCGCGCCTTCAGCCATGCGGCATCCGCCCATGCATATCCCGAATCCGTCACGACGGATGCCGTCGCCGGGGGGATCTCGGCGAATCGCGCCATCGGATCGGCTTTGAGCACCCACTCACCGCCGCGGGAGAGGAGCTGGAACTTGTAGGCGGTGCCGACCCCGATGCCGGGGACGAAGATCTCCCAGACGCCGCTGGATCCCATGGACCGCATGGCGTGGGCGGGGCCGTCCCATCCGTTGAAGTCGCCGACGACACGCACGGCCCGGGCGTTCGGCGCCCACACGGAGAAGGCCGTGCCCGCGACGCCGTCGATCGTGCGCACATGCGCGCCGAGGACGCGCCAGAGCTCTTCGTGACGCCCCTCGCGGATCAGGTGCAGATCGAGTTCGCCGATCGTCGGGGCGAACCGATACGGGTCTACCGCGGTGAAGTCGGGCGCGTCGGGGTACGTCGTCACAAGTTCGTACGAGCCGCCCTCACCGGCGCGCTGACCTTCCCAGATGCCGGCGCGCACGTGCTCGAGCGGGACACGGGTGCCGTCGTCGAACACGGCGGTGACGCTGTGGGCCAGCGGCCGACGCGCTCTGATCGTCCACTCGGGCGCACTCTCGGCATCCTGTCC
>JASBUD010000063.1 GCA_030148105.1 Microbacterium sp. | reverse complement strand
GAAGATGTCGGATGCCGCGCGGACGTCGTCGGTGGTGAGGGTGAAGATCGCGTCGTCCACGGTCGCCCCGCTGCGCGCGAGGTCGCCGATCTGGCCCGCGTACGAGTCCGATCCGGAGCCGATCGCCCCGGCGAAGATCGTCGGGTTCGTGGTGACGCCCACGACGTTGCGCGTGGCGATCAGGTCGGCGAGGTTTCCGGTGATGATCCGGGACCGGGACAGGTCGTCCAGCCAGATGCTGACGCCGGCGTCGGAGAGATTCTTGGTGGGAGTGCTCATGCGTGTGTCTCCTTATTCCGCCGCGGATGCGGCCGCGACGGTCTCGCGCGCCGCATCGACGACAGCGTCGGCGGTGATGCCGAACTTCTCGAACAGGGTCTTGTAGTCAGCCGACGCGCCGAAGTGCTCGATCGAGACGCTCCGACCCTTGTCGCCGACGATGTGGCGCCACGGCATCGCGATGCCCGCTTCGACCGACACCCGGGCGGTGACGGATGCCGGCAGCACGGACTCGCGGTAGGCGGCATCCTGCTCGTCGAACCACTCGAGCGCGGGTGCCGAGACGACGCGGGCGTTGATGCCCTCGGCCGCCAGGGTCTCGCGCGCGGCGACCGCGAGCTGGACTTCGGAGCCGGTCGCGATCAGGATCACGTCGGGCGTTCCGTTCGGCGCCTCGGCCAGGACGTACGCGCCCTTGACCGCGAGGTCCGCCGAGGCGAACGTGTCGCCGGACGCCTCGCCGTCGCCGCGAGCGAACACGGGGATGTTCTGGCGGGTCAGGGCGATGCCGGCGGGGCCGGCGTGGCGGCGCAGCATCTCCAGCCACACCACGGCGGTCTCGTTCGCGTCACCCGGGCGGACCAGGGTGAAGTTCGGGATTGCCCGCAGCGTCGCGATCTGCTCGATCGGCTGGTGCGTGGGGCCGTCCTCGCCGAGCGCGACGGAGTCGTGCGTCCAGACAAAGATCGACGGGACGTTCATGAGGGCCGCGAGGCGCACCGGCGGACGCATGTAGTCGCTGAAGATCAGGAACGTCCCCCCGAACGGACGGGTGGGGCCGTGCAGGACGATGCCGTTCACGATCGCGCCCATCGCGTGCTCGCGGATGCCGAAATGCAGCACGCGGCCGTACGGGTCACCGGACCACTCGTGCGTGGACCACTGCGCGGGGATGAACGACTTCGCGCTCTTGATCGTGGTGAGGTTCGACTCGGCGAGGTCGGCGGAGCCGCCCCACAGTTCGGGGAGCTCGGCGGCGAGCGCGTTGATCACGGTGCCGGACGCGGCGCGGGTCGAGACGTCCTTGCCCGCTTCGAACACCGGGAGCGCCGCGGCGATGTCGGTCGGCAGCTCGCGGGCGTTCACGCGATCCCACAGCGCCTTGCGCTCGGGGTTCGCTTCCGCCCACGCGTCGAACGCGGTCTGCCACTCGGCGTGCGCGGCGGCGCCGCGCTCACCGAGGGCGCGGGTGTGCGCGAGCACGTCCTCCGCGACGGCGAAGGTCTGCTCGGGGTCGAAGCCGAGGACCTCCTTCGTGGCCTTCAGCTCGTCGGCACCCAGGGCGGAGCCGTGGATCTTCCCGGTGTTCTGCTTGCCGGGCGAGGGCCAGCCGATGATCGTCTTGAGGATGATGAGCGACGGCTTGTCCGTCTCGCCCTTCGCGGCCTCGATCGCGGCGTACAGCGCGGCGGCGTCCTCGACGTACTGACCGGTCTTCTTCCAGTCCACCGTCTGCACGTGCCAGCCGTAGGCCTCGTAGCGCTTCGCGACGTCCTCGGTGAAGGCGACGTTCGTGTCGTCCTCGATCGAGATCTGGTTCGAGTCGTAGATCGCGATGAGGTTGCCGAGGCTCTGGTGCCCCGCGAGGCTCGACGCCTCGCTGGTCACACCCTCCTGCAGGTCCCCGTCGCCGGCGATCACGTACACGAAGTGGTCGAACGGCGACTGGCCCGCGGGGGTCTCCGGGTCGAAGAGCCCGCGCTCGTAGCGCGCGGCGTACGCGAAACCGACCGACGAGGCCAGACCCTGACCGAGCGGGCCAGTCGTGATCTCCACGCCGTCGGTGTGCCCGAACTCGGGGTGTCCGGGGGTCTTGGAGCCCCACGTGCGCAGCGCCTTCAGGTCGTCCAGCTCGAGTCCGAAGCCACCGAGGTACAGCTGCACGTACTGCGTGAGCGACGAGTGACCGGCCGAGAGGATGAACCGGTCGCGCCCGGGCCAATGCACGTCGTTCGGGTCGTGCCGCAGCACGCGCTGGTAGAGCAGGTAGGCGGCCGGGGCGAGGCTCATCGCCGTACCCGGGTGACCGTTGCCCACCTTCTGGACGGCGTCCATCGCGAGGACGCGGGCGGTGTCAACTGCCTTGCGGTCGAGGTCGGTCCACTCGAGCTCCGGGATCATGGTTCCGAGCCTACCGAGAGCGGGTGGGAGAGGGACATTCGCGTGG
>JASBUD010000058.1 GCA_030148105.1 Microbacterium sp. | reverse complement strand
ACCGGTCAGCAGGGTGATCGCCGAACGGAGGCGGCTGGAGAGCAGCCAGGCCTCACGAAGACGTGCGGCATCCTCCTCGGTCACGAAGTCCGCTGCCACCGCGGCCTCGAGCGCACCGAGGGTCGATGTCGTGCGCAGTCCGGGAACGGCGTGCGCGTGCTGCAGTTGCAACAGCTGGACGAGCCACTCCACGTCACTGAGCGAACCGGGCCCGAGCTTCAGGTGACGCCGGGGATCTGCGCCCTGCGGCAACCGCTCCCCCTCGACCCTCGCCTTGATGCGCTTGATCTCGCGTGTGCCCTGCAGGTCGACCGACTCCGGGTAGCGGATCGTGTCGGCCAGTGCCGTGAACCGCGCGATCAACTTGGCGCTCCCCGCCACGCCGCGGGCCCGGAGCAGCGCCTGGGCCTCCCACGACAGCGACCAGCGCCGGTAGTACTCGCCGTAGGCCGCGAGGGAACGGGCCATCGGCCCGTTGCGCCCCTCGGGGCGCAGCCCGGCATCCAGATCCAACGGGACGCGATGGTCCTCCGAGTGCTTGCGCAGACCCGCGACGAGCTGCAGCGAGAGCTCGTGCGCGCGCTGAGGGTCCACCCCGTTCGCCCGGTACACGTACATCACATCGGCATCCGACCCGAATCCCAGTTCTCCGCCGCCGAATCGACCCATCGCGATCACCGAGAAATCGAGCGCGGAGTCCTCCTCGGGGACGACCTCTCGGCGGACAGCCCGCAGCGTCGCCTGGATCGTCACCTCCGTCACGGTGGTGAGCGCGTGGGCGATCTCCTCGATCGTGAGGGTGCCCAGGATCCCGGCCATTGCGATGCGCAGCAACTCGCGCCGTCGGAGGCCGCGCACCGAGCGCATCGCGTCCTCGATCGAGGCGTGGCGCGACTGGATCGCGCGCGCCTCTTCCTGGAGAGCCACGCCTGACCGGGGCTGCAGAAGCTCGGGGTCGTCCAGCCACGCCGCGGACTCGGGGATCCACTCCATGAGCTCGCCGACGTAGCGTGAGCTGGACAGCACCCGGGTGAGGCTCTCCGCCGCGCCCGATGAGTCGCGGAGCATCCGCAGGAACCACGGCGTCGCGCCGAGGCGCTCGCTGATGCGCCGGAACGCCAGAAGCCCGTAGTCGGGGTCCACGCCGTCGGCGAACCAGCGGATCATCACGGGCATCAGGTGGCGCTGGATCGTGGCCCCGCGGCTCAGACCCGTTGTGAGCGAGGCGATGTGCCGTAGCGCCCCGACCGGATCGGTGAACCCGATCGCCGCGAGGCGATCGTGCGCCTGAGCGGGCGAGAGCGAGCGCTCCTCCTCGTGGAGCGAGGCGACCGCGGACAGCAGCGGCCGGTAGAACAGCCGGACGTGGATGTCGCGCACCTCGCGCTTGATCTTCTCCCACAGCTCCCAGACCTTCTCGCCCGACTCGGCCAGACCGCTGGCGCGGGCGAGGACGCGGCGCTCGTCCGGCCGCTCCGGCATCAAGTGGGTGCGACGGAGCTGACGCAGCTGCACGCGATGCTCGAGGAGACGCAGCACGCGGTAGTCGTGCGAAAAGGTGGCGGCGTCGGCTCGGCCGATGTAGCCCTGTGCCACGAGGGCGTCGATCGCCTCGAGCGTGCCGCGCTGGCGGATGCGGTCATCCGACAGCCCGTGCACGAGCTGCAGGAGCTGCACCGTGAACTCGATGTCGCGGATGCCGCCCGGCCCGAGCTTGAGCTGGTAGGGCACCTCCGCGGCCGGGATGTGCTCGGTCACGCGCTCGCGCATGCGCTGAACGCTGTCCACGAAGTTCTCGCGGGCGGCGCTCGTCCAGATCTTCGGCTGGACGGCGCGCACGTACTCGTCGCCGAGTTCCCTGTCCCCCGCGATCGGCCGCGCCTTCAGCAGCGCCTGGAACTCCCAGCTCTTCGCCCACCGGTCGTAGTACGACAGGTGGGAATCCAGGGTGCGGACGAGCGCGCCCTGCTTGCCTTCGGGCCGGAGGTTCGCGTCCACCTCCCACAGCGGCGGTTCGATCTCGGCGCCGGAGATCCCGCGCATCGTCTGCACGGCCAGTCGCGTGGCGATGTCCACCACGCGACTCTCGCCGGCTTCGGCGAGCACCGCTTCGTCCGCGCCCGCGACGAAGATCACGTCCACATCGCTCACGTAGTTGAGCTCGCGGGCGCCGGTCTTGCCCATGCCGATCACGGCGAGGCGGGTGCCGGCGACCTGCTCGCGCGGGAATCGTCCCGTGCCGGGCAGTCCCCGGACGACCCGCGCGCGCGCCACGCACAGCGACGCCTCGAGCGCCGCTCCGGCCGCATCTGCCAGACGGGCTGCCACCAGGGCGACCTCTTCCACCGGGGACGCGCTCAGCAGGTCGTACGCGGCGATCGCGGCCAACTGGCGCCGGTAGCGGATGCGCAGCGCCACCCAGGACCCCTCGTCCGGATCGACGGCGAAGCCATCCTCGGCGTCGACGGACTCCAGCAGGGACGCGCGCAGCTCCTCCTCCGTCGGAAGGGACCGACCCGCTGCGACGAGGTGCGCGAGTTCTTCCGGATGCCGCAGATAGAAGTCGGCGAAACCGCTCGAGGCACCGAGCAGCGCCCACACCGCCGCCCAGCCGTCCGCGTCGGCGTGCAGAGCACGCAGCGCCCTCGCGTCGCGTCGTGCGATCCGCGTCATCGCCGACACAGCTGCGTCGGGATCGGCGGATCGGGCCGCGGGAGCCGTCAGCGCGTCGCGCTCGAGCGCGAGCAGTTCCTCGAGCTCGCCCAGATCCCTGTCCGCCTCCGCGAGACGGCTGAACCCGATCCGAGCGAGATGGGTGAGGGACTGCGAACGCTCCGTCGTCATCGCCGCGAGGTGCCGGTCAGAGCATCTCGAGGTTGCTCTTCAACTCGAAGGGCGTCACCTGCGAACGGTACTCCTGCCATTCCTTGCGCTTGTTCAGCAGCACGTAGTTGAAGACCTGCTCACCGAGCGTCTCGGCGACCAGTTCGGACTCCTCCATGTACTCCAGAGCGTGATCCAGGCTCGCCGGCAGTGGTGCGTAGCCGAGGGCCCTGCGCTCGGCATCCGTCAGCGACCAGACGTTGTCCTCCGCCTCGGGCGGGAGCTCGTAGCCCTCTTCGATACCCTTCAGACCCGCCGCGAGCATGAGCGCATACGCGAGATAAGGGTTCGCCGCCGAGTCCAGACCGCGGTATTCGACGCGCGAGGACTGACCCTTGTTGGGCTTGTACATCGGTACGCGCACCAGCGCGGACCGGTTGTTGTGACCCCACGTGATGAAGCTCGGGGCCTCGTCGCCGCCCCACAGGCGCTTGTAGGAGTTCACGAACTGATTCGTCACGGCGGAGATCTCGGCGGCGTGACGCAGCAGCCCCGCGATGAAGTGGCGCCCGGTCTTGGACAGCTGGTAGGTCGCGCCCTCCTCGTAGAAGGCGTTCGTGTCGCCTTCGAAGAGCGACATGTGCGTGTGCATGCCGCTGCCCGGCTTGCCGCCCAGCGGCTTGGGCATGAACGTCGCGTAGACGCCCTGCTCGATGGCCACCTCTTTGATCACGGTGCGGAACGTCATGATGTTGTCGGCCGTCGCGAGGGCGTCCGCGTACCGCAGATCGATCTCGTTCTGGCCGGGGCCGCCCTCGTGGTGGCTGAACTCGACCGAGATCCCGAGGTCCTCCAGCATCCGCACCGACCGCCGACGGAAGTCGTGCGCCGTCCCACCCGGGACGTTGTCGAAGTACCCGGCGGAATCGACGGGTTCCGGTCCCTCCGGTCCGAACGCCGACGACTTCAGCAGGTAGAACTCGATCTCGGGGTGCGTGTAGAAGGTGAAGCCCGCATCGGCGGCCTTCGCGAGCGACCGCTTGAGCACGTGCCGGGGGTCGGCCACCGCGGGCTGGCCGTCGGGCGTGGTGATGTCGCAGAACATGCGCGCCGTCGGATCGATCTCGCCTCGCCACGGCAGGATCTGGAACGTCGTGGGATCGGGGTGAGCGAGCAGATCGGATTCGTACGAGCGGGTCAGGCCCTCGATCGCCGACCCGTCGAAGCCGAGCCCCTCGCTGAAGGCGCCCTCCACCTCGGCCGGCGCGATCGCGACCGACTTGAGGGTCCCGATGACGTCGGTGAACCACAGCCGGACGAACTTGACGCCCCGCTCCTCGATCGTGCGCAGAACGAAGTCACGCTGCTTGTCCATCGAATTCCCCTCGGATGCCGCTCAGGAAGAGCAGGATCAGTTCTCGTCGTCTGCGGCGCCGGAACGCGGCGCATTCTCGCGGCGGTCTTCGTCTGCCCAGGCCCGAGAGCGCTCGCGGATGATCTCCGGTGCGCGCGCGGCCTCCTCGGCCGTGTCGAAAGGTCCCGCGCGGTCGACGTGCGGCGAGACGTAGCCGCGCTCGACCTCTCCGGTCTCGAGGTTGTACCAGTACTTCTCGCTGTCCTCGGCCACAGTCCGCTCCTCTCGACCGTCCACCACACGCGTGCGCGGTGCCACTCGCTCGATCCTACTGATCGGGCGCGCGCTCCTGGATAGGCTGGCCCCATGGCAAAGGACAAGACGCGCGCGGTCGGCGTGGACATCGGCGGCACGGGCATCAAGGCGGCGATCGTCGACCTGGAAGCGGGAACCCTGCTCAGCGACCGCGTGAAAGTCGCGACCCCGCAGGGGGCGGAGCCGGAGGACGTCCTGACGGCGGTGCTGACGGTCCTGGACACGCTCGGTGTCCGTGAGGACGCGATCCCACTGGGTGTCGCCTTCCCGGCGATCGTGAAGTCGGGGCGCACGCTGTCCGCAGCGAACGTGTCGCAGCGGTGGATCGGCTTCGAGGCCGAGAAGTTCTTCGAGGACGGTCTGGGGCGCGACATCCACTTCGCGAACGACGCGGACGTCGCCGGCGTCGCCGAGATGCGCTATGGCGCGGCGCGCGGCATCCAGGGCCTCACGATCCTCACGACCCTCGGCACCGGCATCGGGTCGGCGGTGATCTACAACGGCGTCCTTATCCCCAACTCCGAGCTCGGCCACCTGCAGCGCGCCGGACACAAGCGCGACTTCGAGGCGTGGACGGCCTACTCGGCGATGGAGCGGGAGACCCTCGACTGGGCTCAGTGGGCGGAGCGTCTGCAGGTCTACTACAGCCACGTCGAGTTCCTCTTCACGCCCGATCTGTTCATCGTCGGCGGGGGTGTCTCCAAGCACGCGGACCAGTTCCTGCCGCTGCTCAAGCTCAACACGCCGATCGTGCCCGCGATCCACCGCAACAACGCCGGGATCATCGGCGCGGCGGCGCTCTCGCTGGGAGCCGCACCGGAACTGGACACGACGGTCACGCGCGCCTGACGAGAGGGCGAATGGGCCGGCCTGTACGCCGGGTTCTGTCCGGGGGCGTGAGCCCCGTGGACGGTCATCTCTCTCGGCGACACGTTGCCGTGCCGCTCCAGCGGCCTACCCGGGGACTCGGCGGGCCGCGTCCACATCCCCTGTCTGGCCTTGCTCCGGGCGAGGTTTACCTTGCGGGTCGTCTCGCGACGACCCCGGTGGTCTCTTACACCGCCGTTTCACCCTTACCGGGGTCTCCCCCGGCGGTCTGTTCTCTGTGGCACTGTCTCGCGGATCACTCCGGGTGGGTGTTACCCACCGCCCTGCCCTGTGGAGCCCGGACGTTCCTCGGCGCGACACGGCGAACCGCGCGCGACGCGACCGTCCAGCCGACCCATTCGCGTCGCCCACTCTAGCCCGGCATCCCGGGTCGTCAGTCCTTGCCGGCGTCCGCGGACACTCGGACCTCGAGGGGGAAGTCGATCGGGAACCCTCCGAACAGCAGTCGGCCGGCCGCGGCGGCGGCCTGCTGCACCGCCTCCGCCACCTCGTCGGCGTGCTCCTGCGGGGTGTGGACCATGACCTCGTCGTGCAGGAAGAACGCGAGGTGAGCGCGGTCGGCGAAGACCGGGCCGGATCGGTGCGCGGTGCGCGCGGAAGCCACGGCGGGCAGAGCGGCAAGGCGGCCACGCAGATCGGCGAGCCACGCGGATGCCCACTCCGCCGCCGTGCCCTGGACGACGAAGTTGCGGGTGAACCTGCCGCGGTCTCGTGCCCACCGCCGGGCCCTGCTCTCATCCGCTCCCGACGCCTCGGCGTCGCCCGCTCGAGACTGTGCATCCCGCCACCGCGCGGACGGCGGGGGCGAAGTGCGACCGAGCCAAGTCGACACGACCCCGCCCTGCTCGCCGGTACGAGCGGCATCGTCCACCAGCGCCATCGCGCGGGGGAACGTCCGTCGCAGCCGGGGAACCAGGAGCCCGCTCGCGCCCGTCGTCGCGCCGTACATCGCGCCGAGCATCGCGACCTTGGCCTCCGCCCGGCTCGGCACCGCGCCGGCGGCGACGATGCCGGCGTACAGATCCGCCCCGCGCGCGGCGTCCGCGAGGGCGGCGTCGCCGGACATCGCAGCGAGCACGCGCGGTTCGAGCTGCGCGACGTCGGCCACGACGAGCCGCCACCCCGGGTCGGCGCGCACCGCCGTCCGCAGTTGACGGGGGATCTGCAGTGCACCGCCGCCGACGGAGGCCCACCGACCGGTCACGACGCCCGCCGGCACATAGGTCGGACGGAAGCGGCCGTCGCGGACCCACTCGGTGAGCCACGCCCACCCGTTCGCCGTGAGCAGCCGGGAGAGCTTCTTGTACTCCAGGAGGGGCTCGATCGCCGGGTGGCGGTACTCGCCCAGTTCCCAGCGGCTCGTCGATGTGACGAGGATGCCGGCGCGATGCAGTGACCGGAGGAGTTTCTGCTGCGAGTCGAGGTTCACCGTCGGATCCCCGAGCGCCTCCCGGACGCGACGCGCGGCATCCTCCATGCGTCGAGGTGCACCGCCGGACGCGGGTCGCTCCCCCAAGACCTCGTCGAGGATGCGGCGGTGCTCGCCCACGTCCCAGGGGAGCCCGGCGGCCTGGAGCTCCACGGCGATCAGCGCGCCGGCGGCCTCCGCCGCGATCAGCAGCCGGAGCCTTCCGGAGTCTGCAGATCGGCTCACCGCGTCGCGCTGGCGGCGGAATTCGTCCAGGCACTCGTCGGTCCCGATCGGGGGACCCGCCGCGGCCGCCGCACCGTCGAGGTCGAACAGCGCCGGGGCGGGTGCGTCCTCGCCGGTGAAGGGCGGGCAGTCCCAGTCGGTCGGCGACCCGGCAGTCGCATCACCGTGCGCGACGAACCCAGGTGTCAGGGTCGAATCGCGCAGGATCGCATGAGACAGGCGCAGATCGTGGCATCGCGAGACGCGGACTCCCGAACCGAGGAGAGCGGCGTACCAGCGCGGCGTGTCGTTCCAGACCCACCGCGGCGAATGGGCGCGCTCGAACGTGCGCACCCACTCCCCCAGGTCCGCTTCCGCGAGCGTCAGACGCTCCCGCTCCGCGCCGTCGATGTCCAACACCGCGGCTGAAATCCCGCCGCCGGCGCGCCCCAGAACGACGAAAGCCTGATCGTCATCGCGATGCACGGCGGCCCCTCCCACCAGGCACGGCGGCGAGGGGTGGGATCACAAGCCGGAATCCTCCGCGCGCACCAGGATGCATCCGCATTCAGGGCACGTGACGACGGCATCGGTCTGGGCGAGGCGGATCGTCTGCAGGTCGGTGCCCGCGATCATCATGTGGCACCCTTCGCACGTCCGGCGTCGCAGATACGCGGCCCCGGCGCTGCGTGCCGCGACCTTCTCGTACATCGCGACGAGGTCCGCGGGGATGGCGGCGGCCAGCGCGCCGCGGTCGCGGGTCGCAGCATCGAAAGCGGCGGTGGCTTCGGCCACGATCCGCTTCGCCTCTGCACTGAGAGCCGTGCCCTCGTCGTTCGTCTGCGCGATGAGCGCTTCCTGTTCGGCGACGGCGGCTTCGGCGACCTCGAGCCGCTCCATGAGTTCGAGCTCAGCATCCTCGAGGTCGTTCTTGCGGCGGGCGAGGGACTGCAGCTCGCTCTCCAGCCCCTGCGCTTCTTTCGCGTTGCTCGTCGCCGCGAGCCGCTCCGCGTCGCGGGCGCGACGGGCGTCCACCATCGCCACGTCGGACTCGATGCGGGCGAGATCCGCCCGCAGATCGTCGCGGATGCCGAGACGCGATGTCAGCTCCTGCGACAGCGTCTGACGCTGCGTGATCAGCGCCTGCACGCGGGCAGCCTGAGGCGGATTGCGACGCGCGTTCTCAGCCTGTCGGATGCGGGTGTCGAGCTCGGCGAGTTCGACGAGACGGCGCTGGTCGGCGGGAAGTGCATTCACGTGGGCCCTGCCGGGATCGAACCGACGACATCCACGGTGTAAACGTGGCGCTCTACCAGCTGAGCTAAAGGCCCTTGCGGCAAGTCTAGGACGCGGCGCCCGCGACGACTTCGTACGACGGGATACTCGCTAGGCTGGCAGACGGTGCGTTGTGCCCGCTCGACAAAGCCCGCTGCGCATCGCTTGCGATCACCTGGCACGATCTGCCAGAGAACGAAAGGTCTTCCGTGACTGTTCACGACCAGGATCCGTATTCACAGGGCCCCCTCGACAGCGATCCCGATGAGACCGCGGAGTGGCAGGAATCCCTCGAGCAGCTCGTCGCCGCGAAGGGCCACGGCCGCGGCCGCGAGATCATGCTCAGCCTGCTCAAGCGCTCGAAGGACCTGCACCTCGGCGTGCCGATGGTCCCGACGACCGACTACATCAACACGATCGCCCCCGAGAACGAGCCGGACTTCCCCGGCGACGAGGAGATCGAACGCCGCTACCGAGCCTGGATCCGCTGGAACGCCGCGGTCACGGTGCACCGCGCGCAGCGCCCCGGAATCGGCGTCGGCGGTCACATCTCCACGTACGCATCCTCCGCGTCGCTGTACGAAGTGGGCTTCAACCACTTCTTCCGCGGCGCCGACCACCCCTCCGGCGGCGACCAGATCTTCATTCAGGGTCACGCGTCCCCGGGCACGTACGCGCGTGCGTTCCTGGAAGGTCGTCTGACCGAGAAGCAGCTCGACGGCTTCCGCCAGGAGAAGTCGGCTGCGCCGAACGGCATCCCTTCGTACCCGCACCCGCGCCTCATGCCGGAGTTCTGGCAGTTCCCGACCGTGTCGATGGGTCTCGGCCCGATCAACGCGATCTACCAGGCGATGACGAACAAGTACCTCACGAACCGCGGGATCAAGGATCTGTCGGACTCGCACGTGTGGGCGTTCCTCGGCGACGGCGAGATGGACGAGGTCGAGAGCCGCGGTCAGCTCCAGGTCGCCGCGAACGAGGGTCTGGACAACCTGACCTTCGTCGTCAACGCGAACCTGCAGCGACTGGACGGGCCCGTCCGCGGGAACGGAAAGATCATCCAGGAGCTGGAGAGCTTCTTCCGCGGCGCCGGCTGGAACGTCATCAAGGTCGTGTGGGGTCGCGAGTGGGACGAGCTGCTGTCGCGCGACACCGACGGCGCGCTGCTGAACCTCATGAACGTCACTCCGGACGGCGACTACCAGACCTACAAGACGGAGGACGGCGCGTACGTCAGGGAGAACTTCTTCGGCCGCGACGAGCGCACCCGTGCGCTCGTGAAGGACTACACGGACGACCAGATCTGGGGTCTGAAGCGCGGTGGTCACGACTACCGCAAGGTGTACGCGGCGTACAAGGCCGCCGTCGAGCACAAGGGTCAGCCGACCGTCATCATCGCCAAGACCATCAAGGGCTACGGCCTGGGCAAGCACTTCGAGGGTCGCAACGCGACCCACCAGATGAAGAAGATGACCCTCGACGACCTCAAGCACTTCCGCGACGAGATGCACATCCCGGTGACGGATGCCCAGCTCGAGGAGAACCCGTACCTGCCGCCGTACTACAACCCCGGTCAGCAGGATGAGACGATCCAGTACCTCATGGAGCGTCGGCGGGCTCTCGGCGGCTTCCTCCCCGAACGTCGTTCCACGCACGTGGGCCTCCAGCTTCCCGACGACTCCGCGTACGCGCAGCCCAAGAAGGGCTCCGGCACGCAGGAGATCGCCACGACGATGGCGTTCGTCCGACTGCTGAAGGACCTGCTGCGCGCGAAGGGATTCGGCAACCGCATCGTCCCGATCATCCCGGACGAGGCCCGCACGTTCGGCATGGACGCGTTCTTCCCGACGGCCAAGATCTACAACCCGAACGGCCAGCACTACACCTCGGTCGACCGGGAGCTGCTGCTCGCCTACAAGGAGAGCCCGCAGGGTCAGATCATGCACGTCGGCATCAACGAGGCGGGCGCCCTCGCCGCCTTCACCGGCGTCGGCACGTCCTACTCGACCCACGGCGAACCGCTCATCCCGGTCTACATCTTCTACTCGATGTTCGGCTTCCAGCGCACCGGCGACGCCCAGTGGGCCGCCGGCGACCAGATGGCGCGCGGCTTCATCATCGGCGCGACCGCCGGTCGGACGACTCTGACCGGTGAGGGTCTGCAGCACGCCGACGGGCATTCTCACCTGCTCGCGTCGACGAACCCCGCGACGGTCTCCTACGATCCCGCGTACGGCTACGAGATCGCCCACATCGTGCGCGCGGGCCTGGACCGGATGTACGGCGGCCAGCACGAGGATCCGAACGTCATGTACTACCTCACGGTGTACAACGAGCCGCTCGTGCAGCCTGCGGAGCCGGCCGATGTCGACATCGACGGCATCGTGCGCGGCATCCACCGCATCTCGCGGGGGGAGGGCGACGGCCCCCGCGCCCAGCTCCTCGCCTCGGGCGTCGGTGTGCCGTGGGCGCTGGAGGCCCAGCAGCTGCTGAAGGACGACTGGGGCGTGATCGCGGACGTGTGGTCGGTGACGTCGTGGACCGAGTTGCGTCGCGACGGTCTCGCCGCGGACGAGCACAACTTCCTGCATCCCGATCAGGAGCCGCGCACGGCGTACATCACGGAGAAGCTGCGTGACACGCCCGGTCCCGTGGTGGCGGTCAGCGACTACATGCACGCCGTCCAGGATCAGATCCGGCCGTGGGTGCAGCACAACTTCGCGACCCTCGGTGCGGACGGCTTCGGCTTCTCCGACACACGGGCCGCGGCGCGCCGGTTCTTCAAGATCGACGGCCCGTCGGTCGTCGTGCGCACGCTCCAGTCGCTCGCCGAAGAAGGATCCGTCGATCGGTCGCTGGCGGCGCGGGCGATCGAGAAGTACCGCCTCCACGACGTGACCGCCGGAACCAGCGGCAACGCGGGCGGCGAGAGCTGACCGCACGCATGGCCTCCCGCCCGGCGCAGATGGACAAGACCGAGACCCTCGCGTGGCTGAGGAAGATCTCGGGCGACCTGGCGAGTGCCACGATCAAGCGGCTCGAGGACACCCTTCCGTGGTACGCCGAGATGCCGCCTGCGCGACGCTCCGCCGTGGGGCTCGTCGCGCAGGCGGGCATCTCGTCGTTCATCCAGTGGTACGACGACCCGACGTCCACCCCGTGGATCGCCGCGGACATCTTCGCCGCCGCTCCGAGGGAGCTGCTGCGCAGCGTCAGCCTGACCCAGACTCTGCAGCTGATCCGGGTCACCGTGGAGGTCACCGAAGAGCGCCTTGTCGGAAAAGGCGACGACCTGCGCGAAGGCATCCTGCGCTATTCGCGAGACGTCGCGTTCGCCGCGGCGGACGTGTACGCGCGGGCGGCCGAGGCGCGCGGGCTCTGGGACGCGCGCCTGGAGGCGCTCGTCGTCGATTCGATCCTGACCGGTGAGGCCGACGAGGAGCTGCCCAGCCGCATCGCCGCCCTCGGCTGGCACGGGCACGGCGAGGTGGCGGTGCTCGTCGGCACCACTCCCCCGCAGTTCGACGTCGATCAGCTCCGGCGCAGTGCACGCAAGCTCGGTGTCGACGTGCTCATCGGTGTGCAGGGGTCCAGACTCGTGCTCGTCCTCGGTCGCGCGGAGCTGCCGGGACGCCCGGACGACGAGCCGGAACTGCCGTTCCCCGAGATCGCCAAGCGGCTCGAGCCGGGGTTCGGACCGGGCTTCCTCGTGCTCGGTCCTGCCGTCCCCGCCCTCGTGGACGCGAGCCAGAGCGCCCGCGCGTCGCTCGCCGGATTCGCCGTCGCCCGCGCCTGGCGCAACGCGCCGCGGCCGGTCGAGGCCGACGACCTGCTGCCGGAGCGCGCACTCGCGGGCGACCCGCTCGCGAAGCAGACCCTGGTCGAGCGGATCTACCGCCCCCTGCAGTCGCACAGCGCGGACCTGGTCACCACGCTCTGGAGCTATCTCGACAACGGTCGCTCCCTCGAGGCCACGGCGCGCGAGCTCTTCGTGCACCCGAACACGGTGCGGTACCGCCTGAAGCGCGTCTCGGACGTCATCGGGTGGGATGCGACGGGTCCGCGAGAGGCGCTCATCCTGCAGACCGCCTTGATCCTGGGCTCGATCGGGGGCGATTCCGCGCGCCGCCGTATCCCGTCGCTGCGGCGGAGCACGAACTGATCACGACCGCCGCCCGGCGACGCTCTGTGCGGCGCGCACAAAGCCTCGGCCGATTGTTGTGACGAGATCGCCAGAACCGCTCGGATGATCCTTGGCAGGATGGGATGGTGATGATCGCCGTCTTCCCGGGCCAGGGTTCCCAGACTCCCGGATTCCTCAGCCCGTGGCTGTCCGTCGACGGCGCCGCCGAGCGCGTGTCCTCGTATTCGGGATGGGCGGGGGTCGACCTCCTCGCCGCCGGTACGGAGTGGGACGCTGACCGCATCCGCGACACGCAGGTCGCACAGCCTCTCATCGTCGCGGCGAGTCTGCTCTCCTGGCACGCATTGGCCGACCGCTCCGCGGTCGCGGGCGTCGCCGGTCACTCCGTGGGCGAGTTCGCGGCGGCCGCCGCTGCGGGCGTGCTCTCCGATGAGGACGCGCTGCGACTCGTCGGCATCCGTGGTCGTGCGATGGCCGCGGCGGCCGCCGCGGAGCAGACGGGCATGAGCGCAGGCATCGGCGGCGATCAGGATGCCGTCGTCTCCCGGCTGGAGGAGCTCGGGCTCACCCCTGCCAACTACAACGGCGCGGGTCAGATCGTCGCGGCAGGATCCCTCGCCGGGCTCCAGGCTCTGAGTGCGGAGCCGCCGCAGGGCACGCGCGTCATCCCGCTGCAGGTCGCGGGTGCCTTCCACACCGACTACATGGCTCCCGCCGTGCAGGCGCTCCGTGAGGCGGCCGACGCCGTGCAGCCCGCAGATCCCGGCGTGACGCTCTGGTCGAACCGCGACGGCGCGCCCGTCGAGTCCGGGGCCGCCTTCGTCGCCGCCCTCGTCGATCAAGTGGCCTCGCCCGTGCGGTGGGATCTGTGCATGGACTCCTTCGCCGAGGCGGGGGTGACCGGTATCGTCGAGCTGTCGCCGGCGGGCACCCTCACAGGCCTGGCCAAGCGTGCACTCCGAGGAGTTCCGAGTGTCGCCGTCAAGACGCCCGACGACCTCCCCGCCGCTCAGACGCTTCTGAGCGGATCTCAGGCATGACCGGAGCAGCTCATATGGCCCCCACCCTCATTCAGTCGACCGGCGCCGCGCACACGCGCATCTACGCATACGGCGCCGCGCGCGGCGAGATCGCCGTCCCCAACGAGGATTTGATCGGGCCCATCGACTCGAGCGACGAGTGGATCCGCCAGCGCACGGGGATCGTCACGCGCACACGAGCCGTCCACGACACCGACGCGATCGATCTGGCGACGGATGCCGCGCGCGAGGCGATCGAGAAGTCCGGGGTGGCGGCATCCGACATCGACGCCGTGATCGTCGCGACGATCTCGAACCCGAAGCAGACTCCATCCGTCTCGGCGATCGTGGCCGACCGCGTCGGCTCGAACCCGGCCGCCGCCTACGACGTGAACGCGGCCTGCGCCGGATTCGCCTACGGTGTCGCACAGGCTGACGCGCTCATCCGGGCGGGCGCGGCGCACTACGCGCTCGTGATCGGCACGGAGAAGCTGAGCGACGTCGTCGACCCGACGGATCGGAGCATCTCGTTCCTCCTCGGTGACGGAGCCGGCGCCGTGGTGGTCGGTCCGAGCGAGACGCCGGGAATCGGTCCCACGATCTGGGGGTCCGACGGTTCCAAGGCGGAAGCGGTCGGGATGAACGGCACGCTCACGCAGTTCCGCGACGGTGAGGTGCCGTGGCCGACACTTCGCCAGGAGGGACCGACGGTCTTCCGCTGGGCGGTGTGGGAGATGGTCAAGGTCGCGCGCCAGGCGCTCGAGGCGGCCGGGGTGACGGCATCCGATCTGGCGGCCTTCGTCCCCCATCAGGCCAACATGCGCATCATCGACGAGTTCGCCAAGCAGCTGAAGCTGCCCGACACCGTCGTGATCGGCCGTGACATCGAGACGACCGGGAACACGTCGGCCGCGTCGATCCCGCTCGCGACGCACCGACTGCTGCAGGAGCACCCCGAGCTCAGCGGCGGGCTCGCGCTGCAGATCGGCTTCGGCGCCGGTCTCGTGTTCGGCGCCCAGGTCGTCGTCCTTCCCTGACCCAGCCGACCCCCGACTCTAGACTGAACAGGGCCCCGACCGGGCCACCCCGAAGAACAGGAGAAACCATGGCATTCAGCAACGACGAGGTCCTCGCGGGACTCGCCGAGCTCATCACCGACGAAACGGGGATCTCGGCCGACGAGGTCGCCCTGGAGAAGTCGTTCACCGATGACCTCGACATCGACTCGATCTCGATGATGACGATCGTCGTCAACGCCGAGGAGAAGTTCGGCGTCACGATTCCCGACGACGAGGTCAAGAACCTCAAGACCGTCGGCGACGCCGTCACCTTCATCACGTCCAACCAGGCCTGACCGCGTTCCCGGGTCCGCTCGGATCCCGGTCCTTCGACGCACATTCCGGTGGGGGCGAACGCCCCCACCGGCTCACCTTGAGGATGAGACACACGCATGAGCACCCCCCGCATCGTCGTCACCGGCATCGGCGCGTCCTCGCCGCTGGGCGGCACCGCCCCCGAGAGCTGGTCCGCCCTTCTCGACGGCGTCTCCGGCGCGCGCACCCTCGAGTACGACTGGGTGGAGCAGTACCAGCTGCCGGTGACGTTCGCCGCCGAGGCGAAGGTGCGCCCGGACACGGTGCTCGAGCGGCCGCAGGCCAAGCGCCTGGACCCGTCCTCGCAGTTCGCGCTCGTCGCCGCCATGGAGGCCTGGGCGGACGCCGGGAGCCCTGACGTCGATCCGGACCGCCTGGGCGTCGACTTCGCCACCGGGATCGGCGGTGTCTGGACGCTTCTGGACGCGTGGGACACGCTTCGCGAGAAGGGGCCGCGGCGGGTGATGCCGATGACGGTCCCGATGCTGATGCCCAACGCCGCAGCCGGCAACCTCTCGCTGCACTTCGGCGCGCGTGCCTACGCGCGTACCGTCGCGAGCGCGTGTGCGTCGAGCACGGAATCGATCATCAACGCGATCGAGCACCTGCGCGCAGGTCTCGCCGACGTCGTGATCGCGGGCGGCACGGAGTCGGCCATCCACCCGATCACGATCGCTTCCTTCGCCTCGATGCAGGCGCTGTCCAAGCGCAACGACGACCCCGCGCACGCCTCACGCCCCGGCAGCATCGACCGCGACGGCTTCGTCATGGGCGAGGGTGCCGGCGTCCTCATCCTCGAGACCGAGGAGCACGCGCGCGCCCGCGGGGCCAAGATCTACGCCGCGGTCGTCGGCGGCGGGGTCACGGCCGATTCGTACCACATCACCGCGAACGACCCCGAGGGCACCGGTGCTGCCCGTGCGGTGCGCGCCGCGCTGGAGATGGCGGATGCCGCTCCCGGCGACGTCACGCACATCAACGCGCACGCAACCTCGACCCCCGTCGGCGATCCGAACGAGTACGTCGCGCTCAAGACGGTGTTCGGGGATCGGATCGACGAGATCCCGGTCTCGGCGACGAAGGCGTCGACCGGTCACCTCCTGGGTGGAACGGGCGCGCTGGAGGCGATCTTCACGGTCCTCGCGCTGCAGGACCGTATGGCTCCGCCGACGATCAACCTCACCGAGCAGGATCCTGCGGTCCCGTTCCGGATCTCCGGCGAGCCGCAGCCGCTGGGCGACGGCCCGCAGCTCGCGATCAGCAACTCGTTCGGCTTCGGCGGCCACAACGCCGTCGTCGCCTTCGCCTCCGTTTGAGACAACGGTGCGCGACCGCGCACCGCGCTTCCCGTCGAGATGGTGGGTTTCCCGGCGAGATGGTGGGTTTCCCGTCGAGATGGTGGGTTTCCCGTCGAGATGGTGTGGACCGTCTCGGCGGAGGATGCACCATCTCGGTGGAGGGTGCACCGTCTCGGCGGAGGATGCACCATCCCGGCGGGGCAGTTCGGATGCGGAGGGCGAAGCGGATGCCGGGAACGGCGGCCGCGGCGGAACCGCGGTGCGCATCGACGACGCGAAGACGCCCCCGATGAGTTCGGGGGCGTCTGTCGTGTCAGGCGGCGATTCGCGGTCTCGGCGTCCGGGAGCAGAGTCTCCGACCGCCGGTAATGGCGCCTGCGCCGCCCGAGGCCCGGGTCAGCCGACCTTGTGCAGCCACACCACGGAAGCATCGTCGCTGGCATGGCGGAAGGGCTCGAGCTCCTCGTCCCACGCAGCGCCGAGCGCCACCTGGAGTTCGTGCTGCAGTTCGGCCGGGTCGCCCGCGGCGAGTTCCATCGCGTAGCGGATGCGATCCTCTCCGATCACGACGTTGCCCGCGGTGTCCGTCTGGGCGTAGTGGATTCCGAGACCCGGGGTGTGCAGCCAGCGACCGCCGTCACTGCGGGGCGACGGATCCTCGCTCACCTCGAAGCGCAAGTGCTCCCACCCGCGGATCGCGGTCGCGAGGGCGGCTCCCGTGCCGGCGGCGCCCTCCCAGTAGAACTCGGCCCGACGACTGCCGGCGAGCACCGGCTGATCGCTCCAGTCGAAGCTCACGGCGTAGCCGAGGGCACGACCGACAGCCCACTCCAGGTGCGGGCACAATGCTCGTGGCGCAGAGTGAATGAAGATCACTCCACGCGACTGTGGTGAAGCCATGATCTCTCCGTTTCGTCAGGTGCGTCTTCCCCTACGACCTGAACGGAGCATCTCGGCGAGTATCCGGTTGTCCTGCCATTATCGCCGGAAGGGCGCCCGAATCACAAGCGTGTGATTCGGGCGCCCTTCGCGGATCGAGCGGTCGCTCAGGCCTCGCTCATCGCCTGGACCTCGACCTGGCCCTTTGCGGCGTAGTACGCCGCACGTGCGGCATCCTTCCGCGCCTGCTCGGCGTAGCCTGCGTCCAGGACATCCTGCGGAACCTCGACGCTCTCGACGTGGTTCACGCCGTTGTACTTCTCGATGTAGGCGTCCAACTCGGGCCCCGACGTCCAGGAGGTGATGAGGCAGTAGCGCGGCTCGGTGCCGTTGTGGGTGGCCGCGTGCCACAGGCGCTGCGTGTCGATGATCAGCTGGGCGCCCGCCGGCAGCGCGATGCGCACCTCACCGGCCGGATCCGTACGGTTCTCGCGCAGGACGAAGTAGCTGTCCTTGTCGTCGGTGAGGTTGAAGAATCCGCGAACGACCCAGCCCGTCCCGTCGGGGTTCAGCCGGTTGTTGTCGTCCTGGTGCAGGTTGTAGAGGCATTCGCCGTACGGGGTGGGCTGCAGCTCGATGACACGGCAGCGACCGACGTTCGCACCCGGCTCCTGGGCACGGCGCGTGAGGTTCGGTGCCTTCTCGACCTGGGAGTCGATCCAGACGCCGTCCTTGTCGGTGCGCGGCGGCTTGTGGTTCCAGAATCCGTTGCACTCGATCTCGCCGAATGCGCTGGCCAGCGGCGCGAAGCGCGTGTCGCCGGAGGACTTCCAGTCGTTGTACTCGATGTCCAGCCATTCCTTCGGATCGAGTTCCTGGTTGTAGCGGTCGAGGACGACATAGCCGGTCTCTTCGAGAGCGGCGGAGGTGATGTAACCCATGAGGTGGATCGGCCTTTCGTAGGGAGCCAGCACGTTTTAACAGGCTCGACTTAGGCAAGCC
>JASBUD010000043.1 GCA_030148105.1 Microbacterium sp. | reverse complement strand
CTGGAGGCCGGCGCCGAGAACGTCGAAGAGCATGCCCAGGGATTCGAGGTCATCACGGAGGCCTCCGACCTGGTCACCGTGCGCCAGGCGCTGCAGGACGCGGGACTGGACTACGAGTCGGCCGATGTCGAGTTCGTCCCGTCCCTCAAGGTCGAGGTCGACGCCGAGACGGCCCGGAAGGTCTTCCGGCTGATCGACGCGCTCGAGGACAGCGACGACGTCCAGAACGTCTACAGCAACTTCGATCTGTCCGCCGAGGTTCAGGCCGAGCTCGAGAACGACGAGTAGGGCGCGCCGCGTCCGCTTGCCACCGCCCCGCGCATAGCGTGGGACGGTGGCAGCTCTTCGTGTGCTCGGCATCGACCCCGGCCTGACCCGCTGCGGGGTCGGCGTCGTCGACGTCGCAAGCGACCGGTCAGCGCGGCTCGTCCATGTGGGTGTCGTCCGCTCCGATCCGGGCGAACCCATCGAGCGCCGGCTCGCGACGATCGCAGCGGGCATCCGCGCGGTGATCGACGAGCATGCGCCGGCGGTCGTGGCCGTCGAGCGCGTGTTCTCGCAGCACAACCGCCAGTCGGTCATGGGGACCGCCCAGGCCAGCGGCATCGCGCTCCTGATCGCAGGCGAGCGCGGACTCGCCGCAGCGACCCACACGCCCACCGAGGTCAAGGCGGCGGTCACCGGCTACGGGGCGGCTGACAAGCGACAGGTCCAGCTCATGGTTGCCCGGATCCTGCGGCTGGACGAGATCCCGCAGCCCGCGGACGCCGCGGACGCCCTCGCCCTCGCGTTGTGTCATGCGTGGCGCGGCGGGGGGCAGGCGGCGACGACCGGTGCGCAGCTCACACCCGCGCAGAGAGCGTGGGCGGATGCCGAGCGGCTGGCGCGCCGCTGACTTCTGTGTGTCGGTCGAACAAAACTGCGAATACGCGGCATAGGATGCCCGCATGATCTCTTCTCTGCGCGGGCGCGCGGCGCACGTGGACACGGACTCGATCGTCGTCGAGGTCGGGGGAGTGGGACTCAGCGTCGCGGTGACACCCCCCGTCGCCGCCGCGACGGTCGTCGGCGACGACGTGCACCTGCACACGAACCTGATCGTGCGCGAGGACGCCCTGTCGCTCTTCGGCTTCGAGAGCCGTGAAGAGCTCGTCGTCTTCACGCAGCTGCTCGGCGTGACCGGCGTCGGCCCCAAGTCTGCGCTCGGTGTTCTCGCCGCTCTCAGCGTCACGCAGATCGCCGACGCCGTCGCGCAGGACGACGACGCGCCCTTCCGGCGCGTCTCGGGGATCGGACCCAAGACGGCGAAGCTCATCGTCGTGCAGCTCGCCGGCAAGGTCATCGCCCCGCGCGCGTCCGGTGCCGCACGGGCGGCCGCGACACCGGACGTCGCCGCTTCGGTGACCCAGGCGCTCATGGGCCTCGGCTGGAACGAGCGTGCCGCCGCCGAGGCCGTGTCGGTCGTGATGGAGGACGCGACGGATGCCGAGCGCGACTCCGTGCCGTCTCTCCTGCGCCGGGCCCTGGCCGCACTCGGCCCCGCACGCAAGGAGCATGCCGGTGGCTGACGTCCTCGACGCGGACGAGCCCCTGGATGAGACCGAGCTCGCGATCGAAGGGGCTCTGCGCCCGGCGTCGCTCGCTGAGTTCGTCGGTCAGCAGAAGGTCCGCGGCCAGCTTCAGCTCCTGCTCGATGCCGCGCGCATCCAGCAGCGGCCGGCCGACCACATCCTGCTCTCCGGGCCCCCGGGCCTCGGCAAGACGACGCTCGCGATGATCGTGGCCCACGAGAGCGGGCGGGCGCTGCGCCTGTCCAGCGGGCCCGCGATCCAGCACGCCGGCGACCTGGCTGCACTGCTGTCCAGCCTCACGCCGGGCGAAGTGCTCTTCATCGACGAAGTGCACCGCATGGCGCGCTCGGCGGAGGAGATGCTGTACCTCGCGATGGAGGACTTCCGCATCGACATCATGGTCGGCAAGGGCGCCGGTGCCACCAGCATCCCGCTGGATCTCTCGCCGTTCACGCTCGTCGGCGCGACGACGCGCTCGGGCCTGCTGCCGAACCCGCTCCGCGATCGGTTCGGCTTCACCGCGCACCTCGAGTACTACGAGCCGGAAGAGCTCGAGCGCGTCATCGAGCGCTCCGCCGCAATGCTCGGCGTCGACCTGCCTGCCGCATCGCGCGCCGAGATCGCCCGGCGCTCCCGCGGAACGCCGCGCATCGCGAATCGCCTGCTCCGGCGCGTGCGCGACTTCATCGTCGTCCGCGGGGGAGGGGGCGATACGACCACCGTCGACGCGGCTCTCGATCTGTACGATGTGGACGGAATCGGCCTGGACCGTCTGGACCGCGCTGTCCTCGACGCCCTCGTGCGCAGATTCCGCGGTGGCCCGGTGGGGCTGAGCACCCTGGCGGTCGCGGTCGGCGAAGAGGCGGAGACGATCGAATCCGTCGTCGAGCCCTATCTGGTGCGCATCGGATTCGTCGGCCGGACACCGCGGGGACGCATCGCGATGCCGCCCGCCTTCGCGCACCTGGGCGTATCCCACCTCGATTCGGCGCTCAGATTCGATGATCTATAATCGCTGGAGGCTCTCGCCTCACCATCTCCTGCAAGGCAGTGCCGCCGCGGCGCACGCCTGATTCGAAAGGCTCTCGCCTCCATGGAATTCCTCTCCAATTACGGCCTGATCATCCTGCTGGTCGTCCTGCTCGGCTTCATGTTCTGGAGCTCGCGTCGGCGCATGCAGAAGCAGAAGCTCGAGCAGGAGCAGAAGGCTCGCCAGACCGTCCCAGGCGCGGAGGTGCTCCTGCAGGGTGGCCTCTACGGCACGATCGTCGCGTTCGACCCCGAGAACCTCGACCAGCCCGCACTCGTCGAGATTGCGCCCGGCGTCGAGATCAAGGTCCACAGCCAGGCGATCCTCCGCGTCGTCGATCCCGCCGAGGGCACGGTCACCGAGGACGAGTTGATCGAGGCCGAGGTCAATGAGGCCGGCTACATCGACGGCGTGGCCAGCGGAGCCATCAGCTCGATCAGCGACGACCATGCCCGCGCGGCAGAGGCGGGCAAGACCGCCGAGCCCGACGCCGACACGGACTCCAAGCCCAAGGCCTGACCGCTCGCCCTCCCGGGCTCCCAGAAAGCTGACCCCTCGTGGCGACATCCACTCCTGTCCGGCATGCCTGGCGTGCGCTGACCGGCCTCCTGATCATCACCGCGGTGC
>JASBUD010000307.1 GCA_030148105.1 Microbacterium sp. | reverse complement strand
CCGGGCCGATCACCCGCGCGGAAGAGGACGGCACGCGCAAGGTCGTGACGTGGCCGGCCGTCGCTGCCGAGATCGGGGCCGTGACCGGACAGAGCGGCGCTGAGGTCGAGAAGATCGTCGCCGACGCCCTCGCCCAGAACCCCGAGTCGCAGTTCGCCTACCTCAAGCGCGGCCTCACGACCGAGCAGTATCGCGCCCTCGTCGACATCGGCGCCCCGTTCCTGACCTTCGACTCGCACCCGGCGCGGACGTACCCCGACGGAGCCGTCGCGGGAAACCTCGTCGGCTTCATGAGTGTGGACAGCGAGCCGCTCGCCGGTATCGAGCAGAGCGCTAACGACTGCCTGCAGGCCAGCAACGGATCGGTCACCTTCCAGAAGGGGAAGGACGGTGTCGTGATCCCCGGTACCGAGGTGCAGACCCCCGCCATCAACGGCGGCACGCTGCAGCTGACGATCAACCGCGACCTGCAGTGGTACCTGCAGCAGCTCATCGGCGAACAGGTGCAGGACATGGGAGCCAAGCGCGGCACGATCACCGTGGTGGAGGTGGAGACGGGGAAGGTGCGCGCGGCGGCGGAGTATCCGTCCGTCGACCCGAACGATCCGGCTGCCGCGCCGACCGAAGATCGTCGCAGCCACATCTTCACCGACACGTTCGAGCCCGGCTCGACGTTCAAGGCGCTGACCGGAGCGACCGTGCTCGATGCGGGCGGGCAGGATCTGTCGTCCACCGTGGTCGCTTCGAGCACCGAGACGTTCCCGAACGGAGCCCGGGTCCGCGACGCCTTCCAGCACGAGCCGTACCTGTACACGCTCGCGGGCGTGCTCATCGACTCCTCGAACGCGGGCATCTCCAAGTTCAGCGAGCGGGTCAGCCCGCAGACGCGCTTCGATTACCTGCAGAAGTTCGGAATCGGCTCGGGCAGCGCGGTCGGCTTCCAGGGCGAGGAGCAGGGGCTGCTCTACCCCGTGGCGCAGTGGGACAACCAGCAGCTGTACAACACGTCCTTCGGGCAGGGCGTCACGACGACGGTGCCCGAGCTGGTCGGAGCGTACGACGCGATCGCCAACGACGGGACGCGCATGCCGCTGTCGATCGTCGAGTCGTGCACGAAGGCCGACGGCACCGTCGTGACGCCGGACCTCCCCGAACCCGTCCAGGTGATCAGCGCCCAGACCTCTGCCGAGATGCGGGAGATCCTCGAGAACGTCGCGATGCAGGCGAGCTACGCGAAGCAGGTCGAGGTCCCGGGCTACCGGATCGCGACGAAGACCGGAACGGGTGAGAAATCCGACGGCAGCGGCGGCTACAAAGCCGGGGTCTACTTCACCACCATGATCGGATTCGCGCCCGCGGACGATCCCAAGTACCTCGTCGCCGTGACTCTCGACGAGCCCACTACGGTAACCTCGTCTTCGGCCAATGCGCCGGCGTTCCAGAAGGCGATGACCCAGGTCCTCAAGACCTACCGGGTCATGCCCGCGACGACGGCGCCGACGCTGCTCCCGAAGTTCGGCTGATCCCTGCCGATGTCGGCACAGCGCCCCATCCGGCCGGAGAACCCATGATCTCGCTCACGCTCACCCGACTGTCCGACGTCCTCCACGGAGAACTCCATCTCGGCCCCGACGCGGCTCCCGGCGACCGCGTCGACGGCCTCGTGGACACCGACTCGCGGCTCATCGAGCCGGGCGGCATCTTCGTCGCGAAGCCGGGTGAAGTCACCGACGGACACGTGTTCGTCGACGCCGCCGTCGAGCGTGGCGCCGCCGTCGCGATCGTCGAGCGCCTCGTGCCGGCCGAGATCACCCAGATCGTCGTCGCCGACGCCGTCACCGCCCTCGCCGACCTCGCGCGCGCGGTCGTGGGGACCGTTCGGGATGCCGGGCGGCTGCGCATCGTCGGCATCACGGGTTCGAACGGCAAGACCACGACCAAGAACCTGCTCGCCCGCATCCTCGAAGACGAAGGCGAGACGGTCGCCCCGCGCGCCTCGTTCAACAACGAGGTCGGCGCGCCGCTCACGATGCTGCGCGTCACCGAGGACACCCGCTATCTCGTGAGCGAGTTCGGCGCGAGCGGACCGGGCGCGATCGCGCGTCTCGCCGGGCTCGTCGAACCCGACATCGGCGTCGTGCTGATGGTCGGTCTCGCCCATGCGGGGGGATTCGGCGGCATCGAGGGCACCTTCCGAGCAAAGTCCGAACTCGTCCGAGCCCTTCGCCCCGGTGGCGTGGCCGTGCTGAACGTCGACGATCCGCGCGTGGCGGCGATGGCACCCATCGCGCATGAGCGCGGCGTCTCCGTCCGCTGGTTCGGCCGCGGCGAAGACGCCGAGGTCCGAGCCGATGACGTCGAGGTCACCGCCGACGGCACGCGCTGCACCGTGACCGCAGGAGGACGGACCGCGAGACTGCACCTGCGGGTGCTCGGCGAGCACCACGTCATGAACGCCCTCGCCGCGATCGCCGCAGCCACCGAGCTCGGGGTGGCGCTGGACGCGTGCGTGGAGCGCCTCCAGACCGTCGAGCTCGCTGAGCGCTGGCGCATGCAGCCCCTCGGATCGGATCGGGTGCGGATCATCAACGATGCGTACAACGCGAGCCCCGACTCGATGGCGGCAGCGCTGCGCACACTCGCTCAGATCACGGGTCCCGGCGAGCGCACCGTCGCGGTTCTGGGATCCATGAGCGAGCTCGGCGAGTACGCGGACGAAGAGCACGACCGTGTGGGCCTGCTGGCCGTGCGGCTCGGCATCCAGCGCATCGTCGTGATCGGGCAGGCCGCCCGCCGCATGTATCTGGAAGCCGTGGCGCAAGGCTCGTGGGACGCCGAGGCGGTCTTCTTCGCGACGGACGACGAAGCCTACGAGTATCTGATGCGCGAGCTGCGCGATGGCGATCGCGTATTGGTGAAGTCTTCGAACTCGGCGGGTCTGCGGTTCCTGGGCGATCGTCTGGGAGAATTCTTCTCGTGAGATCCCTCCTGACCGCAGCGGCGATCTCGCTTGCCTTCACCCTGTTCCTGACCCCCGTCTTCCTCCGCCTGTTCCGCAAGT
>JASBUD010000305.1 GCA_030148105.1 Microbacterium sp. | reverse complement strand
AGCGTCGCCGGGGCGGGCAGCTCGATGATCTCGAGGCGCCGGCCGGCGGCATCCGTCGCCTCTTCGAGCACGGCGCGGATCTGCCGCACGACGCCGTAGTCGGGGTGGGCGGGATCGTCCTGCCAGTGCAGCAGCACGCGGCCCGGCGCGGCGAACGCGGCCACCATGTCGACGTGCCCGCGGGTGCCGGCCGATTCGTAGTCGCGCGTGAGCCCGCGCGGCAGCCAGATGACCTTCGTCGCACCGATCGTGCGCTGCAGCTCCCACTCCACGCGTTCCTTCGTGGCGTACGGGTTGCGGCGCGGGTCGAGCTGCACCGTCTCGGTCACGAGGACCGTGCCCTCCCCGTCGACGTGGATGCCACCGCCTTCGTTCACGAGCGGGGACGGCAGGTGCGTGGCCCCGGCGAGGCCGGCGACGGTCGCGCCGATGCGGTCGTCGCGTTCCCAGGTCGCCCAGGCGTTCGCGCCCCACCCGTTGAAGGTCCAGTCCACGGCGCCCAGCGTGCCCGCCTCGTCGAGGACGAAGGTCGGGCCGATGTCGCGCATCCAGAAGTCGTCGAGCGGCGCGATCTCGATCTCGACGTCGGCGGACAGGCGCGCACGCGCCTCGGTCACGGCCGAGGGGTCGACGACCATCGTCACGGGCTCGAAGCGCGCGGCCGCGTTCGCGACCGCCGCCCACGTGTCGCGGGCCTCATCCGCCGAGTCGGCGTCGTCGCCGAGCGTGTTGCCCACGCGCGGGAAGGCCATCCAGATGCGCTCCTGCGGCGCGAATTCTGCGGGCATGGTCCAGGTCATCGGGTGCTCCTCACGAGCTCGCGGTCGGCGATGCTCTCATTGTGACGTTCGGGGTGCGCGGGCGCACCGGGGGAGAATGCGGCCGCCGGATCAGCGGCGACGGGGCGGGCGGCGCGGTCGCTGTACGGTCGCATCGTGCGCCACAGCAGGGCGTAGACGGATGCCGCCAGCGCCGGCCCCGCGATCGAGGACAGGTCCGCTCCGCCGAGCGCGGCCGAGATCGGTCCGGTGTACAGCGTCGTGTTGACCATGAGCACCGCGACCGTGGTCGCGAGCACCATGGCGATCGTGCCAGGGGCGAACCAGCCGCCCGTGTACCAGAACGGGCTGCGGCGGCTCGTGTCGTTGAGCGCCACGCCGTCGTAGCGTCCACGACGCAGCACGATGTCGATCGCGTAGATCGCCACGAGCGGCCCCATGACGGCGACGGCGATCTCGATCGCGTAGCTCAGGGTGTCCAGGAACCGCGGCGCGCCCCACAGCAGGTAGCCGGCGAGCACTGCGGCGACCACGCCGACGATGACGACCGAGACGGCTCGGCGGATCCGGGGGACGAACGCCTGCGCGTACAGTCCGGTCGAGTACGAGCACAGGACGTTGTTCGCGAGCGTGCCGACGATGATCGCGAGGAGGAACACGGGGTAGAGCCAGGCCGGGATGATCTCGGCGATCGCCGTCTGCGGGTCGGTCATGTCGATCGCGGTCGCGGCGAGCACGCCCATCGCGGAGATCAGGACCGAGGGGACGAACCCGCCGAACGCGGTCCAGAGCACGATCGCGCGGCGCGACGTGGCGCGGGGGAGATATCGCGAGTAGTCGGCGCTCGTGCCCCAGGACAGCGGGCCGGACGCCACGATCGTGAAACCGAGCAGCAGGAGCGCGATGTTCTCCGAGGCGGGCAGCGCTTCCGGGGTGTACGACCAGTCGGTCGCGCCGATCACGAACACGGCGACGGCGGAGAAGCACAGGCCGACCGCGACGGAGAGGTACCCGCTGAGCTTCTCGATCGTGGCGTGCCCGAAGACGCTGACGATCAGACTCAGCGCCGACACGGCGACCAGCAGCAGGACGGCGAGGGAGTCGGGCACGACCACGCCGACACTCGCGAGCAGCGCCTGGCTGGCGAGCGTCGTGAACGCCAGGTTCAGCACGATGTAGAACAGACCGATCAGGACGCCGAGTCCCGATCCGAACAGCGCGTTGCCGCGCACGCCGAACATCGCGCGCATGATCATGACGCTCGGGGTGCCGGCAGCCGGACCGCTGACGGCGATCCAGCCGATCACGAACCACCACAGGTTGCCCAGCACGCACAGGGCGAGGGACTCCCACAGGCCGAGTCCGAGCAGCATGAGGATGCCGCCGAAGACGAAGTTGAGGTACAGCACGTTCGCCGCCGCCCAGATCCCGAACAGCGAGCGCGGCCGGCCGTGGCGCTCGGTATCCGGGATGCAGTCGATGCCGCGGGTCTCGATGTGACCGGCGACGTCGCCGGTCCGCGCGGTGATGCTCATGTCATCCGCTTTCGTTGCGAGTAGTATTGATCACGCGATCAATAGACCAGACGGTACCTACACTGGCGGAGACATGTCAAGCACTTCGGCGAAACCCCGCACGCGCAAGTCGCCCGCCGAGCGATCCGCCGAGATCCTCGCCGCCGCGACCGAACTCGCGCGGGAGCAGGGCCTCAGCGCGCTGACGCTCCGCGCCGTGGCGGAGCGTGCGGGGGTGGCGTCCGGTCTGATCGCGCACTACCAGCCCTCGATGGACGAGCTCGTCGCGCGCGTCTACACGGATCTCGTCGACGCGGAGATCCGTGAGGTCGAGATCGAGATCGGTGCTGTGGCGAGCCCGGCGGAGCGCATGGCGGCGCTGCTGGAGACCCTGCTGGACGGCACGCGTGAGGACATCACGGTCGTGTGGGCCGAGGCGTGGGCGCTGGGGCGGCGCAACCCCGCGCTGGCGGACGCGGTGCGCGCGCAGATGGACGCGTGGCATCGGATGGTGGCCGCGCTCATCGAGGAAGGCCGGGCTGCGGGCGACTTCACCGCCGACGCCGCGGATGCCGCGTGGCAGCTCCTCGGCATGATCGACGGCCTGAACGCGCAGTCCCTTGCGCGCGGTGTCGAGGCCGAGGGGTCGGCCGCCAAGATGGCGCGGGCGGCGGAGATCCTGCTCGGGGCTGCGCCCGGCTCGATCAGGGCGCGCTGACCGGCGTCACGGAACGAGCGAGTAGAAGCGGAAGAAGCCGAACTCGCCGACCGGCAGGACCTCCACGTCGCGGAATCCGGCCTCGCGCGCATATTTCTGCAGTGTCGTCGGGCGCATGACCGTGCCGGTGGCGACGGTCGGTCGGTGCGACATGCTGTCGGGCAGGCACACGAACAGGCTGAAGCCGTACATGATGCGCTCGATGTCATCGCCCGGAGCGGTGAAAGTCTCTGCGACCGCTTCATCCATGATCACGATCGGGCCTCCGTCGCGCACCGCCAGACGCATCGAACGGAGCACATCGACGGGCCTCGGCATGTCGTGCAGGCATTCGAAAGCGAAGGCGGCATCGAACGGCCCGAACCCCGACAGGCCGTCGGCGTCGGCGTTGTGGAAGCGCACGCGTTCGGCGACCCCGGCCTGCAGGGCGTTGCGACGAGCGGCCTCGATCGACGGATCGTCGACGTCGAACCCGTCGACCTGCAATCCGGGATGTGCGAGTGCGAGCGCGATCGAGGACCAGCCGGCGCCGCTGCCGACATCGGCGACGCGCGCGCCGGGTCGCTTAAGCAGGGAGCGGATGCCGTCCACACGGCCGAGCGCATCGGGGAGGCGATCGAACCACGGCCGGTTCATGTCGGCCTGGGCCTCGCGGGCGTCCGGGCCGAGCTGCTCCCAGCTCACACCCTCCCCGGTCCGGTAGGCCTGCAGGAGATCGGGGAGCGTCGGTCCGGCGGCGGCGAACATCCGCGCGAGGGGGGCGAGATAGCTCAGGCTTCGCTCGTCCGTGAGTACTTCGGCCGGGCCCGGAGCCAAGGCGTACCGCCGCTCGTCAGGAGCGGCATCCGGAGTCGACTGCACCGCGAGGATGCCCGACACGGCCTGATGCTCGAGCCACTCGCGGCAGTAGCGAGCGTCGGTACCGGTACGTTCGGCGAGCTCGACCGGCGTGCGGGGGCCCGACTCGGCGAGGGTGCGATACCAGCCGAGCCGGTCGCCGACGTAGACGGAGAGTGTCTCGGCCATGCCGAGGGCAGACGCGAAAAGGCGCTCCGCGAACTCGTCTGCGGTGGGGTCATCGTCCTGGCTCACGGCGCGCTCCCTTCGGCGAAAGTCTGCCGCGCCGCACCCGCGTGCGCCATCCCCATCGCCGCGCGCGACGAAGGGGTCACTATCTGTCGCTTCCCGCGCGCTGAGGCGGCAGAAAGTGACACTTGAGCGCGCCGGCCCGGTGTTCAGGGGACAGCTTCTGTCGCTTCCCGCGCCCGGAGGCGGCAGAAACCGCCACCTGAGCGGAGCAGCTCAGCGGATCAGCTGCTCCCACCCGTCGCCGTCGGCGTGCTCGAAGATCAGGTTCGTCTCGGTGTGGGCCACCGCCGGGTGTCCGGTCAGGTGTGCGAGGACGAACTCGCGCAGTTCAGCGGCGTCGCGCGCCATGACGTGCAGCAGGAAGTCGTCCGCGCCCGCCATGTGGAACAGGCTCAGCACGCCGGGCAGGCTCGGCGCGGCACGCCGGAAGGCCTCGATCTCTTCGCGCGCGTGCTTGATGAGCCGGATCGCGATGAGGGCCTGCACGGTCGCACCCAGCGCGAGCGGGTTGAGATCGACCCGGTAGCGCCGGATCACGCCGCTGGTCTGGAGCCGGCGCAGGCGCAGCGACACCGTCGACTCCGCGATGCCCAGAGTCGAGGCGAGCGATGCCCCCGACGCTCGGGCGTTCGCGGTCAGGGCCCGCAACAGCGCGCGGTCCGTCCGGTCGAGTTCAAGGACCTGCGCCATGGGGCTCCTTCGCCGAGCGGCGGGTGAAGATTCTTCGACCGAGTCTATCGATGGATCGGCATCCTCCAGGGGCGATTGCCGATCCGCGCAGTTTCTGTTGTCCTCGACGCATGGATCCCCGTCACCATCGCCTCGACACCCGCGCCGTCCACGGCGGGATGCAGGGCCTGCGCGAAAGCGGCGCACACGTCCCGCCGATCGACTTCTCGACCACGTACCCGTTGCCCGATGTGGACACGGGCGGGCTGGCGTACGAAGAGCTCGCAACCGGGCACGACCTCGGCCCGGGTCGCAGCGCGGTGTACCAGCGGCTGTGGCAGCCGGGGGTCGCGCGGTTCGAGGACGCGCTCGCCGACCTCGAGCACACCGAGGGTGCCGTCGCCTTCGCGAGCGGCATGGCGGCGTTGGCTGCCTGCCTGATCGCGACCGCGACCGCGGGAAAGCCGCACATCGTCGCGGTCCGACCGCTCTACGGCGGCACCGATCACGTGCTCGAGAACGGCCTGCTCGGGACGACGGTGACCTGGGCGCAGGTCGACGGGATCGCCGCAGCGATCACGCCGCAGACGGGTCTCGTCATCGTGGAGACCCCGGCAAACCCCACGCTCGAGCTCGTCGACCTCGCCGAGGTGGTCGCCGCCGCCGGTGATGTTCCGGTGCTCGTGGACAACACGTTCGCGACGCCGGTTCTGCAGCAGCCGGCGCGCCACGGTGCGACTCTCGTGCTGCACAGCGCCACGAAGTATCTCGGTGGCCACGGCGACGTCATGGGCGGCGTCGTCGCGACGAACGAGGAGTGGGTGCGGCGGCTGCGTCAGGTGCGCGCCCTGACCGGGGGACTCCTGCACCCGATGGCCGCCTACCTCCTGCACCGAGGGCTGCGCACCCTGCCCCTGCGCGTGCGCGCGCAGCAGCGGACCGCCGGGATGCTCGCGGAGCGCATCAGCGCGCATCCGGTCGTCGCGCGGGTGTTCTACCCGGGACTGCCGGGTCAGGATCCCGCGGGGCTCCTCGGGCGGCAGCTCGACGGACCCGGCTCGATCATCGCGCTCGAACTCGCCGGCGGATACGACGCGGCGGCGCGGTTCACCGAGTCGTGCGAGCTGATCGAGCACGCGGTCTCGCTCGGCGGCATCGACTCGCTCGTGCAGCATCCGGCGTCGCTCACGCACCGCCCCGTCGCGGGGGAGGCGAAGCCGGGCGCGGGGGTCGTGCGCCTGTCGATCGGTCTCGAGGACGTCGATGACCTCACGGATGACCTGCTCGTGGCGCTCGCCGCTGCGGACGCGCTGTCGGATGCCGCACCCGAGCTGACCCGCACGCCCACCCCGGCCTGACCGCCGCCGCCTGCACCCGCGAGAGGGCACGAATGGCTCTCTCGCACGGCGTGTCGCCCTACAGAAGTGCCCTCTCGCGGGTGCAGGAACGCGGTCGCGCGGCATCCGCGGGTTAGCGTGGAACGCATGCCATCGACTCCCTTCCGCTCACTCGAGGACTACATCGCCCTGCCCCGCGTGGAGGCGCTCGCGCTCTCGCCGGACGGCACGACCGCGGTGCTCACGGTCGCCACGCTCAAGAAGGACGGCACCGCGTACGAGCGCTCGCTGTGGGCGGTCCCGACCGACGGATCGGGGGCGCCGGCGCGCCTGACGCGCTCGGCCAAGGGCGAGTCCAGCGCCTCCTTCACGGCCGACGGCGGCATCCTGTTCGTGTCCGCCCGCGCCGACAGCGAGGCCGACGAGGACGACGACTCGGCCCAGCTCTGGCTGCTGCCGGCGACCGGCGGCGAGGCTCGACCGGTGACCCGGCTCGCGGGAGGAGTCGGATCGATCGCGGCGGTGGCACAGGACGCCTCCCGCGTCGTGCTGAGCGCCGAGCTGCTGCCCGGCGGCGAGAGCCTGGAGGCGGAGGCGAAGCTGCGGGCGCTCCGCAAGAAGAAGAAGGTCTCGGCGATCCTGCACGAGTCCTACCCGGTGCGCTTCTGGGATCACGACCTCGGTCCCGCCGAGCCGCACCTGCTCGCCCTCGACCTCTCCGCGCTCGCCGACACGGTGGCTGCTGTTCCCGCCGAGTCCGATGATCGCGCGCCCGGTGACGCGGTCGACGAGGGCGGGGATGCCGGCACGCCCTATCCGGCGACGCTGCCGCGCCCGGTCGACCTGACTCCCGCCCCGGGTCGCACCGCCGACATCGCCGGCGCCGCCCTGACCCCCGACGGCACGACGCTCGTCGCCGCCCTGCGGATCCCCGAGACCCGCGACGGCCGGTTCGCGCTCGCTGCGATCGATGTGGCTACCGGGGAGCGCACCTGGATGTTCGAGGAGGCAGGGGTCGACTTCGAGGCGCCGGCCGTCAGTCACGACGGGCGGACGCTCGCCTACCTGCGCTCGGTCCGGAGCACCCCCGCGGGGCCGACCGACATCGAGGTCTGGGTGTCGGACATCGACGGCCGTAGCGCCCGTCGCATCGCGACCGAGTGGGATCGCTGGGCCTCGAGCCTCGTGTTCGCCGCGGACGACACCGCGCTGATCGCGACGGCGGATTCCGACGGCCGGGGTCCCGTCTTCCGGCTGCCCCTGGACGGCGGCGCGGCAGAGCAGCTCACCCAGGACGACTTCACGTACACGCACGTCGCTGTGGATCGCGCGTCGGGCGGGCTCGTCGCGCTGCGCTCGAACTGGGTCGCGCCCGCCCACCCGGTGCGCATCGCGCCCGACGGCTCGGTGACGCCGCTCGTCACGCCCGCCGTCCTGCCCGTCGCTCCCGGGTCGATCACCGAGGTCGACACGACCGCCGAGGACGGCGCGCGCGTGCGCGGCTGGCTGCTGCTGCCCGAGGGCGCCTCCGCGGAGACTCCCGCCCCACTGCTGCTGTGGATCCATGGCGGACCGCTGAACAGCTGGAACGCCTGGAGCTGGCGCTGGGCGCCGCTCCTCGCGGTCGCCCGGGGGTATGCCGTTCTGCTGCCCGACCCCGCCCTGTCGACCGGATACGGGCTGGAGTTCATCGCCCGCGGCTGGAACAGCTGGGGCGGCAAGCCGTACACCGACCTCATGTCGATCACGGATGCCGTCGTCGCCCGCTCCGACATCGACGAGTCCAAGACCGCGGCGATGGGGGGCTCGTTCGGCGGCTACATGGCGAACTGGATCGCCGGTCACACCGACCGCTTCCGCGCGATCGTGACCCACGCGAGCCTGTGGGCGCTGGACCAATTCAGCGGCACGACCGACAGCTCCGACTACTGGCAGCGCATCTTCACGCCCGAAGCGATGATCGAGAACTCCCCGCACCGCTTCGTGGACGGCATCCGCACGCCCCTGCTCGTGATCCACGGAGACCGGGACTACCGGGTGCCGATCGGCGAGAGCCTGCGGCTGTGGTCCGAGCTCGCCGAGCATCACGCCGGCCCGGACGGCTTCAGCGTCCACAAGTTCCTCTTCTACCCGGACGAGAACCACTGGGTGCTGAAACCGCAGCACGCCGTGGTCTGGTACGAGACGGTGTTCGCGTTCCTGGACCAGCACGTGCACGGCGCCGACTGGCGCCGCCCCGAGCTCCTGGGCTGACCCTGCAGCCTGCGAGAGGGCACAAATGACCCTCTCGCGCGGCGTGTCGCCCTACATAAGTGCCCTCTCGCGAGCTGCAGGGGCGCAACGCGAAACGCGGACGCAACAGATTTCCGCGACACTGTGGGGATGTCCACAAAGGTCTCGCTCACTCACCACACCGGGTACACGTTCGCCCGACCGGTGTCGGTCACCCCGCACGTCGTGCGCCTGCGGCCCGCCCCGCACGCGCGGACGCCGATCGAGGCCTACTCGCTCGAGGTGAGCCCGGCGAACCACTTCATCAACTGGCAGCAGGATCCTTTCGGCAACTGGGTCGCGCGCCTGGTCTTCCCCGAGAAGATCGATCACCTCTCGGTCACGGTGAGCCTGGTCGCCGACATGATGGTGATCAACCCCTTCGACTTCTTCATCGAGGAGTACGCCGAGACCTTCCCGTTCGAGTACGAGCCCGGCCTGAAGGCCGACCTCGCTCCCTACCTGCGTCCGGTCGAGGGCAGCGACCAGGCGGCGGTGTGGAAGCAGTCCTTGCCGCCCGTCCCCGCCGAGGGGATGCCGACCGTCCCGTTCCTGGCAGGGCTCAACTCCGCGGTGCACCGCGATGTCGCGTACGACGTGCGGATGGAGCCCGGGGTGCAGACCCCCGACGAGACCCTCGGGCGGGCGATCGGCTCGTGCCGGGACAGCGCGTGGCTCCTGGTGAGCCTGCTCCGCCAGTACGGCCTCGCCGCCCGGTTCGTCTCGGGATACCTGGTCCAGCTCGCCGCCGATCAGAAGGCCTTGGACGGCCCGAGCGGCACCGAGGTCGACTTCACCGACCTGCACGCGTGGACCGAGGTGTACATCCCGGGTGCCGGATGGGTCGGCATGGACCCCACAAGCGCACTGTTCGCCGGCGAGGGCCACATTCCGCTCAGCGCGACTCCGCACCCCTCCAGCGCCGCGCCGATCCAGGGCGCCACCGAGCCTGTCGAGGTCGCGTTCGAGTTCCGCAACGAGGTCATCCGCATCCACGAGGATCCGCGTACCACGAAGCCGTACACCGACGACCAGTGGGCGCGGATCGACGCGCTCGGGCTCGCGGTCGACGATCGCCTGCGCGCGGGCGACGTGCGTCTCACGATGGGCGGCGAGCCGACCTTCGTCGCGCTGGAGAGCGCCGACGAGGAAGGCAAGACGAGCCCGCAGTGGAGCACGGATGCCGACGGCGAGCACAAGCGCGAACTCGCGAACGTGCTCGCCGAGCGCCTGCGCAGCACGTACGCGCTCGGCGGCGTCGTGCACCGCGGGCAGGGCAAGTGGTATCCCGGCGAGCCCCTCCCGCGCTGGAACATCGCGCTGCAGTGGCGCACGGACGGTCAGCCGCTGTGGAGCGACGCGTCCCTGTTCGCCGACCCGTGGGGACCGGATGCCGATCCCGACGCGCCCCGCAACGCCGAAGCCCTCGCCCGCGCGGTGACCGCGCTCCTCGGCATCCCCGATCGACGGCTCCTGCCCGCATACGAGGATCCGTTCGCCGCGCTCGCCGCCGACGTGCGTCAGCCGGAGGGGCCGCGTCCCGGCGTGGACGAGAGCGACCTCGACGTCGCCGCCGCCGACCGCACGGTCACCACGCCGACCGGCTGGGTCCTGCCGCTGACGACCGAGGGGGAGTGGACGAGCCCCGCCTGGAGCTTCCGGCGCGGGCGGCTCGTGCTCCTTCCCGGAACCAGTGCCGTGGGACTGCGGCTGCCGCTGGACTCGGTCTCGTGGACCGACCCGGAGCACCCGGGGGAGCCCTCCTATCTCGAAGCGGGCCCGGCGCTGGAGTCCCGCATCCGCAGCGTCCCCGTCGTCGACCCGGAGGAGGCGCGCACGACGGCGCTCGCGTTCGAGGCCCGGGACGGCTTCGTGCACGTCTTCCTGCCGCCCACGATCGAGCTCGAGGCGTACGCGGACCTTCTGGCCGTCATCGAGCGGGCGGCCGCTCTCACGCGGTGCCGGATCGTACTCGAGGGCTACGGTCCGCCGCCGGACGCGCGGCTCACTCAGCTCGTCGTCACCCCCGACCCCGGGGTCATCGAGGTCAACGTGCAGCCGACCTCGTCCTGGGAGGAGCTCCGCCACCTCACCGTCACCCTGTACGAGCAGGCCAGGCAGAGCCGGCTCGCGACCGAGAAGTTCGACCTCGACGGTCTGCACACCGGCACGGGC
>JASBUD010000027.1 GCA_030148105.1 Microbacterium sp. | reverse complement strand
ATCACCGCGGTGGCGGCATCCGTCGTCCTCCTCGCGCTCGCGCTCGGCGCCGTCGGCTTCTGGTTCACCCTGCGCGGCGCGCTGTACGGTCAGCTCGACTCCGCCGCGCAGCAGGATGCCGCGGCGTTCGCGGAGCAGGTGGACGCCTCCGGCCCGGAATCGCTCCCCGACATCGACGACGACCGGTTCTGGCAGCTGATCGACCGGGACAGCGGCGCGGTGGTCGCCGCGAGCGACGCCGCCGAGGACGTCGGAGCGCTCGCCGACCGCGAGGGGTCCGCGCCATCGCTCATCCGGCTCGATCCGGGGGATCCGCCGTTCGTCGTGGCGGTCGAACGCGAGGGCGGCGACTGGATCGTCGTCGCGGGACGCAGCACGGAAGAGGTGGATGTCACCCTCACCACGGTCGGCGTGCTCCTGGCGGTCTCGGTCCCGGTCGTCACGGCGATCGTCGCGCTCACGACGTGGTTCGCGGTCGGTCGTTCGCTCGCCCCGGTCGAGCGGATGCGGCGCCAGGTCGAGGCGCTCTCGGCGAGCGATCTGTCGGCACGGGTCGACGAACCGGCCACGAACGACGAGATCGGCCGCCTCGCCCACACGATGAACGGCATGCTGAGCCGGCTCGACGAATCGCAGGTTGCGCAGCGACGGTTCGTCTCGGATGCGTCGCACGAGCTCAAGTCGCCGCTGGCGTCGCTGCGTCAGTTCGCGGAGGTGGCCCGTGCGCACCCCGACCGCATCAGCGCGGCGGAGCTGAGCGACGCCGTGCTCGACGAGGGTGGGCGGCTCGAGCGGCTCGTCCAGGGGATGCTGGTCCTCACGCGTGCGGACGAGGGAGGACTCGCCCTCCACCTCGGGGACGTCGACCTCGACGACCTCCTTCTGGCGGAGGCGGCCCGGCTGCGCGCGCTCGGCGGCATGACGGTCGATGTCCGCGGCGTGCAGCCGGCGCGCGTGCGCGGGGACGCGGCGCTGCTCCGGCAGGTGGTCCGGAACCTCGCCGACAACGCGGCCCGGCACGCTCGATCCGGTGTCGTGTTCACCGCCGAGCCCGCCGGCGGCGGCGCGGCGCTCACGGTGGAGGACGACGGTGCGGGCGTCGCCTCGTCCGAACGGAGTCGGATCTTCGAGCGCTTCGTGCGGCTCGACGACGCCCGCGCGCGCGACGCCGGCGGCAGCGGGCTGGGGCTCGCGATCGTGCGCGAGATCGTGCGCGCCCACGGGGGAGACGTGCGCGTGGATGCCGGCCGCTCAGGCGGCGCGCTGTTCGTCGTGACCCTGCCCGGCTGACCGTTTTCCGCGCTTCAGGTTGGCTTCAGGGGCCGCGCGCGATCGTGGAGTCCTACCCAGGAGGACACCATGCGCAAACCCATCATCTGGATCGCCGGCACCGCCGGAGCGATCGCCCTCATCGGCGCCGGCACGGCCGTCGCGTTCGCGACCGGCACTGCCGAGCTCCCGTTCGACGCCGACGACGTCGCTGTGACGCAGACCGACGACCGGCTCGCGTCCGGCGCGCCGTCGGACATCGAGGGCGCGATCGCGGCGGCGCTGAAGGAAGCCGGACCCGGTGTCGTGATCGACGCCGACATCGACGACAACGCGGCCTACGCCTACGACATCGACGTGCGTCAGAACAGCGGTGGCATCGTCGAGGTCAAGCTCGACGAGAACCTGAAGGTCGTCTCGGCGCAGCCCGATGACCGGGGTGCGGCATCCGGCTCGGACGACGGCGTCCCGGACGCCGCGGACGCGAAGAAGGCATCGGATGCCGCGCTCGCGCACGTCGGATCGGGAACGGTGACGAGCGTCGAGCTGAGCGATGACGCCGACCACGTCTACGAGGTCGAGATCGACCTCGGCGACGGCAAGGACGTCGACGTGGAGCTCGACGGCGCTTTCACGGTGGTGAAAGCGGACTGATCCGCCGGTTCTCGGTTCCCGACGACGGGCTCGTCCTGACGGACGAGCCCGTCGTACGTCGTGCGATGATCAGGGTGCAGATTCGCCGCCGCAGCGGCGAATTCGATGAGCAAGCGGCGCAGTCCCATGTCGGCTCCTTCGTGAGTGGGTTCACAAAGGCGACGCGCCGCAGGCGCCCCGGTCGACATCCCTGCCCGATCTCTCTCTTGCCGAGGTGGTGGGTTTCCCCGCGAGGTGGTGGGTTTCCCCGCGAGGTGGTGGGTTTCCCCGCGAGGTGGTGGGCACCATCTCGGGGGAGGAGGCACCATCTCGGGGGCGGAGGCACCGTCTCGGGGGCGGAGGCACCATCTCGGGGGTCGGGGACTCCGGCTCCGCGCGCTCGGATCAGGCGAAGAGCTCCTGCAGGCGCCGCACGCCCTCGAGCAGCTGCTCGTCGCCGAGGGCGTAGGAGAGCCGCAGGTATCCGGACGGACCGAACGCCTCGCCGGGGACCACCGCGACCTCGACCTCCTCGAGGATCAGATCGGCCAGTTCGAGCGAGGTGGTCGGCGTCTTGCCGCGCCACGTGCGCCCGAGCAGGCCCTGCACGTCGGGGTACACGTAGAACGCGCCGAGCGGGTTCGGGACCGTGACACCCGAGATCTTCGCGAGCTCGCCCACGATGAGCTGACGGCGCCGGTCGAACGCGACGCGGAACTCCTCCGCCTCGGTCTGCGGTCCGGTCAGGGCGGCGAGCGCCGCGCGCTGAGCGATGTTGTTCACGTTGCTGGACAAGTGCGACTGCAGGTTCGCGGCGAGCTTGATCGCGTCTTTGGGTCCGACCATCCAGCCCACGCGCCAGCCGGTCATCGCGTAGGTCTTCGCGACGCCGTTCACCAGGATCGTCTGGGCAGCGGCATCCGGCACCGCCTCGACGATCGAGACGGCGCGCGCGCCTTCGTAGACGAGGTTCTGGTAGATCTCGTCCGAGATGATCCAGATGCCGTGCTCGACGGCCCACTCGCCGATCGCGGCGGTCTCCTCCGGCGTGTACACCGAGCCGGTCGGGTTGGACGGGGACACGAACACGAGCGCGGTCGTGCGAGGGGTGCGGGCGGCCTCGAGCTGGTCGACGGTGACCTTGTAGTCCTGGTCGGCGCCGGCGAAGACCTCGACGGGGATGCCGTCGGCCAGAGCGATCGCCTCGGGGTAGGTCGTCCAGTACGGCGCGGGCAGCAGCACCTCGTCACCCGGGTTCACCACGGCTTGGAACGCCTGGTACACGGACTGCTTGCCGCCGTTCGTGACGATGACCTGGCTCGGGTCGACCTCCAGGCCCGAGTCGCGCAGCGTCTTCGCCGCGATCGCCTCGCGCAGCACCGGAAGGCCGACGGCGGGCGTGTAGCGGAAGTTCGCCGGGTCGCGCAGGGCCTCGGCAGCGGCATCCACGATGAACTGCGGCGTCGCGAAATCGGGCTCGCCGGCGGCGTAGCTGATCACGGGTCGGCCGGCGGCCTGCAGGGCCTTGGCCTTCGCGTCGACCTTGAGGGTCGCCGACTCGGCGATGGCGGAGAGCTTGCGGGAGAGTGGGGCGCGTTCTGTCACGCTTCGAGCGTAGTCCGCGCCCTCACCTCCCGTGAGACGACATCTGCGCGTCGAAACGGTGGGCACGCCCCACAGTCTCGACGCGCAGATGTCGTCTCAGCGACAGAGGGCGCCGGTCACAGATCCAGCGGCCAGGCGGGGCGGAGCTCGATGATCCCGCCGGTCGCCATCGGATGCCGCGACGCGAGCTCGATCGCCTCCTCCAGGCTGTCGCACTCGAGCACGTCGAAACCCGCGATCCACTCGTGGGTCTCTGCGAACGGACCGTCGGTGACGTGGATGGAGCCGTTGCGGCGGCGGATGGTCTTCGCGTCCGCGGGCGGGCGCAAGCGGTCTCCCTCGACGGCCTTGCCCGCGCCGTACGTCTCATCGACCCACTGCTCGATCGAGACAGGTCCTTCTTCCGTGCTCTCCAGGCTGGGGTCGACGACGACGAGCATCAGGAACTTCATGGGTGGTCCTTTCGTGAGGGTCACTCTCGGAGCGACGTTACGTGAGGACGACGTGCGCGGCATCCGTCGATCGACAACCGCGTCGAAAAGAATCAGGTCGCCGGAACGGCCTTCAGCAGGTCGCGCGCGGCCAGCCCGATGATCGCGCTGTAGGTCGGATAGGCGAACTTGACGCGCGCGAGGGTCGCGACGTCGATTCCGGCGGCCATCGCGGTCGTGACCGACTGGATGACCTCGACCGCGTTCTCGCCGACGGCGTGCGCGCCCAGGATGAGTTCGCGACGGTTGTCGGCGATGAGCTTGAGGAATCCGATGCCGCGGTCGTCGATCACGGCGCGCTCAAGGTCGGCGTAGCGCGCGACAGCGACGACGCAGTGCGGATCCCTCTCGCGCGCCTGCTCCTCCGTCAGTCCCACGCCGGCGTAGTCCGGATCGGTGAAGCCGCCGGCGGGGAGCAGGTGATGCGGGGTCCGGCGATTGGCGCCGAGCACCGCGTTCTCGGCGGCCGCCTCGCCCTCGAACTGCGCGGCCTGCACGAGCATGTCCTTGCCGTTCGCATCACCCACCGCGAAGATGTGCGACGCGGACGAATGGAAGTAGTCGTCGACCGGGATCGCCGAGCGCTGCACGTCGACTCCCGCGTTCTCCAGACCCAGGTCTTCGACGTCGGCGGGCCACCCCGTCGCCATCACGACCGCGTCGAAGACTTCGACATTCTCGCGGTCCGCGTCCGTCCAGGTCAGGGCGATGCGCTCGCCGTCGACCTTTTCGAGCTTCTGCACGCCGGTGATCCCGGTGTGCACCGCCATGCCCTGTGCACGGAATGCGTCCGTGACGACCGCCGAGATCTCGGCATCCGAGGCCATGAGCACGCGCGGCGCAAGATCGAGGATCGTCACGTGCGAACCCAGCGAATCGAAGACCGTGGCCAGCTGCATCCCCGTGTTGCCCGCGCCGATGATCGCGACCCGGCCGGGGAGTCGCGGGAGGTCGAGCACGTGCTCGGGCACGGTCGCGAGCTCCGCGCCGGGGATCGGGAGACGGCGCGAGTGCCCGCCGACGCACACGAGGATGCTCGATGCGCTCACTCGGCGCCCGGAGTCCAGCACCAGGGTGTGCGAGCTCTCGAACCGCGCGCGTCCCTCCTGCCGCAACACGATGCCGGCGTCGGCGAACCGGGCCGGCTCGCGCTTGATCGCCCGCACGCCGTCCACGCGCTCCCGCACGCGCGCGACGGTGCCGGGCCAGTCGACGGTGGCGTCCCCGATCTGGATGCCGTACGCATCGGCCGCGCGGATCTCCCGCATGAGCCGGGCGGCCTTGGCCAGCACGCGGGTCGGGACGCATCCGGTGTTCACGCATGTGCCGCCGGTGCGTTCGGTCGCCTCGAGTACGACCACCCGCGCACCGAGCTCGGCGGCGCGGAGCGCCGCCGCTGTTCCCGCGGGACCGGCACCGATGACGGCGACGTCGTAGTGCTCCGCCGAGGCGCCGGGTGCGGCATCCGTCGGGGTGTCGTTCAGGCTCATGCGCATCCTCCCGCCCGCGGCGCTCGGTGCGCCCCCGGGCGTTCTCATGATCCCATCGCCCCGGCCGGCCGGGGCCGGTTCCGCGGAGGTCAGGCGGCCGTCGTCGGCGGCTCCTGTCGGACGAGTCGTGCCACCTCCGCACGTGAGCCGACACCCCACCGCGCGAACACCGCTGCCACGTGCTTCTCCACCGTCGGGACGCCGATGCCGAGCTTCGCGGCGATGTGCTTGTTGGTCGCCCCGGTCGCGATCAGCTCGGCGACCGCGCGCTGACGGCGCGTGAGCGGGGGAAGGGACTTCGCCGCGGACGGCGAGGGGTCTGCTGCCCCGATCGCCGAACGGGTGGGCACGCCGAGGGTCCGCAGGATGCGCGAGACGTGCACCCGCACGGTGGCCTCCGACACGAACATCGCACGTGCGATCTGCGCGTTGGACAGCCCCCGCGCCAGCAGTGCCGCGACCTCCTGCTCGCGCGGTGAGAGCCCCGCCCACCCCGGTGTCGCCGGCGGGAGCCTGCGGCCGATGCGCCGCAGCTCACGTCCCGCGGCACGGCGGGCGGAGCGGTGTCCGGAGTCGAGCGCGCTGGCGGCCAGGTCGGTCAGAGCGCGGGCGGCGTCGCCGCTGCGATGTGCCGCGATGCGCGAGCGGGCGAGGAGGATCTCGGCTTCGATCGCCTCGACGCCGCGCTGCTGTCGCCGCGCATCCCGGGCGCTGCGTTCGGACACCGCGATCGCCGTGTCGAAGCTGCCGTCCAGCAGCGCGCGGTGAGAGGCCATGCGGTCCAGCGACGCAGTGGCCATCGGATGCCGGGCGAGGACCTGCGCGCGCTCGTGCCAGCGCGCGGCGCCGCGCGCGTCGCCTCGGGACGCAGCCTCGGCCACGAGCATCTCGAACCCCCAGGCGCGGTCGATGATGCGCAGATGCGACAGGTCCTCGTCTCCACCGGCGAGCACGATCAGCCGGGACGCGCGCCCGTGCTCGCCGATCGCGATCGCCGCGAAGGCGGCGAGGACGCGGCATCCCCTCGTCACCGCATCGACGATCGGGACGTCGCTGCGCTCCACCTCGGCGATCAGCGCGCGGGTCCGCGCACGTTCGTCCGCGCTGCCGGCCACCAGGGCGGCGCACGCGCGCGCGAAAAGCGTGGGCACGGCGCCGGCGGCCGCGGCGATGCCCGCGTCGGCGTGTACGCGCGCCTGGCTCACGTCCCCACGGAACATGCTCGCGCGCGCCTCGAGTGCGCAGATGAAGACGGCGAACGGATGCCGGACCACGCCGAACAGGTCCCCATCGGTGGCGCGCATCCGGGCCAGGAGCGGGGTCGCGAGATCCAGCCGGGCGCCGGCGAGGGCGCCCTCCGCGAGGAGCGCCCATACCGGGCGGGCCAGCGCGGCGGTGAGCGGTGCCGGATCGGCGAGAGCCGCGGACAGCGGGTCGTTCAGCGTCGCCGTGATCTCCAGGTCGGTGCAGCACGCCTTCGCGATACTCGCCGCCGCGCGCGCGAGAGCCCGGGCGTCGGGATCGCGGGCGTCCGCCACGGCGCGCGCCGCGCATCGGGCGGCGGCGTTGAAGTCGCTCAGCCAGACGAGCTCGAGGCTGTGCAGGGCGAGGAGGAAGGAATCGGGCGCGCCGTCGGTGGCCGGGCGGATCGCTCCACCGCGCATCAGCCGCGCGAGGGTGTGGTCGAGCTCGGTCGGCCGATCCATGTGCTCACAGTAGCGACGGGTCCTCGCCGCGAATACGCCGAAACCCCCATGGATCGGTGGGCGTCGCGTCCCTAGCGTCGGGAGCAGCGGCCGGGGTGCCGCGGTGAGGAGGCACGGGGATGACGCGATCAGGTGGACTGCGGTGGCGGATGCTGGTCCTGGCGACCGCGGGAGCGCTCGCCGTCACGCTGTCCGGGTGCAGCCCGACAGCGCCCACCGACGAGGGTGCCGGGACGAGCGTGGAGGAGCCGGACGCGACCGCGGAGGACACGGGGGACGAGGTGGAGGATGCCGGCGA
>JASBUD010000013.1 GCA_030148105.1 Microbacterium sp. | reverse complement strand
CGCCGCCCGCGGGAGCACGCCGACCTCACCGGTCCCGACCGGTCAACGCCGGACCTTTCCGGCACTCACGCTCAGGAGGAGCATGCCGACCACGGCATCTGCCGCGCAGAAGACGACGGGCTCGAGCTCGTCGCAGCGGCGCAGGAAGCCTTCATCGTCGCGCCGTGACGATGAAGCACCGATCATCCCGATCCTCGCCCGCAAAGTGCGCGAGATCGAGGCGAAGGCGCAGCGCGGAAAGCTCGGGCCGACCAATCGCGTCAAATTCCAGGTGATCGCCTTCCTCGTGCGCGAGGAGCGCGCGCGGGTCAAGGCCGACACCACGCTGGCCGACGCGGCTCGCGCCGAGCTGCTCAAGAGGCTCGACGGTGTCGCGACGATCCTCGCCAAGACCGCCGCCCGCGACACCTCGCTCATTCAGCTGCTCGAGGTCGACCAGGCCGCGAGCCCGGTCGCGCGACGGATGCGACGCGACTGGCTGCTGGAATCCGGCGCCGAGCTCGCCCCCGACGAGCTCATCATCACCGACACCGCCCCGGCCACGGCGCCCGTCGTCTCGCCCGCCCTCGCGCAGCGTCAGGTGGTGCCGCCGGCGATCGAGTCCCGCCAGATGGCGAACCCTTTCCTCGCGCCCGATCTCACCGCCCGGGCGCCGCGCGCCACGCCGCGCCGTCGTCTGGACGGCTGGGAGCTCATGGGCCCGCTGTACAAGGCGTTCGAGACGGGCGCCGGCGGAGGCCAGGCGTCCATGGAACTCCCGCCGGTACCGGAGTTCGACCGGCTCTCGCCCAAGGGCCTGGAGATCATGGTCCACCAGTCCCGCTTCCTCGAGGCCGTCCGCGAAGGGCACCGCACGTTCCTCCTCGCCGATGAGCCGGGTCTCGGCAAGACGGCGGAGTCCGTGCTCGCGGCATCCGTCGCCGATGCGTATCCGCTGCTGGTCGTCGTCCCCAACGTCGTGAAGATGAACTGGGCGCGCGAAGTGCACCGGTGGACGCCGCAGCGGCGGGCGACCGTGATCTCGGGTGACGGGGAGAGCATCGACGCATTCGCCGACGTGTTCATCGTCAACTACGAGATCCTCGACCGGCACTTGTCCTGGCTCAGCTCGATCGGCCTGAAGGGCCTCGTCGTGGATGAGGCGCACTTCATCAAGAACCTGACCTCCCAGCGCTCGCAGAACGTCCTCGCGCTCGCGGCCCGCATCCGCGAGAGCGTGCGCAACCCGCTGCTGCTGGCCCTCACCGGAACCCCGCTGATCAACGACGTCGAGGACTTCGACGCCATCTGGCGCTTCCTCGGGTGGACCGACGGTGAGAAGCCGGGCCCGGCGCTGATGGAGAAGCTCGACGAGAGCGGCCTGACTCCGGCCGACAAGGCGTTCTACCCCGAGGCGCGCGACGCGGTCATCTCGATGGGAATCGTCCGTCGCAAGAAGAAGGACGTCGCTGCCGACCTGCCCGACAAGCTGATCGCCGACCTGCCGGTCGAGCTGGACGACGAGTACGGGCGTTCGATCCGTCAGGCCGAGCGCGAGCTCGGTACGCGTCTGGCCGACCGCTACCGTCGCATCATCGATGCGCGCGGCGACCGCGGGCTCGCTCCCGGCGACGTCGACGCGGACATCATCCGACTGGTCGCGCAGAACGAGCTCGACGAGTCCAAGGCCGCCGGCACCGGCTCGGAGAACGTCTTCACGATGGTCCGGCGCATCGGTCAGGCCAAGGCCCTCCTCGCGGCGGACTACGCCGTACAGCTGCAGCGCTCGGTGGGCAAGGTCGTCTTCTTCGCCAAGCACATCGACGTGATGGACGCCGCGGAGGCGCACTTCGCCGCGGCGGGACTGCGCACGGTGTCGCTGCGTGGAGACCAGTCCAGCACCGCGCGCCAGCAGGCGATCGACGACTTCAACAACGACCCCGACGTGGGCATCGCGGTCTGCTCGCTCACTGCGGCCGGCGTCGGCGTCAACATGCAGGCCGCCTCGAACGTCGTGCTCGCCGAGCTGTCGTGGACCGCCGCCGAGCAGACGCAGGCGATCGACCGGGTGCACCGCATCGGTCAGGACGAGCCGGTCACGGCGTGGCGGATCATCGCCGCGCACACGATCGACACGAAGATCGCCGAGCTGATCGACTCGAAGCAGGGACTCGCGCAGCGCGCGCTCGACGGCGACGCCGTCGACCCGCAGTCCAGCGACTCCGTGCAGCTGTCCGCGCTCATGCACCTGACCAGGCAGGCGCTCGGCGCGGAGTGAGGCGAACGGATGCCGGACCCCGCCGTGTGGCAGGGTCCGGCATCCGCCGCTAATGTCGGGTGAGGCAGCGTCGCCGATTCGTCCCACGACAGCCCGTAGCACCCGAAGCAAGGACCCCCCATGAAGATCGGCATCCTGACCAGCGGCGGAGACTGCCCCGGACTGAACGCGGTCATCCGCGGCGTGGTCCTGAAGGGCACCACCGCCTACGATCTCGAGTTCGTCGGCATCCGTGACGGCTGGCGCGGCGTGGTGGACGGCGACTTCTTCCCCCTGACCCGCCACGAGGTGAA
>JASBUD010000303.1 GCA_030148105.1 Microbacterium sp. | reverse complement strand
GACGCCGACACGGACTCCAAGCCCAAGGCCTGACCGCTCGCCCTCCCGGGCTCCCAGAAAGCTGACCCCTCGTGGCGACATCCACTCCTGTCCGGCATGCCTGGCGTGCGCTGACCGGCCTCCTGATCATCACCGCGGTGCTCTTCGGAATCAACGCGCTCGGCGTATACGTCTTCAAGGCGAGTTCGTGGACGCCTGAGCTCGCGTTGGATCTCCAGGGCGGCACGCAGATCGTCCTCCAGGCCGAGACGGCCGACGGGGTGACACCGTCGGACGAGCAGATGGACCAGGCCGTCACGATCATCCGCCAGCGCGTGGACGCCTCGGGCGTCGGCGAGGCCGACGTCGCACGTCAGGGTGCCGACCAGATCGTCGTCCAGATCCCCGGTCAGGCGGACGAGGAGACCCGGAACCGCATCGAGGCCTCCGCTCAGCTCCAGCTGCGTGCGGTGCTGGTGGCCGGCGCCCCGGCCACGACGTTCGTCGGCGATGACGGCAAGGAGACGCCGTATCCGACGCCGGATCCGTCCCTGCCGAGCACGCCGACCGCGGAGCCGACGAACGGGAGCGACATCTCCTGGGTGACCCCGGCGCTGCAGGCCGAGTACCTCGCGTACGACTGCGCGAACCCGAGCAACGACCCGGCCAGTGCGCCGAAGGATCAGCCGCTCATCACGTGCGAGACGGACGGTTCGGTCAAGTACATCCTCGGACCGGTCGAACTCGACGGCACGTCGATCAGCGACGCGACGTTCGGGCTCGAACAGACCAGCGGCCAGTGGGCGGTCAACCTCAAGTTCGACGACGCCGGGACGAAGACCTTCGGCGAGATCAGCCAGCGCCTGTACGGCGCGAACCCCCCGCTGAACCAGTTCGCCTTCGTCCTCGACGGCACGGTGCTCTCCGCCCCGTCGATGAACGCCGTGATCCTCGGGGGCAACCCGAGCATCACGGGAAGCTTCACGCAGGACACCGCGAAAGTGCTCGCCGACCAGCTGAAGTACGGCGCTCTGCCGCTCAGCTTCACCGTCGAGAGCTCGGCCTCCATCTCCGCCACGCTCGGATCGCAGCAGCTGCAGGTCGGTCTGATCGCGGGCCTCGTGGGACTCCTCCTGGTCGCGATCTACTCGCTCATCGTCTACCGCGCGCTCGGCTTCGTGATCATCGCCTCGCTCGCGGTCATGGCGGTCCTCACCTACATCACGCTGTGCATCCTGGCGTGGCGCATGGGCTTCCGCCTGTCGCTCGCCGGCGTCGCGGGCCTGATCGTGACGATCGGCTTCACGGCCGACTCGTTCATCGTCTACTTCGAGCGCATCCGCGACGAGCTGCGCGACGGCAAGTCGATCACCGGCGCCGTCGAGGACGGCTGGGGCCGCGCGAAGCGCACGATCTACATCTCGAAGTCGATCAACATCCTCGCCGCGGTGGTCCTCTACATCCTCGCGGACGCCACCGTTAAGGGCTTCGCGTTCACGCTGGGGCTCACGACGGCGATCGACGTCCTGATCTTCATCCTGTTCACCCACCCGGTGATGCAGCTGCTGGCCCGCACGAAGTTCTTCGGATCCGGTCACCCTCTTTCGGGCATGGACCCCACCGCCCTCGGTGCGGTCTACCGTGGGCGCGCGCAGTTCCGCGCGCCGGTGGCTGCGGCGCCCAAGACGCAGGCCGAGAAGCGCGCCTCGCGCTCGCGCGGCGAAGCCGAGCGCCGCCAGACGATCGCGGAGCGCAAGCAGGCCGAGCTCGCCGCCGCCGGCGAGAGCGGCAGACCGACCAAGAACGACACGGGGGGACAATCCTGATGCGCTCCATGAGCCAGCTCGGAAACGACCTCTACACGGGCAAGACTTCATTCCCGTTCGTCGGTCGTCGTCGTCTGTGGTTCCTGATCGCGGCGATCCTCGTGATCGGCGCGGCCCTCGTGCCGCTGTTCCGCCCCATCCAGTTCTCGATCGAGTTCACCGGCGGCTCCCAGTTCACCGTGAACGGTGTCACGACCACCGACCAGCAGGTGGCGACGGATGCCGTGCAGTCGGTCGTGCCGGACGCCACGACCAAAGTCGTGACGGTGGGCGACGACGGGATCCGGGTCCAGACCGATCAGCTCACCGACGCCCAGACGCGCGACGTGAGCGCCGCGCTCGCGGACGCGTACCAGGTCGATCCGGCCGAGGTGAGCGCATCGTTCATCGGGCCCAGCTGGGGGCAGGACGTCACCCGGCAGTCGCTGTGGGGCCTCGCGATCTTCCTCGCGCTGACCTTCCTGATCCTCGCGCTGTACTTCCGCACCTGGAAGATGTCGGTGTCGGCGATCATCGGCCTGCTGGATGTGCTCATCATCACCGTCGGCGTGTACGCCCTCTTCGGCTTCGAGATCTCGCCCGCCGCGGTGATCGGCTTCCTGACGATCCTCTCGTACGCCCTATACGACACGACCGTCGTGTTCGACAAGATCAGGGAGAATACGAGCGAGGACGGCGAAGTGTCCGGGCGCACCTTCGGCGAGTCGGTGAACCTGGCCGTCAATCAGACCCTGATCCGCTCGATCAACACGACCGTCGTCGCAGTTCTGCCCACCGGTGCGATCCTGATCGTCGGTGTGGTGTGGCTGGGTGCGCAGACGCTCACCGATCTGTCCCTCTCGATCTTCGTCGGCACGATCGTCGCGGCCTACTCGACGCTCTTCGTCGCGGCACCCCTGTACTCGCTGCTGCGCGAGGGCGAGGAACGCTTCAAGGAGCGGGACGCGCGCATCCTCGCCGCCCGCGAGCTCGCAGGAACGCCCGCCTGATCGACCGGCGGATGGCCGCGCCGCACGGGCATAGGATTGACACCTCGCGGAGGGGAGGGATCGGATGACCGAGACCGTTCCCGCCGCCCAGTCCTCGTCGCTGCGCCGCCTCGTCCCGCGGATCTTCTCGCGTTCCGCGCGCCGCGACGATGTCGAGCAGCTTCTGCGCACCGTCCGAACGCATCACCCCAAGGGCGACCTGTCCATCATCGAACGGGCGTACGCGGTCGCCGATGAAGCCCACACGGGCCAGACGCGTCAGAGCGGCGAGCCGTACATCACCCATCCGCTCGCCGTCGCGCAGATCCTCGCCGACCTCGGACTCGGTCCGAAGGCGATCGCCGCCGCACTTCTGCACGACACGGTGGAAGACACGGAGTACTCGCTCGATGCGCTGAGCGCCGAGTTCGGCGACGAAGTCGCGATGCTCGTGGACGGCGTGACGAAGCTCGACAAGGTCAAGTACGGCGAGAGCGCGCAGGCCGAAACCGTCCGCAAGATGATCGTTGCGATGTCACGCGACATCCGCGTGCTCCTGATCAAGCTCGCCGACCGGCTGCACAACGCCCGCACGTGGGGGTTCGTCCCGCCCGAGAAGGCGCGGAAGAAGGCGACCGAGACCCTCGAGATCTACGCGCCGCTCGCTCATCGACTCGGCATCCAGACGGTGAAGTCCGAGCTCGAGGATCTGTCCTTCGCCGTACTGCACCCGAAGCTGTACGCCGAGATCGAGAGCCTCGTCAAACAGCGCACTCCGCAGCGCGAGCAGTACGTGCACAACGTGATCGACGCGGTCGACAGCGACCTGCGCGATCTGCGGATCCGCGGGCGGGTGATGGGGCGGCCCAAGCAGCTGTACTCGGTGTACCAGAAGATGGTGGTGCGCGGTCGCGAGTTCGACGACATCTACGATCTGATCGGCATCCGCATCCTCGTCGGCAGCGTGCGCGACTGCTACGCGGTCCTCGGGGCGATCCACGCGCGCTGGACGCCACTGCCGGGCCGGTTCAAGGACTACATCGCGACGCCGAAGTTCAACCTGTACCAGTCGCTGCACACGACGGTGATCGGTCCGGGCGGGCGCACGGTCGAGATCCAGATCCGTACGAACGAGATGCATCAGCAGGCCGAGTACGGCGTTGCCGCGCATTGGAAGTACAAGGAGCGGATGACCGGCGGCAAGGCGGATGCGAAATCCGTCGATGCGGACATGGCCTGGCTCGCGCACATTTCGGACTGGCAGGCCGAGACCGCTGATCCCGGGGAGTTCCTGGACTCGCTGCGCTTCGAGATCGGAGCCAAAGAGGTCTACGTCTTCACCCCGAAGGGCCGCGTGATCGGTTTGCCCACCGGCGCCAGCCCGGTCGATTTCGCCTACGCCGTGCACACCGAGGTGGGCCACCGGACGATGGGCGCGAAGGTCAACGGCCGCCTCGTGCCGCTGGAGTCCGAACTTCAGAGCGGCGACGTCGTCGAAGTCTTCACTTCGAAGAATCCGGATGCCGGCCCCAGTCAGGACTGGCTCGGATTCGTCAAGAGCACGAGGGCCCGAAGCAAGATCCGCGGCTGGTTCACGAAGGAGCGCCGCGAAGAGGCGATCGAGCAGGGCAAGGAATCGATCGCGCGCGCGATGCGCCGGCAGAACCTGCCGCTGCAGCGTCTGATGAATCAGGACTCGTTCTCCGAGGTGGCCCGGTCCTTGAACTACGAGGACGTCACGGCACTGTATGCCGCCGTCGGCGAAGGGCACGTGTCGACCCAGTCGGTCATCGAGAAGGTCACGGCGGCCGTCACCGCGGATGACACGTCGACCGGGCCGATCGACATCCCGCACGTCGGGCGTTCCCGTCAGCCGCGCGGCGGCGATTCCGGGATCCTCGTGCGCGGTGCTCCGGACATCCTCGTGAAGCTCGCGAAGTGCTGCACTCCGGTCCCGGGCGACGACGTCGTCGGGTTCGTCACACGCGGCAGCGGCGTATCGGTGCACCGCGCGGACTGCACGAACGTCAAGTCCCTCATGGACGACGCCGAACGTCTGATCGAGGTGGAGTGGGCACCGACGACGAAGAGCATCTTCCTCGTGCAGATCCAGATCGAGGCGCTCGACCGCTCCGGCCTGCTGAGCGATGTCACCCGTGTGCTCAGCGAGCACCACGTCAACATCCTCTCGGCGACCGTGTCCACCACGAACGACCGTCTCGCGCTCAGCCGGTTCGTGTTCGAAATGGGTGACATCGTGCACCTCGAGCGGGTGCTGAACGCGGTGCGCCGCATCGACGCGGTCTACGACGTGTACCGGGTCACGTCCTCCTGAGCACTTCGCCACCAACGGCCGCCCAGCCCTCCAGGAGCGCGATCGCGGCCTTCTTGTTCGGCAGCGAGCGGCGCTCCCGTAAGTGCGCCCGGGCGGGCTCGATCAGATCCGGGTGCGCCCGCACGAGCATGCGGGCGGCCCGCACGTTCTCGTCGTCACCGGTGCGCACGAGATCGGCGAGCGTGCGCACCGGGTGAGTCACCCATACGCCGCCGAGGAGCCACAGGTCGTCCGGTACGACGCACAAGTCGCGGTAGACCAGACGTCGGCCGAACGTGCGGTGCAGCCGCCGCGGCACGGCACGCTGCACCGTGTGGCGGGCGGGCGGATCGTGAAGACCGCCGTGCACCCACGCTGCGCTGAGGTGCGTCGCGGCGAGCACGTCACCCAGCAGGGCGGCGAGCGAGCCCGCCCGGAGCGCCGGGGTCTCGACGGCATCGGCGGGGATGAAGGCGTCGCCGAGATCCACCGTGTGGCCGTCCAGCCGCGCGGCCGTCAACTCGGCGAGCGAGAGGGCATCGCCCGGGAAGTACAGGAACGGGGAGGCCATGACAGCAACTGTGCCCGAGCGCGTCGCCCGGGACCGGCGTTCCCGGCCCCCTGTGGACAAACCGAGCGAGTGAAGTCAGCCGCCCAGCGCGCTCAGCCAGTTCTTGCGTGCCTCCAGCGCCTCGGTGGCCTTCGCGATCGCCCGCTTGTCACCGGTCGCCGTGGCTGCCGCAAGCTCGGACTCGAGCTTCTCGATCGCCTCGGTGAGCTGACGCGTCATGTCGTTCGCGCGCGCCTTGGTCTCGGGGTTGTTGCGCTTCCAGTCCGTCTCCTCGCGCGTGCGAAGAGAGGTCTCGATGCGACGCAGATCGTCGTCGAGGACCCGCTCCTTGTCGCGCGGGAAGATCCGCCCGATCTCATCCCACTGACGCTGGATCGCCGTCAACGCGGCACGGGCCTTCGCAAGATCCGGCTCATCGGCGATCGTGCGGGCCTCCACGAGGAGCGCGCGTTTGGCATCGATCTTCTCGCGGGACGCTTCGGCGTCGGCCGCCTCACGCTCTCCGCGAGCGCCGTAGAGCGCGTCACCGGCGGCCTTGAAGCGCGCCCAGAGGGCGTCATCGGCCTTCTTGCCGGCGCGGCCGGCGGTCTTCCACTGGTCCAGGAGCTCGCGGTAGGCCCCGATGCCGTCCTCGCCCTTCGGAGCGAGAGCCTCGGCCTTCTCGACGAGCCGCGCCTTCTGATCGCGCACCGTCTTGTGCGCCTCGTCGAGCTCGGCGTAGAACTCACGGCGATGCTTGTCGACGATCGCGCGGGCGTCGCGGAATCGCTTCCACAGCTGCTGCCCGGTGGACTTCGGCAGTCGGGGACCGGACTGCTGCTGCGCCTGCCACTGATCGAACAGCGACGCGAGCTCCGCGGAGGCCTGCTTCCACTGCACGGTCTTGGGGTCGCGCGCGGCGAGGGCCTCGGCCCTCTCCACCAGGACGACGCGTGCCGCGACGGCGTCGTCGACGGCCTGGCGGGATGCCGCAGCCTCAGTGGCGGACGCCGCGGTGAGCTCCTCGGTCAACGCACGGACGCGGGCATCGAGTGCAGCGAGGTTTCCGACCGCAGCCGCGCCGTCGATCTTGGCGTGCAGCGCGTCGGCGGTGGCGCGCAGGTCGGAGGCGGGGGCGCCACCGCCGCGGTGACGCACCTCCAGGAGGGACACCTCGCCCGCGAGATCGGTGAACTTCCGCTGGTAGTAGGCGAGCGCCTCTTCGGGCGTCCCATCCGGGTACTCCCCGACGACGCGCCAGCCTTCGGCCTCGCGCACCGAGACGACGCCGTGCTCGTCCACGCGACCCCACGGCTCCTGGTCCGCGGGCGCGGCGTCGGTGGCGCCCGCGGGCGCCGCCGGGGCGGATGCCGCTCGCGGGGCCCGGGGAACGGGACGCGCGGGACCCGGCCGGGGAGTGGGCCGGACCGCCTCGCCGGCGTCGGCGGTCGGAGCGGATCCGGTCGGGTTCTCGGGAGTGGACTCTGCTGCAGCAGTCACGGAATGCACCTCATCGCGGCTCGCGCCGCCTGGGGGAGTATGGATGGCTCCTCAGCCTAGTACGGGCCGCCCCCGGCGCCGCGGGCTCCGCGCGCTCCGACACCGATCCGTGACGGACGTCGGGTCGCCGGTGCTCCGGGTCACTCCGTGACGGTCGGCGAGGGCTCCGGGGACGCGGTGTCGCTGGGCACCGGCGTGCTCGAGGGGCTGGTGGACGGTGTCGCAGTGGGCGCGGGGGACGGGGCGCCGGGTCCGGCGGTGTAGTACAGGGTCTGACCGATGAGGATCGCGACGATCAGTGCCCCTCCGGCGATGCCCGCGATCAGATCGTCGCGGCGGCGCCGCCGCGCCAGCGAATCGTGGAAGCTCTGCCGAGCCTGATACACCCGCGCCCGCTCGCGCTCGGCTCGCGTGTCGCGCTGCTTGCCACCCGTGGCCACGGGACCTCCTTCATACCCCGGGCTTCCCGGGCGGGACGATCCTACGGTCCGCCGGGGTGGCCGCCAAACGCGCGCGTCCGACGCGGACGTTAGCCTTGAGCGGTGTCCTCCGCCGCGCTCTTCCAGGGCCAGACCCCCCTCGCCGTGCGGATGCGCCCGACATCGCTGGACGAGGTCGCGGGTCAGTCCCATCTGCTCAAGCCCGGTTCACCCCTCGTGCAGCTTGCGCGCGCCGACGTCTCGACCGGCGCCGCGAGCTCGGTGATCCTCTGGGGACCGCCCGGCACGGGCAAGACGACCCTCGCGCAAGCGATCGCCCGCTCGTCCGGGCGCCGCTTCGTCGAGCTCTCCGCGGTCACGGCGGGCGTCAAGGACGTGCGGGAGGTCATGCAGGAGGCCCTCACGCAGCGCGATCTCTACGGGCAGTCCACCATCCTCTTCCTCGACGAGATCCACCGTTTCACCAAGGCCCAGCAGGACGCGCTGCTTCCGGGTGTGGAGAACGGCTGGGTCGTGCTGATCGCCGCCACGACCGAGAACCCCTCGTTCTCGGTGATCTCGCCCCTGCTGTCCCGCTCGCTGCTGCTCACGCTCCAGCCGCTCACGGACGACGATCTCGCAATGCTGCTGGACCGCGCGGTCGCCGATCCGCGCGGTCTGTCGGCTCGGGTGAGCGTCGCGCCCGAGGCGCGGGACGCCCTGGTGCGCTTGGCCTCCGGCGATGCGCGTCGCGCACTGACGGCGCTCGAGGCCGCCGCGGCGCTCGCGGAGCCCGATGACGCGTCGGACGAGAAGCCGACCGTGACCGCCGATCACGTCGCGAGCGCCGTGGACCGAGCGCTGCTGCGCTACGACCGCCAGGGCGACGAGCACTACGACGTGATCAGCGCCTTCATCAAGTCGATCCGCGGCTCCGACGTCGACGCGGCCATGCACTACCTCGCCCGCATGATCGAGGCGGGGGAGGATGCGCGCTTCATCGCCCGGCGGCTGGTGATCTCGGCATCCGAAGACATCGGCCTCGCCGATCCGCAGGCGCTGTTGATCGCGGTCGCCGCCGCCGACGCCGTCGCCTTCATCGGGATGCCGGAAGGCCGCATCCCGCTCGCAGAGGCCACCGCGTACCTGGCCACGACGGCGAAGTCCAACGCCGCCTACCTCGCGATCGACAAGGCGATCGCCGACGTGCGGGCGGGCGGCTTCGGTCGTGTCCCGCCCCACCTGCGTGACGCCCACTATCCCGGAGCGAAGCGGCTCGGACACGGCAAGGGGTACCGCTACCCCCACGACTCCGACGTCGGCGTCGTGGCTCAGCAGTACCTGCCCGACGATCTGCACGGACGCCGCTACTACGAGCCGACCGCCCACGGTCAGGAGCGCGATGTACAGGCGCGGCTCGAGAAGATCCGGCGCATCATCGGCGGCTGATCCCGATCTGGTAAGCTTGACCGGCTCGAAACGTCGTTTTCGGGTATCTCCTCCTCACATCACACCTTCGCTGCGCCCCGACGTGCGCACCGAGCAGGGTGGGGCGGGGATACGTCCATGAGTCCGCGAAAGACGCGGCCATGTCGTTTTGGAAGGACACATCCGTGCCCACGAAGTCCCAGGACCGCCGCAAGG
>JASBUD010000297.1 GCA_030148105.1 Microbacterium sp. | reverse complement strand
AGGCGCTCATCGGGAAGGGCCTCGGGGCGGGCGCGCTCGATGAGGTCCACCGCACACTCCGCCGCACCGTGGCGTGGGGCGTGTGGTTCGGGGTGATCGTCGGCGGGGTGATCGCTGCGCTGTCCGGCGTGATCGGCCTGCTCTTCACCGGGGATCCTGCCCTGGCTGCCCTGATCCAGCCGGCCCTGCTGATCCTCGCGATCGCGCAGCCCGTGTGCGGAGTGGTGTTCGTGCTCGACGGCGTCCTCATCGGCGCCGGTGATGCGAAGTACCTCGCGATCGCCGGCGTGCTGAACCTCGTGCCTTTCGTCCCCGCGCTCATCGTCCTCGCAGCCGTCGGCGTCAGCGGCGCGGCCGGGCTCGCGTGGCTGTCGGTCGCGTTCTTCGGCGTCTACATGCTCGCCCGGCTCGCAACGCTCGGCTGGCGAGTGCGCGGCGCGGCTTGGATGACCGCCGGGGCGTGAGCTGCTGCGGGACCTTCGGCCCGGGTGCCACGCGTTGCGGGCGCGTTGACTGACCGCATGGATGAGGGTGCACCCGTGGTCTGGGACCTGGACGAAGACGCCTGCTGGAACCTGCTCGCCCGCGGCGAGGTCGGTCGACTCGCGGTCGCGGCGGGCGGCAGACCGGACATCTTCCCCGTGAACTACGTCGTGGACGGGCCGCGGCTGCTGTTCCGCACCGCGCCCGGATCGAAGCTCACCGACCTCGCCGAGAACGCCGAGGTCGCGTTCGAAGTCGACCGATGGGACGAGCACCAGGCGGCGAGTGTCGTGGTGAAGGGCACCGCGACGCGCCTCGCCCGCCAGGCCGACATCGACGCGGCGGACGCCCTGCCGCTTCGACCGTGGATCCCGACGCTCAAGTACCGCTGGGTGCGGATCACCCCGTTCTCCATCACCGGACGCCTGTTCACCCGGACGCCGGAACCCGCGCGCTACGCCGCGTCGACGGGCGCCGCGGACTGACTCACGCCCAGCGGCGGCACCACTCGTACATCACGACGGCGGCAGCCGCCGACGCGTTGATCGAGCGGGTCGAGCCATACTGCGTGATCTCGACGGTTCCGGATGCCGCCGCCAGCGCCTCCGCAGACAGACCGGGACCCTCCTGCCCGAAGAGCAGGACGCAGCGCTCCGGCAGCTCGGCTCGGTCGACGGGCACGGCGCCCGGAAGGTTGTCCACCGCGACGACGGGGATGCCGGCATCCCGAGCCCACGCCGTGAACGTCGCGACGTCCTCGTGATGGCGGACGTGCTGGTACCGGTCGGTCACCATCGCGCCGCGCCGGTTCCAGCGGCGCTTGCCGATGATGTGCACCTCGGCGGCGAGGAACGCGTTCGCGCTCCGCACGATCGAGCCGATGTTCATGTCGTGCTGCCAGTTCTCGATCGCGACGTGGAACGGATGCCGCCGGGTGTCGAGGTCGGCGACGATTGCGTCCATGCGCCAGTAGCGGTAGGCGTCCACGACGTTGCGGGTGTCGCCGTGCGCGAGCAGATCCGGGTCGAGGCGCGGGTCGTCGGGCCATTCGCCCGGTCCGCCGGGCCACGGCCCGACGCCGTGCGAGGGCTCGGCGTCAGGCTCGGCGGTCATCGGGTCAGGTTATCGGGTGCCACGTCGCGCTTCGGCGCCAGTTCCCTGCGTGGGCGCCTGAGGTTTCGTAGGGCCTTTGCAGATCGGCATCGCCAACCTGTGACAGGGAGATATTTCGGCAAGCCGAAAACGGCGCTAGGGTTTCGGTGTGCCGAAAACGTCGAGTCCGCCGCGCGCGACGGCACGCGCGGCGTGGCTGATCGGTCCCGCACTCGTCGCGGGCGTCGCGTACCTGGACCCCGGGAATGTCGCGAGCAACATGACGGCCGGCGCCGCGTACGGCTACCTGCTGGTCTGGGTCGTCGTCCTCGGAAACGTGATGGCGTGGCTCATCCAGTACCTGTCCGCGAAGCTCGGCATCGTGACCGGCCGGAGCCTGCCCGAAGTGCTCGGCGATCGCATCCGCCGGCCGTGGGCCCGGCGCTCTTACTGGCTGCAGGCCGAGCTCGTCGCGATGGCAACCGACATCGCCGAGGTGATCGGCGGTGCGGTCGCGCTGAACCTGCTGTTCGGCATCCCTCTCCTCTGGGGCGGCGCGATCACCGGCGCCGTCTCGATCGCGCTGCTCCTGCTCCAGTCACGTCGCGGGCCGAAGACGTTCGAGTTCGTCGTGATCGGACTGGTCGCGATCATCGCGATCGGCTTCACGTTCGGTGTCTTCATCGCTCCGCCCGAACCGGGCGCGATCGTCGGAGGGCTCGTCCCGCGCTTCGAGGACACCGGCTCGGTGCTCCTGGCCGCCTCGATCCTCGGCGCGACGATCATGCCCCACGCGATCTACGCGCACAGCGCCCTCGCCCGCGACCGGTTCGCGCCGGCCGACCCGGGCTCACGCACCCCGGCGCCGCTCGAGCAGCTCCGCGGCATCTCGACCACCCGACTCCTGCGGGCGACGAAGTGGGACGTCAGCATCGCGATGCTGATCGCCGGCACCGTGAACCTCTGCATCCTGCTGCTCGCGGCCGCGAACCTCGCCGGCGTCGACGGCACGGACACGCTCGAGGGCGCGTACGCCGCGCTGCAGAGCGGCATCGGCCCTGTCGTCGCGACGCTGTTCGCCGTCGGACTGCTCGCGAGCGGTCTCGCGTCGACGAGCGTCGGCGCCTACGCCGGCGCGGAGATCATGCACGGACTCCTCCGCGTGCGCATCCCGCTCCTCGCCCGCCGGCTGGTGACCCTCGTGCCCGCGCTCGTGCTCCTCGGACTCGGCGTCGATCCGACCCTCGCGCTCGTCCTCAGTCAGGTCGTGCTGTCGTTCGGCATCCCGTTCGCCCTCATCCCGCTCGTCACCCTCACCGCGCAGCGCCGCACGCTCGGCGCTCACCGCAATCGTGTGCTCACCACTGCCGCCGGCATCGCCGCGTCGGTGTTCCTGATCGCACTGAACGGCGTGCTCCTGGTCCTCGTGATCACCGGCGCCTGATCACGTGCCCGTGAAAGCACGGGGAGATTCCGGGGTCTTTCGCCCGCCACAGTCGTCTCCGGGTCCATTTCTCCCGGGCGTTTCACCACAGCTGCGACTTCTCAGCCCGACGGGCGACGCCGGTAGCCTGAACGCGTGCCCCCCTCCGCCGCGATCGACGACTATCTGAAGACGATCTACCACCACACCGAGTGGCAGCCGGAGCGCATCACCCCGTCCCAGCTCGCCGCCGAACTGGGGCTGGCCCCTTCGAGTGTGACCGAGATGGTGCAGAAGCTCGCCGCGCAGGGGCTCGTGACGCACCGCCCCTACGGACCGATCTCGCTGAGCGATGCGGGGGCGCGCCGCGCGGCATCCGTGATCCGCCGGCACCGCCTCATCGAGACGTGGCTCGTCCGCGAGTTCGGCTACGCGTGGGACGAAGTCCACGACGAGGCCGAGGTGCTCGAGCATGCGCTGAGCGACCGCCTGCTCGAGGGCATCGACGCGCTGCTCGGACGCCCCCGCTTCGACCCGCACGGCGATGCGATTCCGGATGCCGACGGCCAGGTGCACCGCGAGCCCTTCGTCCTGCTCGCCGACGCCGCCCCGGGGCACACCGCGCGGGTGCTGAGGGTGAGCGACCGCGACTCCGACCTGCTGCGCTCGCTGGAGGCCGCCGGTGTCGCGGTCGGCGCGCACGTGGCGGTGACGGATGCCGCCACCCTGCGCCTCATCCCCGATGAGGGTCCCGCCAGGTCGGTGACGC